>JANOBP010000326.1:0-4568 GCA_031411715.1 Verrucomicrobiaceae bacterium | reverse complement strand
CGGTGCGGGCACGGAAAAGGAGGCTCTTCACGGCGGGGAGGGACATTTTGAGGACGGCGCAGATGTCCTCGTATGGCAGGTCTTGGTGACGGCGCATGATGACAGCCATGCGTTGCTTCTCCGGCAGTGCGGCGATGGCTTTGTCGAGCGCTTCTTCCAGTTCAGTCTGCTGCGTGATGTGGTCGGCACCGGGGATGCTGTGATCGGCAAAGTATTTTGGCGGATCGTCGTCGTTTTCGGCCTCCATGCTGACTTCTTTGCGGCGGGAGCGGCGGCGCGTTTCGTTGAAGACGAGGTTGCGGGTGATGGTGTAGAGCCAGGTGGTGAACTTGGCGGTGGGCTCGTAGCGCGGGGCGCTGTGCCAGACGCGAATGAAGACCATCTGTGCGATGTCGTGCGCGTCGTCCACGTTGTTGAGCATACGAGCGACAGTGCCTATGATGGCGTTCTGGTGTAGCTCGACGAGGCGCTCGAAGGCTTTCACGTCTCCTTCTTTGACCAGGAGCATGAGGCGCACGCTTTCTTGATCCGACGACTCATCGACAACGTCTGGCGCGGCAGGCGTATGGATGGTTGGGGCGGTCCGGTCCGGTTCTGGCATGTGAAAGGCGGGGAAAGGTGCCGCCATGCTAGCGGTGATCATGACAGGTGTAAACCGCGCCGGACAGATTGGTTGCGCACGAAAATTTGACGCTGCGTATGCGGCTGATAGCATCACTGACGATGAACAACCAAACTTGGGACACCACTTTCCGCGAACTCTTTGAACGCTGCGCCAAACTGCACCGTGGTGGCGACACCCGGGGCACCTCATGGTTCACGGCGGCGGACAAGGCCTTCCTGACCTCCATTGGCTACACAACGCAGGAGTTTTTTGACTTTATGGATGATCACTGCCGCTATGGCGCCGAGGGGCCGACGTTGGAGACGAGCCTGCTCGTAGCGGCCGTTCGGCGTGACTATTTCAAGGTCGTCATGGGAGGCAAATTCAGCGGGAAAATCATCCAACCGAGCGAACTGCCGCCGAAGCCAGCCGCTGTCGATGGCATCCCATGGTTGCCACGGCTGATCGCCAAGGCACGGGCGAAACTACGTGGAGAGATGGACCCGGACACCATGTTCGGCTGCGGTGGAGACCGTGCGTTCTTTGAGGAGCACAGGATTCATCCAGCCGACTTCTTGCGAGTGACGTGGGCAGCAGGTGACGATGACCGGAAGATCATCGATTTCGTGAAGAGTGGTTCAGCCCTCCGGGCTGAGAGATGAAGCAGTCCAGAGGACTGCACCACACTCACGATCACTTTTTAGGCGTTTCGCCGCCTTCTTTGGCAACTTCAGCTTTTTTGGACTGCACGGCGTCGGAGGCCACTTCGAGCAGTTTTGGGGCTTCGCCGCCTTTGGGGACGAATTTCAGCGCGATGCCGTTGATGCAGAAGCGGCGGTCGGTTGGGGTTTTGAAGCCTTCGCCTTCAAAGACGTGGCCCAAGTGTGCGTTGCAGCGCTTGCAGACGGTTTCGACACGGCTGCCATCTGGATCACGGTGCTCGGCCACGCCTTTGGCCTTGGAGCTGTCGTAGAAAGAAGGCCAGCCGCAGCCGGAGTGGAATTTTTCTTTGGAAGTGAAGAGTTCCGAGCCGCAGCACACGCAGTAGTAGGTGCCTTCGCCTTGCGCCTCGAATTCTTTGTAAATGTCGCCAAAGGGTCTCTCCGTGGCTGCCTGGCGGGTGACGGCGAATTGCTCGGTGGTGAGGATTTTTTTCCAGTCTTCTTCAGTTTTCACGATGGCGGGCTTGGTGGTGTCGGATTTGGGTTTGTCCTCCGCCTTGAGGAAACAAATGGCGGCGAGGAGGATAGCTGAGATGGCGAGAGGTTTCATAATAGGGTGTGTAACGTGAGATGCAGGAGGAAGATTGCTTATTCCACAAATTCTTCCAGCAACTTGGACGGCCACTTGCGGGAAAGAGACGGCACGCCATACATGAAAAGTCATGTCTTCCATCTTTGAACTCTTTTCCCTTCAAAACAAAACTGCTGTCGTCATCGGAGGCACGGGTGAACTCTGTGGAGCCATCGCTGAGGGCTATGCTTCGGCAGGGGCTGAAGTCGTCCTTGTGGGCCGTGACCCGGCCAAGGCTGAAAAACGTCTAGAAAGCATCCACGCATCCGGTGGGAAGGCGTATTTCGTCTCCGCCGATGCGAGCCGGAAGGCGGATTTGCAAATTTTGCTCGATCAAGTGCTGGAGCGCTCTGGTGGCTGCCAGGTTCTCGTGAACGGTGCTGGGGTGAACTCGCCGACGCCTTTCCTCGACATCCCGGAGGAGGAATACGACCGCATCATGGACATCAATACCAAGGGCGTGTTTCTGGCCTGCCAGGTGTTTGGGAAGCACTTTGTCGAAGAGAAAGTGCCAGCTTCCATCATCAACCTCGGCTCCATGTCGGGTCTCACACCTCTGAGCCGCGTCTTCACCTACTCGATGTCAAAAGGTGCGGTGCATAATCTGAGCCGCAACCTGGCTCGTGAATGGGCACCGCTGGGTATTCGTGTGAATACTCTGGTTCCAGGCTTCTTCCCGGCCGAGCAGAACAAAAAAGTGCTCACGCCTGACCGCGTCGCCAAAATCATGGGCCACACGCCCATGAATCGTTTCGGCGAGGCCAAGGAACTCGTCGCTGCGGCGTTGTTGCTCGCAAGCTCTGGCGGATCCTTCATCACCGGCCATGAAATGGTCGTGGACGGCGGATATTCGGCGATGACGATCTGAGTTCGGAGTACAGTTTGGAGTACCGGCTTTAGCCTGAGAAGTGTGGCAAGCAGGACGGTGGGCGAATTCGTTCGTCACTAACTTCGACGTGAGCCTTGCCGCCTAAAGGCGGGACTCCGAACGAACTCCGAACTGGACAAAAGGGCACGCCTATCTAAAAAGCGCCCATGTCCCGTCCATATCAATGGCGCAGAATGACTTCGGAGCAGCGGGAGCAGGCCCTGAGTCAGAGGCAATTTCGGCATCATCCCTGGCACAGCCCGCCGCATCGTTACGACGAAGGTAAACAGCATTACCACCTCACGGCGGCTTGCTACGAACACCGCTCACATATTGGCTGGTCGGAGGCACGGATGGACGATTTCACGGCATCCTTTCTTGAGGTCTTGAAGCAATCCGAGGCGGAAGTGGCGGCGTGGTGTGTGTTACCCAATCACTACCACGCGCTGATCGAGACGGCCTTGGTAGCCAAGGTTCTTTTTGAACTCGGGCAACTTCACGGGAAGGTCTCGTTCATGTGGAATCAAGAAGAAGGATCGCAAGGCAGGAAGAACTTTCACGGCGCTGTGGAGCGGACCATCAGATCAGACGGGCACTTCATGGCGACGCTGAACTATGTGCATCACAATCCCGTGCGACATGGATATGTCGAAAAATGGACGGATTGGCCATGGAGCAGCGCAAATGCGTATCTTGATCGGGTAGGGCGAGATGAAGCGGCGGCGGTTTGGAAGAAGTATCCGCTGCTGGACTACGGCGCTGGCTGGGATGAGCCGGAGGATTAGTTCGGAGTACCGGCTTTAGCCGGACAGGTGTGGCAAGCTGGACGGCTCGTCATTCGTCTATCGCGGGCTTCGTCGAGTGCCTTTCCGCCTAAAGGCGGGACTCCGAGCTACTTCGAACGAACCCAAACTGGTGAAGACCATGCCATGTTGCCGTCAGTCTGCTCGACGCGCAGGTAGTAGCGGTTTTCGCCGGCGATAGGCGATTCGTCGGTGAAGGTTTGCTCGAAGGTCTTCGACTTGGGCTCCCACTGTTGGTGGTTTTGCTCGTTACGGACGAGCGTGACGCGCTTGAGTTCGGCGGTGCCGTCAATTTTCAGTTTAAGCACGGGTTTGCCAGTGACAGCAATCTCGGTGCCGAGGAGTTTGTCGTTGCAGGTAAATTCGACGAAAATCTTGTCGGTGGCGGCGATGGTGCGGCGTGCGTTGAGGCCTTCGATGATGCCTTCGCGGGTGAAGTCTTTGACATAGACGCCGCCGTAGCTGGTGTGGGTGGAAATGTGGTCGCTGTTGGCCCAAACGCCGAGTTTGTGGCCGAGCTCGAGCGCGTGTTGATACACGCCGTTGTTCTTCTCGGTGAAACTGCGAATCGGCTCGCCGACAACGGGTTTGCCGATGACGGTGGACGAGTGGTTGTAGTCCTCGCCTTTGCGTAGGCCGACGGTTGGCTGTGGGGCGTTGAGGCCCTCATAGCTGACGCGTGCGCCTTGATAGATCTCGATCACGTTTTCAACACGATGATCAACTGGCGGGATCTGATCCCAGTCGGTGCCCATGCCGGTGGCGCCAGTGTGAGAGATGGCGGTGACGGGCTTGCCATAGCGGGTGAGCACGTCCCAGAGTTCGGTGGGATGCAATTCGGGTTCTCCTTCGGTTTTGACCGGAAAAATCTTCTGCCACGGTGAGGCGAGGTAGTTCTTGCGCTGGATGTAGACGATGGGTCCGCCGCGTTGGGCGAAGACGATGTTGCGATGTCCGTAAGGCCACTTCTGCTCGCGCTCGTAGGCATACATGCTCGTGA
>JANOBP010000325.1:0-10715 GCA_031411715.1 Verrucomicrobiaceae bacterium | reverse complement strand
CCGGATCGGCAGCGAGGGCGGCATTCACAAGCAGGGTCATGACGACGCTGATCGTAGCTAGGGAGGAGAGGATGAGTTTCATGGTTGGTTGGGTGTGTACCTAAGTTTCATCGGAGATGCATCAATGCTCCGATCCTGCGCAGACATGCTCGCCACTTGCGCGATCAACCCCGGCACACAAGCACGCACAAAGCGAAGAGCGACATGAGGGCATCCAGTTGCAAAGTAGGTGCATGGTAGAAACCAAAACCGACATCCAAGGACGCGCAGAGATCGAGATGCTCGTGAACACGTTTTATGACCGAGTGCGTGTCGATGAAGTGCTGGGCTTCATCTTCGACAAAGTTGCGCAGACAAACTGGCAGACGCATCTGCCAAAGATGTATTCGTTTTGGGAAACCGTGCTCTTCCGCAGCGGCGGCTACACCGGCAATCCCATCGCTGCACATGCAAAGCTGCTTCCGCAGACCGAGATGGGCCGAAAACAGTTCGATCACTGGCTCCTGCTTTTCCGCAACACGGTGGATGATCTCTTTGTCGGCGAAAAAGCGGATCACATCAAAAACTGCGCTGCGGACATGGCGAACGTGATCTATAGCAAGATCAACGCAGTGGCCGATCCGCGTTTTGATCCTGCCAACCTCACGCCTGAACAACGTGAGCGCTACGCACGTTACAAAGCCACCGCATGAGCTTTCCCGCCTGCAAACACAAGAAGCACAAGAGCAAGGCCACTCGCAAAGATGGCCTGTACTGGCTCGCAGCGGAGCCGTATCGCGTGTTCTTCGCCAGCGGGGCGTTGTGGAGCATCATTGGCGTTTCATTGTGGCCGTTGTTCTATGCGCAGAAGCTCGGCTTCTACCCGAACCTCGTTCATGCACGTTTGATGATCGAAGCTTTCGGCGGTGCATTCGTCGTCGGCTTTCTCGGCACTGCGGGTCCGCGCATGGCCACGGCACCGAAACTCACGCCACTGGAGCTGCTCTGGCTCTTCGCGTTGCATCAAGCCAGCGCGGTGAGTCACCTGCGGCTGCAACACGTCTGGGGCGATGGTTTCTTCATCGCGCTGCTCTCTTCACTGTTGCTGTGCCTCGTGATTCGCGTGGTGAAGTTCCGCAAGGAAGCGCCACCGCCGCAGATGCTGCTCGCGCTTACGGGTTTGGTCTGTGGCATCACCGGTGCGGCTTTGCAGATGTTGCCGAGTGATCCTGAACGCTTCCGATTGGCGAACCTACTGCTCTACCAAGGCCTGCTTTTGCCGCCGGTGCTTGGCATCGGCTCGTTTGTCTTCCCGCGCATGCTTGGTGGTGATTTTGGCGAACCAAAAACAGCTGCGCAGTCCAAAACGAAGCTCATCCGAGCCGTCACCGCCGCCATACTGCTCGTGGGCAGTTTTTTGCTCGAAGCATATGGCCAAGTTACGCTTGGCTATGCGGTGCGAGGCATCGTCGCGGCTTGTTATCTGCTCGTCGAAGTGAGTTGGAAGACTCAACAAGCCGGATCACTCACCACGGGCCTGTATTGGGCTATCGGCCTCGGTTTGCTCGGCATTTCGCTCTCCCCGTTGTTTTATGCGCAGCACGTTTCCATCGAGCATTTGCTCTACATCGGCGGATTTGGCCTGTTGATCCTCATCGTCGCCAGTCGCGTGCTTTTTGGCCACAGTGGCGATCTGGACGGGTTTTTTGTGAAGAGCAAATGGGTGCGGTTTTTGGTCTTCCTAGCCGTGCTGACTGCCACCACACGTGCCACACCCGCCTGGGTGCCATCCACGACGGTTTCCCATCACATCTACGCGGCGTGGACTTGGGGCGTGTTGGCTTTGTTGTGGCTGATCTGGCATCGGCGACGCTTTGTGAAGCGAGATGAGGAGTGACGCAGTATCTGCACAGACTTCGACATGGAAGGATGAGTCCAGGGCAAGTCTGCTGCGTTCAGTGTTAGTCCTTTAATTGCACACTCATCATGACCAATCTCACCAAACTCTGGACTGGAGTCGACCAACCGGCCGACTCGCTTCGCTACGGAACCGGACGCCAACCAGGCCATCCTGGCGGTCACAGTGCCAGCACTCGCAAACCGATTACGGTTTGGAACATCACGCGCACTTGCAATCTGCGCTGCGTGCACTGCTACTCGGACTCACAGGCAATAAATTATCCAGGTGAGCTGACGTGGCCGGAGATGGAGGCGGTGATCGACGATCTCGCCGCGTATCAAGTGCCATCACTGCTGCTCAGCGGTGGCGAGCCGCTCATCCATCCGCGCTTTTTTGACATCGTGCAGAAAGCCAGTGCTGGAGGATTAAAGCTCACCATCTCCACCAACGGCACGCTGATCACGCCGGAGAAGGCTGCGCTGCTGAAGGCGGCGAATGTGGCCTATGTGGGCATCTCGCTCGATGGCATCGGCAAGATCCATGATGAGTTCCGCCGCAAAGAAGGCGCGTTTGATGGTGCGGTGCGTGGATTCCGCAACTGTCACGATGTCGGCCAAAAAACAGGACTACGACTCACGCTGACACGCCACAACGTCGAAAACATCGACCGCATTCTCGACTTCATCGAGGAGCAGGAAATCCAGCGCGTGTGTTTTTATCACCTCGTGCCCTCAGGACGTGGCAGCAGCTTGCAAGTGCTCACGCCGGCGGAGTCACGGCATGCGCTGGACACACTGATCGCGCGCACGGAGGCCTGGCACAAGCAAGGCGTGACGCGCGAGTTGCTCACCGTCGCACAGCCAGCGGATGGTGCGTATCTGCTGCTGCGCATGGAGCAGGAGAATCATCCGAATCTCGAAATGGCGAGGCGACTGCTCTCCTGGAACGGGGGTGGTGCCAACAGCAGCGGTCGCGGCATCGCAAACATCGACACGCAAGGCAATGTGCATCCTGACCAGTTCTGGCAGGACATTTTGCTCGGCAATGTGAAGCAGATGCCCTTCTCCCAGATCTGGGAAGGGCAAAACGAAACCTCCGCCGATACTCTGCGCGACATTCGCTCCATCGGCACGCTGAGCCAGACAGAGCGTCAATCACGCATGGTCGGTCCCTGCGCGAGCTGCCAGTGGTTCAGCGTCTGCGGCGGCGGTTTCCGCACTCGCGCAGCGTATGGCGAGCACGGAGGTCTTTGGGGTAGTGATCCAGGCTGCTACCTCAATGAGGCCGAACGAACGGGAATGGAGATGGCGAGCTGATTCACTTACAAACTGGGCGCTTTCCAGTCTGGAATGCCGCCGGACTTGAGTTGCTTCTCATAGAGTTCAAAGAAGGGCTTGGTGGGAGACATCTCGGCGGTTTCGTTGACCATGAGTGGGCGGGCTTCCTTCCAATAGGCATCGTAAGCTGCTTTCATCTTGGTGGCGACATCGGGGTGTTCAGCGATGACGTTGGTCTTCTGATAAGGATCGGCCTCGAGGTCATAGAGCGCTTCGGCGGCGGCTGGGGCGGCTTTTTTCTTGGGATTGCCACCACCGCGTGGGCCGACGAAGCGGAAGCGCTGATTGCGCACACCGTAGTTGATGTGTTGCTGCGTGTCGGGCTCGACACCGGTGGGCCAGCGGGCGACGTGCGTGAAGAAATAGCGGTCGGCCCAGTCAGTGCCGTTGCCTTCGATCAACGGCAGCAGGCTGCGGCCATCGACTTGGTTCCTCGGCAGATCGGCTCCGGCCAGTGCGGCAAAGGTGGGTAGCAGGTCCATGTGGGCGGCGATGGTTTTGATGTCGCTTCCAGCTTTGATTTTGCCATCCCAGCGGATGAAGAAAGGCACGCGCACGCCGCCTTCGTCGGTGCTGCCTTTGAATCCGACCTGATCGCCATTGAAGAAGGGATAGCCGGGTGCGAGATCCTTGCCGACCTGGCCAACGCCACCAGCGGTGCCGTTGTCTGACATGAAGATGACGACGGTGTTCTTGTAGAGATCCCATTCCTTGAGCTTCTCAGCGAGGCGGCCCATGTTTTCGTCGATGTTCTCGATCATGCCGAAAAAGCCGGCCTGATCTTTGTTGAAGCCGAGATCGGTGAAGCGCTTGGCATTTTTCTCCGGTGCGATGTAGGGACCGTGCGGTGCATTGGTGGCGATGTAAGTGAAAAATGGCTTTCCACTGTCCTTGCGCTGCTTGATCCAACCGAGAGCGGCAGTGAAGAAGACATCGGTGCAGAACCCTTTGGTCTTCACGAAGCTGCCGTTGTGTCGGATCACGGGGTCCATGTATTTATTGCCGGGTGCATCGGCACAGGAGCATGCATAAGCCTGACCGATGCCGCCCGCGCCATGGATGAAGGCCTCATCAAAGCCGCGCTGATGTGGCTGATACGGCTCTTCATCACCGAGATGCCATTTCCCAAAGATGCCAGAGCTGTAGCCCGCTGTTTTGAGCACCTGCGGCAGGATGGTGGCATTGAGCGTCATGCGCTCGCGCTCCAGGATGGTGTGCGTGATGCCATTCTTCAAATCAGGACGGCCCGTCATGATGGCGCTGCGCGTGGGTGAGCAGGTGGGGCACACGAGAAAGCGCGTGAAGCGCGTGCTCGAATCGTGCAGCGCATCCAGATTCGGTGTCTTGATCCATGGATGACCGAGGCGTCCGATCTGGCCGTAACCTTGATCATCTGTCATGACGAGGATGATATTGGGCTTTGTGCCAGCGAGATCGGCAAGCAGTGGCGTGGAGCAGATGAGTAGAAGCGCGAGGGCAAGTTTCATGGTTGGGAAATACAGGACGAAGGAGCCGTGGCGCTCTTTCACTTGAGTGGCGCTCGTTTGACTTCCTCGATGATCGGAACGTCTTTGTTTACGGCATCAAAGGCAACTTGAAGACGCTTCACGATATCCGGATGAGCAGCGGCGACGTCGTGTTGCTCATTGGGATCGTTTTGGAGATCGAAGAGCTGCATCGCTTTCGGTGCGTCGCCGGTTTGTGTGCCCGGATGCTCGCTGGGCTGTGCCTGCTCATAGGGTGCGAGAATCGTCACGCCATCTGGGCCGCGTGGATCGATGTATTTCTCGCCAGGCTTGAAGACTGTGGCCAAACCGATGCCAGGCGCGAGCACATGCAGCTTCCAGCGCGCATCGCGAATGGTGGCGAGCTTTGATTGTTTGTGGCCAAAGATTCCGTCGTGTGGGCTTTGAGCATCACTGGTGAAAAGCGACATGATGTCGCGGCCATCGATCATGACATCTTTGGGCGCGGCGATGTTGGTGGCCTTCAGCGTCGTCGCGAACAAGTCCATCATCACCGCCGGTTGCGCGCTCACATGGCCAGCGGGGATGTGTCCAGGCCAGCGGGCGATCATGGGCACGCGATAACCACCTTCATACGTGCTGCCCTTCATCCCTCTCAGTCCACCGGTGCTGCCGCCGAAGGTCGCGCCATTGTCGCTGCTGAACATGATGAGCGTGTTCTCATCGAGGCCGAGTTCTTTGATTTTCGCCAGCACTTGGCCGACGCTCCAGTCGAGTTCCATCACCGCATCGCCGTAAAGGCCTGCGCCGCTCTTTTTGTAGAAGGCATCCGAGGCCGCGAGCGGCTTATGCGGCATCGCTTGAGCAAAGTAGAGGAAGAATGGCTTCTGCTTGTTGCGCTCGATGAATCCCAACGCGCGCTCCGTGTAGCGCCGCGTCAGTGTGGCCTGCACGACGGGGTATTCGACGACTTGCGTGCCTTCCAGCACCTGCACCGGCCGCATGTCGTTCGAGTAAGGGATGCCATAGTATTCATCAAAGCCGCGCTCGGTCGGGAGTGACCCCGCTTTGTGTCCCAGATGCCATTTTCCAACGATGCCCGTGGCATAACCGGCCGATTTCATGATCTGCGCGAGCGTGACCTCCGATTTCGGCAGAGCCAACGCATCCGCCGCAGGTCCACCATCAGGTGCCGGATTCTGCGTCATGCCACAGCGGAAAGGATAGCGCCCCGTCATCAGGGATGCACGCGTCGGCGCACAAAATGACGCCGGACAATTGAAGTGCGTCAGTTTCGCCCCCTGCGCCGCCATTTGATCCAGATGCGGTGATTGGATCTTCGCGCTGCCGTAGCAAGCGAGATCGCCATAACCGAGATCATCTGCGAGAATGATGACCACATTCGGCTGCGCCCAAACGGAATCGACGAAGCCTAAGGCCAACAAGAACAGGAGCGTTTTCATGAGAATTATATTAAACGATGACGAGCACAATGGCACTCATCATGAGCAAGGCACCCGCGAGGCGCCAGCGCATGACTTTTGGGCCAAGATGCTGCTCAGAGTTGGTGAACCAATGACCGACGAGCCAAACGAGCGCCACGCTAAGCAGACCGCGTGAGGAATAGACGATGTTGGCGGAGGTGGCTTTGCCGAAAATGGCAATCGTGCTGACGAAAATGACGCTCTGCACGCCAAACAGCAGCGAGCCACCCACGAGCCAACCCCATGCCTGACGCGGCACGGCGGTCAGCGGTGCGGAGAATCGGAAAATGAGGCCGCTGGAGAGCAGCGCATTGATCCAGAACACACAGGGCAGCAAACGTCCGACTCCCCAACTTGGGCCCCACTTTTGCACCAGCACATCAAATGCCGCAAAGGCCATGGCACCGATACCGCCGGCTATAAACGTCACCAGCAAGTTGCGTGGCGGTTGATTGGCGTCTTTGCGATTGAGGAAGGTGATGCCGACCACGCTGAGCAAAGCGGCGATCCACAGTTTCACGCCAACGGCATCTCCGATCAGCAGTGGCGTGAAAAAGGCCACCAGGATGACCTTTAGACCAAAAACGGGCACGGCTACTGACACGTCTCCTTTTTCCAGTGCGAGAAATTGCGAGATCTGGCCGACAAACAGACACATGGCGATCACGCCGGGCTGCCAGAGCAGTTCCCGCTCAACGGGCGGCCCACCATGCAACCAGAGAAACGAAAACAGTCCCGCGACGATGATATTGGCCACAAAAGTCGTGCGCCAGAGGCCGACTCCAAGATCGCTGGAGCGTTTGAGCACGAGCGCACCAAAGGCATACAACAAGGCGGAAATGAGAGGAAAAAGCGTGGTGGCGAAGGCAGGTGACACTCCCGCCATTAACATGTGCAGAGACGCGATCAAGGGTTGCTTGCCACGCAGGGAGTGCTCGCTAAGGCAAAAGCCCCCAACCAACCTTTATGTCTCATTCCTTTCCAGAACAATCCGTCGCCGTGCTCTTCAGTGGTGGCGACTCCCCCGGTATGAATGCCTTTCTCCGCGCGCTGGTGCGGCTAGGCTTGAATCGCGAAAAAATTGCTGTGCTTGGCATTCGTGATGGCTACCGCGGCCTTGTGCGTGCCTCGCGCATCGTCAACGGAGACGCGGACGCCTTGGTCCGTTTAAAAAACACCATCGCCTCGCATCCTGGGCGTGCAGGTCTCATCAATGAGCAGCTCGACTTTATCCAGATGGATCACGCTTCCGTCAGCGGCATCGTCGGCAAAGGTGGTACGATCCTCGGTTCTGCGCGATGTCTCGAGTTCCATGACCAGGCACTGCGCGCGAAAGCAATCCAACTGCTGAAAAACCTCAATGTCCGCGCGCTCGTCGTCGTCGGTGGTGATGGCTCGCTCTCAGGTGCTAAATTGCTCGCAGAAGAAAGTGATCTGCGAGTCATTGGCGTGCCAGCCACGATTGATAATGATCTGCAATTCACCGACATGGCGCTCGGAGTCGATACGGCAGTGAACACGCTTGTTTGGGCCGTGGATCACTTCATTGACACCGCACGCAGCCACCGCCGCGTCATGGTACTGGAGACGATGGGCCGCGCCAGTGGTGACCTCGCTCGCATGGCCGGTCTGGCCTCCGGCGCGGAGATGATCGTCACGCCTGAGACAGGTGCGCTGAAGGCTGCGGATATGAAACAACTCGCCGCACGAATTGAAGGCGCGATGACCCGTGGCCGAGGTCACGCCATCGTGCTCGTCGCGGAAGGTGTGAAATTTGACCCGCCGCAGAAACGCAACCGAGCCTATGTGCTGATGGATGCCTTTCAGGAATACTTCCAGCGCAAAGGCGCGCCCTTCCCAGATCTCGAAGTGCGCCCTTCCGTGCTCGGCCATCTTCAACGCGGCGGTCACACCACGCCGCAGGACTGCATTCTCGCGGCAAGGTTTGCGGATTGTGCATGGAAGACCGTCATCGCAACCGATGGGGAAAACGGCATCACCGCGCTGCGCAAAAACATCGTCGAGATCGTCCCTTACGGTGAGCCAGACATGCCGGAGCGTGCAGCCTTCTCAACGGAGATGGATCAACTGCATCGCGACCTGAGCTCGTGGTGAGGAAGGTCGGACGTGAGAAGTCAGAAGTGAGTGGTTAGTCGTGGTTTCACATCTCACCTCTTACTTTTCACTTCTCACGGTGCCTTCACCCATCGGTCCAGCCACTTCACCGTCTTCTCCCACATCTCTGGCAGATAGACGTGGCCAACGTCGGGATAAATCGCGTTCTCAAAGCGCTGCGTGGCATCGTCACCATGCAGCGCAAAAACCTTGCTCACGATCTCGCCGATGTGCCGCACGCCATCCGTCGGTGAGCCGCCATCTTGATCACCCGTCATGAAAAGCATCGCCCGCGGTGCCCCCAGCGCGATCACGGCCTCGCTGTCGAAGTTTTTCAGCATCCCTGGCACGAAGTAATAAATGCCATGCGCCTTGAGCATCCCCGCGCGGATCAGCTCCTCATAACGTGTCATGCAGCCCACGCACACAGCGGCGCATGGGCGGTCATCCACCGCCATCACCCACCAGCTCCGCGTCGAGCCCATGCTGATGCCCGTGACGCCGATGCGGGCCGCATTCACTTCTGCACGTGAGCACAGGTAATCCAGCGCCGTCAGATCATCCCGTACCATCATGCCCCACAGCGTGCGTCCCGCCCACAGATGAAATTTAGCCGCCGTCATCTCGCCCGCGCCACCTTTTTGCAGCGGACCATCGGGCCCTTTGCCATTTCGCTCGCCAAAACACGGCGCATCGATGCCCAGCACGATGTAACCTGCTTCCGCCAGCGCTGGACCGGCTGCCACTGGAGTCGCATTCGTCTGCAAAAGCTCCTGCTTGCCTATATCATACTGACCGCCATGCCAGTGGCAGTAAAGAATGGCCGGAGCCTTGCTTTGAGCCGTCGCCGTCTTTGGCACAAAGACGTAACCCTTCACGATTTCGCCCGCGCCATTATCAAATTGGATCGTCTCCAGCGTGTAGCCTCCTTTGTCTTCCTTGCTCACCACTTGGAATGCGGAAACAGGCGCACGTGGCGGCAGCTCGCCGAGCAACTCGCTCAACTTCGCGCGGATTTCGCCTCGCTGTTTTTGCCACGCCTCAAGAGTCGCCGGCACCTTCAATGGTGGCGCAATTTTCGTTTTGGCCAGCCAGGCCTCGGCATTGGGTTCAGCAGCTTGCATGCGGGTGGATAAAAGAATGAGACAGAGCAGGGACTTTCGCATCTCGTGCTTCTATCAGGTGAGAAAAAAGGCGCAACAAGCATCCAGTGGCACCGTTTCCAGCGCCCCATGAAACACACCACCCTTCTTCTACTCGCTTTAGCGGCTCCGCTTAGCCTCCGCGCTGACGACAAGCTGCTCCTCGCCGTCCCCGGCAAAGTCATCTATGAATCCAAACTCGACACAGCCCCCGGTGCGCCGTGGAAGGCTGCTAAAGGCAAGTGGGAGCTGGTCGAAGGTGCCATGCGTGGCTCCGAGATCGCCGAGGACAAACATGGTGCCGTCACTCGCCTGCCAAACAAGCTGCAGGACTTCGTCGTCGAATATGAATTCAAGTTTGAAGGCGCACGCACCACCAGCCTCTCCATCAACGGCGTGAAGGACCACATGGCGCGCATCGGCATCACACCAAAATCCATCACCATCCAGCGTGATGACAGCGACCATGAAGGCCCGGACAAGGCAATCGTCTTCGCACGCTTCATGACTGAGCTTGCTCCCGGCTGGCACAAGGTCCGCCTCGAGATGGTCGGAGACAAAATGCTCGGTAAAGTCGATGACATCGTCGCCTGGGGTGCCAGCGACCTCTTCAAATCAGAAAAAGCATCACCTGGCTTCACCGTCGGTGGTCAGTCCGTTGATTTCCGCAACCTCACCATCCGCGAAGCCGTGCCAAATCCCGAATGGGAAGCCGTGCAAGCGACGCTGCCAAAACCCGGTGAGAAAGTCGCCGCTCTCGCACCCGCCAAGGCGAAGAAAAAAGCCGAGTAGTGCCTCCAGCGGTTCACTCAAAGAAAAACCTGCCCCAGCACTTGTTGGGGCAGGTTTTTTTCATCAAGGAATATCCACACGCATTGCATCGTACAGTGTTCTCCTCGTTTTTATGACCAAAGCCCTTCTTTTCGCCACTCTGGCCCCCATCACTGTTTTCGCCGCAGAACCGCCCGTTCCGGCCAAAATCGAGTTCAATCGCGATGTTCGGCCGATTTTGAGCGATAACTGCTTCTACTGCCACGGCAACGACCCAAAGCATCGTGAGGGAAAACTCAGGCTGGATATTCTTGACGAGGCTCTCGCCAAGGAAGCATTCGTGCCAGGGAAGGGGAAGGACAGCAAACTCGTCTCCCGCATCCTTACCGATGACGAAGACGACCTCATGCCGCCGCCGGATTCGCACAAGAAGCTGACGCAGCGGCAGAAGGACATTCTGAAAAAGTGGATTGAGCAGGGCGCGGCGTATCAACAGCACTGGGCCTATGAAAAGCCGGTGA
>JANOBP010000324.1:0-5193 GCA_031411715.1 Verrucomicrobiaceae bacterium | reverse complement strand
CCGAATAGTAAACCCGGCGCAAGCGATGCATGGTGTAAAGCTTGTCCGCACAGCTCAGAATCGTCGCATCCGTGGAGGCATCCGCACCCACCAGCATCTGCGTGCTTTGGCCTGTGGCGAAAGGCGGCGGCTTGGGGGCATCAGGCTTGCGTTTTTCGGCATATCGCTCGTCGATCTTCCCCCGAATGTGTCCCATCGCCTCCTCCGTGCGGGCTAGGTTTTTTTCAGGCGCGAGCGTGGCCAAACTTTCCTTGCTCGGCAGCTCGATGTTGATGCTGATTCGATCCGCAAAACGCCCCGCCTTGGCAATCAGTGCCTGCGAGGCCTCAGGGATGGTCTTCAGGTGAATATAGCCGCGGAAGTGATGCTCCTCGCGTAACTTCCGTGCGACTTCAATCACCAGCTCCATCGTGTGATCCGCACTGCGAATGATTCCGCTACTGAGGAACAGTCCCTCGATGTAATTTCGCTTATAAAAATCCAACGTGAGCTGCGCCACCTCATCCGGCGTGAACCGCGCTCGGATCACATTGCTGGAGCGCCTGTTGATGCAGTAGTGGCAATCATAGAGGCAGGCATTCGTCATCAGCACCTTCAGCAGCGACACACAGCGCCCATCCGGCGTGTAGGAATGACAAATCCCTGATCCTCCCGTGGAGCCTACGCCTGTGCTCCCCCGCGAATCCTTCCGCGCCGCGCCGCTGCTCGCACACGAAGCATCATACTTCGCCGCGTCAGCCAGGATTTCGAGTTTGCGTGTGATGTCCATTACGAGGGCTGCATGCCTGCATTTAGAGCCGCCCACTTCCGAGTTCGGTAGTGCCGACACTTGAACAAAAGCGTGAGATAAAGCCGCACACCCGTCTCAGAGACAAATTGACCCCACCAGGAGCGACCCCATTGATACGTGACCCTGTCATGCATGATGCAACTGCTCGGCCCCTGCTCTTCAAAGCGATGCTCATGCACAAAAAGCGCGAACGGCCCTTTGACGATTTCATCCACCAGCAGATGAGGCCGTTGCACCGTCTTCCAGCGGCAAGTCCAGCGCATGGGAATGACCCAGAAGTCACGACAATGCAGTTCAATCATCCGTCCCTCCTGCGCTAGGCCATCGGTTTTCAGGCTAACAAGCGTTAACGTCGGCGGCATGACCTCAGGGAGATTGTGCGGATCGCTGTGGAAGTCGAACATCGTCACCGCGCTAGCGGCGACTGGCGTGCTGGTGTGAAAGTGCGAAGGCATATTGTGCGAGCTAGGTCTTGGCAGGGGTCAGATCCGTCGTTTTGTGCCAAGGTAACGGGTCGATTGAATGTCAGTACATGGAGCATCTGTCGTTGCATATACGAATTCGGGAGAAACCCAGATGTTGATTAGTTCTCGCGGCCCTTCGGAACCAAGGCTGCCCAGTGAATCCCCTTAACATTTTTTGAGAGAATTTGCCTGTTTGTTGAAGCTAAGCGCGAGAACGATCACAGCCGATTCACGGATGCTTTTGGATCAATTTTAAAATATTTCATTTTGCATCCAGCACCACCCGCCGGGCGAATCAACTGCGCACCACAAAACGTGGAGCACTCAAACCCAACCAAACTAAAATCAGTTATCACATGAAAAAAATCCTCAATCTTGCCTTTATCGCGCTGCTTGTCGGCACCACTTCACAGCGCGTTATTGCTGCCGATGCAGCCGCTTCACAAACGGTCGTCGCCATTGCTGCCGGCAATGCTGATTTCTCCACCCTCGTCGCTGCCGTCAAAGCCGCTGGTCTAGCAGAGACATTGAGTGGTGAAGGTCCATTCACCGTTTTCGCACCTACCAACGAAGCGTTCGCAAAACTGCCAGCAGGCACGGTGGAAACACTGCTCAAGCCTGAAAACAAGGCCAAGCTTGCTGGCATCCTCACCTATCACGTCGTCGCCGCAAAGGTCCTCGCTGCTGATGTAAAAACTGGCAAGGTCAAGACCGTGCAAGGCACTGAACTCGACATCGTGGTGAAAGACGGCAGCGTGACCGTTGACGGCGCCAAGGTCGTCAAGACAGACATTGTTGGTTCAAACGGCGTGATTCACGTCATCGATAGCGTGGTGTTGCCGAAGTAATAATCTGCAATGCGGCATTAACCGAAAAGTGTTCGCTTTGAGGGGACCTTGGGCCGAGTGCTCAAGGTCTCTTTTACATCATGACAAAACCTCAACAATCCCGCCGCCCCCAATTTTGATGATCACCAAACACGTCCTCATCCTCGGCGGCGGGTTTGCCGGTCTCGAATGTGCGAAACGGCTGCGCGGTGAAACCATCCGCGTCACACTCGTGGATCGGTGGAACCATCACCTCTTTCAGCCGCTGCTCTATCAAGTGGCCTCTGGAGCACTGGCCATGGCAGAAATCGCCCAGCCTCTACGAAGCATCCTTTCGGACCAAAAGAACGTGACCACGATCATGGGCGATGTGGTGCACATCGACCTCCCGGCGAAACAGGTGCAGCTCAAGGATCGTGTGATCGGTTACGATTTCCTTGTCATCGCTCTCGGTGCCAAAACCAGCTTCTTTGGTCACAACGACTGGGCACAGCACACACTCGGCCTCAAAAGCCTCGACGACGCGATGGCAATCCGTAAAAAGGTGCTCCTTGCCTTTGAGAAGGCCGAATCCACCGTCGATTCGGCAGAAACCGAAAAGCTTCTCACCATGGTCGTCGTCGGTGGTGGACCGACCGGTGTGGAGATGGCAGGCTCGCTGGCGGAGCTCTCACGCATCGTTCTCAAAGAGGACTTTCGCCATATCGACCCCACGCAAGCTAGAGTCCATCTCATTGAGGCTGGGCCCAAATTACTGCCCATGTTTCCAGGCGGTCTTCCCGATTACACACGAGAGCGCTTGGAGAAGATGGGAGTGACCGTGCACTTGAATTGCCCAGTCAAAGAAGTCGGCGAGGGTTACGTCATCGCCGGCGGTCAGCGCATCGAAAGTGGCATCATCATTTGGGGCGCGGGTGTGGAGGCAAGCGAGGTGACACGCACGCTGGCCGGCATTCCACTGGATCGCGGTGGCCGCATCGAAGTCTGCCCTGATTTGAGCCTCCCTGGATACCCCGAGGTCTTCGCCGCTGGCGACATCGCAGCTTTGACAGACAAAAACGGGGTCAAAGTGCCGGGCGTCTCTCCCGCCGCGATTCAGATGGGTAGTTTCATCGCTCACAGCATTCAAAACGAACGCACCGGTGCGCGCCCCGCCTTCGGTTATTGGGACAAGGGCAGCATGGCAACCATTGGCCGCAGCGCCGCTGTCGTCAGCTTTGCAGGCATCCAAATGCGCGGATTCATCGCTTGGTTGATGTGGCTCTTTGTGCACCTCGTTTTCCTCATGAACATGCGCAACCGCGTCTCCGTCTTCTTGCATTGGGTGTGGTCCTACTTCACCTGGCAGCGCGGTGCCCGAGTTATTCAGTCGTCGCGCGACCCTTGACCACGGGCAGGGACCTCGCTTTGAAATCTCACTCCATCTTTCGCCAAAGTTCCCCGTCGGGCTGGGGGCAGATTTGACATTGAAATTGATTCGCTGGTTGCGACTGCCTGCAAGGGAAGGTAAATGGGGACGAACAGAGCTTCAATGTGTCAGCATTATTTACCGCCATGGAATACGTCGTTATTATTTTAAAATTGGTTGTGGGTTTAGGAATACTCAATGTCTGGCTGCTGAGAGCAAACCGGGCGACAGCGTATCGTGGTGGGAATGCAAAGACCATGCGCGAGGAGTTCGCCACATACGGGCTACCTTATGGGTTCATGTGCGTGATCGCAGTGCTTAAGGTGGGACTGGCGATTGCTCTTCTGGCGTCTATTTGGATTCACAGTCTGGCTCAGCCAGCGGCGATCGGTTTGGGGGCGCTCATGCTAGGAGCCTTCATCATGCATCTCAAAGTGAAGGACCCGATCTCGAAAGCCCTGCCCTCAATCGCCGTGTTTGCCATGTGCGTCGCGATTGCGCTGCTCTAGCCGCTGAAGGCTCCTTAGAACGCCATCCAACAAAGGTAGGCATTCAAAAGCAGATAAAATAAGGCTGGGATCGTCTGCGCGAGACTGTCTTTGATACGGATGCGCACACCGACAGCGACCAGCATCATCAACGCCAGGCCCACCGCTGCCGAGCGTCCCATCCAGGGATGGCTCAGGCCAGCCAGCAGCCCGAGCGATGCGGCCACTTGCAGTGCGCCGACTAAAATGCGCTGAGATCCAAGACGGTAACGCTCGAACTCCCGCTTCATATAAGCAGAGAAAAAGCACGCGACTCCATAGCCCAGAAACGAAAGGGAGGAGAATAGGATGAGGGAGAGATTCAGAGTGGACGATAGGCTGACATTATTGATACGCATCTCCTATTCATCTGGCTTCACGATTGCGGATTTTGGATGCGCTTCACATCTAAATGGAGGTGTGTGTCCGTCGAAACAGGTGGAGCGACCCAAATTTCGAGATTTTTTCGCACGAAACGCTGTCTGGATCGTAACATCATGTGCTAGGCCGACTTGAGTTGACGTTGGCCGCATTATCCAAATGAGTCTCACTGCAAACCTTTCAGACGCCCTCATGGGCATGACCATGGGCGGCTTCATCGGCGATGCGCTGGCCATGCCGGTGCACTGGTATTACGACCGGTCGGCACTGCATCGAGACTACGGCTTGGTGCGCGACTACATGGCCCCGCGTTCGCCTCATGCCGACAGCATCCTATGGCGCTCTGAATACACCGCACTCAATGACCGCGGCAACATTCTACATGATCAAGCACGCTACTGGGGACAGCCTGGAATTCACTACCATCAGTTCCTCCGCGCTGGTGAAAACACCCTCAATCTCCAGCTCGCGAAAGTGCTCATGGAATCCCTGATTGCGTGCAGCGCTTACGATGCGGATGACTACCTCCAGCGCTACATCGACTTCATGCTCACGCCTGGGAATCATCGGGATACTTATGTGGAAGAATATCACCGAAAATTCTTCACGGCTTACTCTCGCGGCGTCTCTCCGCACAAGTGTGCTGGCACGGACATCCACATCGGCGGCCTGGCTCATGTGGGAGTTCTTTGCGCCTTTTTTGGCAGTGATCTCCCAGCGGCGCGTTCAGCCGTCCGCCAACACATCACCCTCACCCATCGCTCTCCGGAAGTCCTCGCGGCGGCAGACGCCATGG
>JANOBP010000323.1:0-7224 GCA_031411715.1 Verrucomicrobiaceae bacterium | reverse complement strand
GCATCGAGATCGAGCAATCGGAGATGTATGGCGAGCCGTTTGGCATCCCGACGCCGGACGAGCTGATCTTTGTGTCCTGGTTCCAAGGCGGCGAGGTTTTCCGCAGCGGCGCGACGTGGACTCGCGGCAGTGGCCGCATCTTTTACTTCAGCCCGGGGCATGAGGTGTATCCGATTTACCATCATCCCGATGTGCAGCGTGTGATCGCGAACGGCATCCGCTGGGCGCGGCCACAGGGTTCGCCTGCCAACACGCCGCGTCATGTGCCGGTGGAGCAGGCGCGGGAGAAGATCGAGGTGCGCGGTGGCACGGTGCATTGAGGCGAGTAGAGAACGAGAAATAGCATGATAAAAATGCCTTTATAACAGTTTGATACTGTCTATTAGGCAGTATAATCCTGCTGAATGAAACCCCTAGACGCCTCAATCCTCGAAACGGCCCTGCGTACTGTGTCAGCCTCACTGGCTCAGGCGAAGGCACCGCCGGAGACCGTAGTTATTTGCGGCGGGGCGGCTATGATCAGTCTCGGGTTCATCACCCGCCGCACCAAGGATGTGGATGTGTTGGCGGGTGTTCATCATGAGCAGGGGCTGACGGACCCGCGTCCATTTTCAACTGCGCTGAAGACAGCGATTGAGGACACAGCGAAGGCTCTGGGACTGCCCGCGAACTGGTTCAATGCAGGGCCGGCTGATCAAGTGCTGGCAGGGCTGCCGGAAGGATTTCTCTCGCGCTTGCAACGACGCGACTATGGCACGCACCTGATTGTGTATTTTCCGGATCGCATAGATCTCATTCACTTGAAGCTGTTTGCAGGTGTCGATCAGGGGCCCGGACGACACTGGTCAGATTTGAAGGCGCTGAATCCAAGCGCCGAGGAAATGCTGGCCGCCGCACGCTGGGTGCTGGGCCAGGACGTGGGCGAGGTCTTTCCAGACATCGTGCGTCAGGCACTCAAATTCCACGACTATGCCAACATCGCCGACCAAATTTAGAGATGATCTGCTGTCTGCCATGCATGACCTGCTGTGGCGTCAATGGAGCAGCCTCGGTGCCGGTTTGACGGAAACCACGTCGCAGCCAGAAGAGCATCTGATCGATCCCGAAGCGCTGCTGCTGGCGACCACTGCCTTCGGCAGGCGGGAGACGCGCTTGTTTGATGAAGCACTCGATTGGTTGACCCACTTTGGCTCGCTCATCAATCTTCAGCGGCTCAAGAATTTGCATGCTTCCAGCAATCTCGGCGATGCGCGTGTGCTGCATGCGACGGCAGCTTTTGTGCAAAGGCATGGCAAGCTGCCCAAGTGGGGATCACTTGCTAAAGCCAGCGCCGAAAAGACTGAAATTACGCCGAAGCCGTTTTTCATTCTCGATGGTGCGGCCCCGGAGCATTGGGGCAAAACGGACCCAGATTTTCTTTCTCACGGCTGGCTCCGCGGGCTGCCGCGACTGCGCGGGCTGGGCATGGCACCTGCGCCAGACAAGATCGCGAACACGTTGCTGACATTGCGGGCGCTGATCGGCGTATCTTCGCGCTGCGAGATCATTTTGTGTCTGCTCACCCGGCCTTCAGCCAGCGTAGCTGAACTGGCTCGGCTTACAGGTTACGCAGCACAGTCGATCCAGTCGGTGCTCGGTGAAATGGTGATTTCGGGCAAGGTGCGCACGGATGGTGAGCTCAGCACTACGCGTCTAGACAAGCAGGTGCGCGGAAAGTCGAAGCGCTACTTCCTGCACCGTCCCGATTGGTGCTTGGTGTTGCCTGCCGAGTCATCTCCCCGTTGGCTGCCTTGGGCCTCACTCTTTGCTGTGGTGCAGAAAATGGTCGAATGTCTGTCCACCACTCCCCAAGACAATACCCTGCTGTTGGCCATACAAGTGCGCCGGATACTGGAGGTCCATGCGGCAGGCTTGACCGAGGATGGCATGGCGTATCGGCTCGGCTATCGCCCCGAGATGACGGGAGAAGCCTTGATAAGCATGGTCGCAGAGTGTCTGCCTGCACTGCTCCGTGAGCTTTAAACTCACTGTCTCGTGATATTCGCTCTTCCGCCACGCAGCACATACTTCTGAATCTTACCGGTCGCCGTCTTGGGCAATTCAGCGATGAATTCAAAACCATGCGGCACTTTGAAGTGGGCTAGGTGCTCGCGGCAGAACAGGCGTAGCGCTTCAGGCGTGGTTTCGGCTCCAGGTTTGAGGACGATGAAGGCCTGCGGGGTTTCGCCCCATTTTTCGTGTGGAAGACCGACGACGGCGGATTCTTGGATGGCGGGATGACGCAGCAAAACGCCTTCGACTTCGACGGAGGAGATGTTTTCACCGCCGCTGATGATGATGTCCTTCCAGCGGTCACGGATTTCAATGTAACCGTCGGGATGGACGACGGCGGCATCACCGCTGCGGAACCAGCCATTGCGGATGGCTTTGGCAGTGGCGGAGGGATCATTGTAGTAGCCTTTCATCACCGCATTGCCGCGAATGATGATCTCGCCCATGGTGGCACCGTCCTTGGCGACTTCATTGTCTTCGTCATCGACGACGCGAACTTCGGCGTTGGCGAGGTATTCGACGCCTTGGCGGGCTTTGATCACGGCGCGGGCGACAGGATCGAATTCCGCGTGCTCCGGGCGTGATTCGCTGATGGTGACGATGGGCGAGACCTCGGTGAGGCCATAGACGTGGATGATCACCCAGCCGAGTTCGCCTTCCATGCGCTCGATGGTGGCCGCAGCGGGCGGTGCGCCGGCGGTGATGACGCGCACACCACGCGGCGCTTGTTGGCGGAGTTCTACGGGTGCGTTGGCGAGGCTGATGAGCACCGTGGGCGCGGCGCAGAGCAATGTGATGCCTTCACGGATGATCGCTTCAAAAATGAGCTTCGGATCGGCCTTCGGCAGGCAGACGTGCCTACCACCGACGGCGGTGATGGTCCAAACGAAGGTCCAACCGTTGGCGTGAAACATCGGCAGCACCCAGAGATAACGATCCGCCGCCGTGAGGTGCGTGTGCATGAGGTGGCCCATGATGTTCATGGCGGTGTTGCGATGCGTGACCATGACGCCTTTCGGATTCGCCGTGGTGCCGCTGGTGTAATTGAGCGCGATCATTTCGGTCTCCACTACCTCAGCGGGCGTGAAATCGGGTGCGGAGGCAGCCAGCGTGGCCTCATAGTCGATCCAGCCGGGTTTTTGACCCGACAACGCGATGAAATGCTCCACGCCGGGCACCTGATCACGGATTTTGTCCACGGCGTCGAGGTAGTCGGCATGCACGCAGACGACGCGGGCACCACTGTGCTTCAGGATGTAGGCGAAGTCGTCTGCGGTGAGGCGAAAATTGATCGGAACAATGACAGCACCGATCTGCGGCACGGCGTAGTAGGCCTCCAGATGCGAGTGCGTGTTCGGTGCGATGGTGGCGATGCGTTCACCAGGCTGCACGCCGAGTTTTTGCAACGCGGCGGACCAGCGATCACACCGCTCGAAGAACTCGCGGTAGGTGAAGCGGCGGGAGCCATCGACCACGGCCTCGCGGTCAGCGTAGAGGCGGCGGGCACGGCGGGCGAAGTCGAGGGGCGAGAGCGGCGTTTCCATGGTCGAGGGACGATCATAGCGGGAGGTGGCCAAAGTTGGCGATAGAAAAGTCTTTCCAAAATATACCAGCGACGATGCTTAAAAGCCGCGCTAGGTAGGAGTGTCATGAATGCCCCAGACCTTCAAACGCTCGCCACACGTATCCGACAAGCCTTGGGCTGCAGCCGCGAGCTGGCGGAGGATTACGCACGCGGGATCGCCGATCCTCCGGAGATCATCCACGGTAAGGTCGTGGTGCGTGATGCCGAAGGACGGATCGCTGCCCGCGTGCCGGACAGCGTGCTTGGCTGATTAAGTCGGCCGCGTTTGGCTCTGGATGCGTGAGATCATCTCACGAACATGCGAGGCTTTGTAGGCACGAGGTTTGAGCACGGTCAGACTTTGGGCGAGTGAACCCCAACGAATCACGCGAATGTTCACTTTGCGGCTGCCCCAGCGGTTCATGAGGCTGGTGGTGGGCTGGTAGATGTCTATGGTGCGTGTGCCAACAAGGGCCGAGCCGTAGTCGTCCACGACATAGACGGAAGGGTCCCCCTGGATTTGAAACACCGTGCCCATCGGGTAGATGGACCAGTCGGCAGCTGCACTGCGGATCTGGCCACTGCGCAACAGTGTGCCAACAGCGCTGCGGGGGCCGTACTCGACATGGTCGGCCTCAGTATGAGTGTAAGCTGTGGTTTTGACACCAGCGATGATCTGCCCTGGAGTGCCGGGCGGCGTTGTGGTCTGATTTTGAAGTTTCCCTGTAAGGGTGTGAGCGCACAAAGCTGCAAGGCAAAGGAAGGATGTAGTGATCAAATCGTGGTTGGGTTGTTTAGCACGCCTCGCGGGATGGGTGTCCCGGCGAAGGGGCGCGCATGGTCCCGAGTTAGTCACTGGTGTCAACGCATGCTTTCCCGGCCAGAAGGCGGCCGGAATCCGTGTTTTTGGACCCTCAGGCCCGAATTTAGTGCCACAGAGTCACTTTAACAGGAGAACTGCCCCGTAAGCCTCAGCTCCACCGGGTGAGGTCATGGTGTGGCTGCCAAATGTCGCAGGTGCGACACAAGAACCCGAAAAAATTAGCCTTCCGGATGAGTGCCAGGCCATGGTGTAGGCATTGTCGCCCTTGGTTCCCCCACTCGGTAGGAGCCATTCCAGCCGACCTTTTTCATCGAATGCGGCGGTATAGATGTCGGTGGAGCCCTGGGTTTTGAGTGACTGACCGGCGAAGGTGGCGGCCTCGGAAAACTCGCCTGTAACGAAGCAGCGACCAGTGTTGTCGGTGGCGACGCCGAGGCAATAATCTGTGCCCGGCCCCTGCAAGGCGTGGCTCCAGACGAGTTTACCTTCCGGGCTAAAGTGAGAAAAGACCCCATCGTTGTCTTTGTCGCCGGTGCTTTGGATAGGGCCGCCATTGAGGACACCTTTGAACATGCCAGCGCACCAAGTGCGGCCAATGGTATCAACGGCAATCTCATGATAGCCCGCACCCATTGTGAAAGCAGACCACACACCTTCACCATCGGGTGTGAGCTTCAAAACGACACCGGCCTGGCCTTTGGCGACATCAAGAGAGACTGAACCCATGCTACCCACGCCACCACCACTGCCGCCAATGTAGATGTGATCAGTGCCATCCACGCCAAGACCGTGCCCACTGCCGGAGAACTTGCCAGAAGTGGTCTTAACCCATTTCAAACTGCCTTCGGCGTCGTATTTCGCGCAGAAGATCGGCCGCGTGGTGCTGCCAGCGTTCACAGTCACGTTGCCAAACTTCGCCTCTCCCGCGACGGCTCCGGTGACGACGATGCCGCCCTTCGAATCGACCACGATGCCGTGACCGTAGTCGTAGCCTTTGCCACCCGCAGTGCGCAGCCAGAGTAGCAAGCCCGCCGGGTCGTATTTGGCGACGAAGATGTCATAGTCGCCTGCATTTGGCAGCGTCTGACCGTTGAATTGAGCATCGGCACTTTGGAAATGGCCCGTGACATAGGCATTACCCGCTGCATCTGTCGCCACACCGTAACCTCGATCCACCAGACTGCCGCCGAGGCTGCGCACCCATAGAAAGCGACCTTCCTTGGATACCTTCGCGAGGAAGAAGTCCATTCCGCCAAGTCCCGTGCGCTTCAGGTCGCCGAAAGTGCCATCATCGGTCGTTTCGCCCGCAAAAAAGACGTTTCCCTCCCGGTCGAAGGTCACCGCGCGTGTTTTGTCACTCTTGGTCCCACCACCCGCAGCCACCCATTCAAAGCTGGGAGCAGCGGCATGAAGCGATGAGACGAAAAGCAGAAGGAGAAGTGTGCGCATGATCCGCAGCATACGGATCATCAGCGCCGTTACTTCAACTCATTCCACTTGTTCACGAGTCCGACACGCTGACCGCCGATCTCATAGAGGCGGGCTTTGTCATGCACCATCTCCGCGCGAGTGACGCCGGTGATGGCGTAGTCCTTACGCAGGTAGATGGCTTGCTCTGGGCAGACCTCTTCACACATGCCGCAGTAGATGCAGCGGATCATGTCGATCTCGAAGACGGCGGGGCGCTTCTCGACTTTGGCCCACGGATCGTCGCTGGGGATCTCGCTCGGGATGATTTTGATGGCTTTGGGCGGGCAGATGAACTCGCAGAGCTGGCAACTGACACAGCGCTCACGGCCATGCTCGTCGGTCACGAGTGCTGGGGCACCGCGGTAATGCTCAGGGAGTTGGTCGTCCCATTTTTGCTCGGGATACTCCATGGTGACCTTGGGCTTCTTACCAGCGATCTGGAGGAAAGTCCTGACACCGTGTGAAAGGGTGATTTTGAGGCCTTTGGCGAGCGTGGAAATGAACCAGCGCTCATGCCAGGCGAGCTTGGGGCGTTGAACGATGATGGTGGCCATGAATGGACGCGGATTATCGGAGTGTGGGCGTCAGGGGCAAACGCAATTTGGGGAAAAGTGAGTATTGGCTGACACGAAAGCATCCCATGTCTCATTTGCCATGCTCCTTGCGCTTTGTGGCTGGCCCTGTTTCTTCCGCGCTCCATGTCCAAGGCACTCCAAGAAGTCACCACTAAATTTTTTCACACAGGTAGTGCGGAGCAACCGTTCGTGTTGGCATCAGGCGAGAGTCTTCCTGGTATAACTGTAGCCTATGAGACCTACGGAAAGCTCAATGCACAGTGTAGCAATGCGATTCTGCTCTTTCATGCGCTCTCAGGCAGTCAACATGCTGCGGGGATCAACAAAAGTGTTGAAGGCGTGGGCTCGCGCTGGACGGAGGATTGCCACACCGGCTGGTGGGACCTGTTTATCGGCCCGGACAAGGCGTTGGACACCAAACGTTACTTCATCATCTGCGCAAACTACCTCGGCGGCTGCTATGGGTCGAGTGGACCCACATCGATCAATCCGACGACCGGTAAACCATATGGAGGAGATTTCCCCTCCATCAGCACGAGTGATGTGGTGCGCTCGCAGTTGGCACTGCTCGATGATCTTGGCATTCAAAAGCTGCACGCTGTGCTCGGCTCCAGTGTAGGTGGATTGATCGCGATTAATCTGGCGACGCTTTATCCTGAGCGAGTCGGTTTGGTCATTCCAGTGGCCACAGGCTGCCGCACGACGGTGCTGTCGCGACTGACGCTGTTTGAGCAAGTGCT
>JANOBP010000322.1:0-8759 GCA_031411715.1 Verrucomicrobiaceae bacterium | reverse complement strand
GGTGTGGTCTCCGGCAGGAATCTGCGCGGCGAGTTCGGTGGCGGTGACACGGATGCCGATTTCCTCTTCCAGCTCGCGCACGGCTGAGGCGGCGTAGGATTCTCCGGCATCGAGATGGCCGGCTGCACTGCTGTCCCACTTGAGTGGGGAAACGTCTTTGAGGTGGGAGCGCTGTTGGAGGTAGATCTTGCCGCGTGAGTTGATGACGAAGATGTGAACGGCGCGGTGGAGCAGCTTGCGCGCGTGTACTGCTCCACGGGTCAGTTGGCCGGTGACTTCGTTGCGCTCGTTCACCACGTCAAAGATCTCGCTGGCCTTCTGTCCGGCGTCGGTGGTGTGGCGGTCTTCATACCAGCGGGCGATTTGGATCCACTGCTCGAGCGTGAGCTCCTCAGCGCGAATGGCCAACGGCACGCCGAGAGCCTCGGTGAGGGCTTGCCAGCCGCGAGGGGCCTCAGGGAGGAGGTTTTTGAGCTGCTTACGCCGTTGGGAGAAGCCCATACGCACAAGACGGTCAAACCAACCGCGATCAAACACCGGCAGCGAGGCTGGATCACGCGGCGTGAGTCGGATGACGGCGGAATCGACTCGTGGACGTGGATTAAAGACCTCTGGCGGGACGACACGCAGCATCTGCACCACCCAATCCTTCTGTACAAGCAACGACAGGCCTCCGTAGGCGTCGTCGCCACATTTGGCAGCGATTCGGTCACACACTTCTTTTTGCAGCATGAACACCGCGCTTTGCACAGGCGTGGGCGGTGTGAGCCAGTGCTTCAAAATGGCACTACCGACGGAATACGGCAGATTACCGATCAAATGCACCGGGCCACGGCGGAACCATGGGCGGAGGTCGATGCGCGTGGCGTCGTCTCCGATGACTTCAACATCACTGCGCCCTTCAAAGCGGCGCTGGAGTTCCGGAGCAAGTTGGTAGTCTTTTTCGATGAGAACGAGATGCTGCGGCCTGCCGATGAGGTGTTCCGTCAGCGCGCCCATTCCCGGACCAATCTCGACGACGATTGGCAGCCCTTCCGGCTGGATCTGGTCGGCGATCCATTTGGAGATGGCGATATCGACGAGGAAATTTTGCCCCATGCTCTTGCGCGGGGCTATTTGAGCACCCTCGCGGCTGCGCAGGGTGCGGCGTGTTTGGGAATGCTGCATGTGCGTCACTCATGAGCCTGCTAGAGCCTTTGGGCAACTGAATGAGGTTGATTGAGATTTTTTGCATCCAATGCTCTCGATCATGCGCAAAGACTTGTGTGACTGCACAACCTCTGGCATGGAACGCGCCATTCTGCGTGTCCCCCACTCGCAAAAGCCTCCGCCCCGGAGGCTTTGAAGTGCCGCACCAAGCTTTTGCCCCCTCCATGAGCCGGATTGACCTTACTGATGAAGAATTACTCCAGCGTGCTGGTAGCGGTGACTCGCGTGCTTTTGATACGCTTTATGACCGCTTCTCGCCCAGAATTTTTGGCCTGCTGCGGCAGATGCTGCATGACGAGCGTGAGGCGGAGGATGTGCTGCAGGATGGCTTTGTGCAGCTATGGACTCATGCCGGCAGCTATGATCCAGCACGCAGTAAGGCCTTTACATGGGCTACCATGATTTTCCGCAACAAGGCCATCGACAAGATGCGTGCCTTGGGTCGGAGAAACCGTTTGGTCGAGGCTGTGACTCTGGAGTCCGCCGTCCTGAACTCTGATTCGACGTATGACGGCGATGTGGAGTCCAACGAGCGTGCAGCACAAGTGCGTGCGGCTTTGAATGAGTTGCCGGCAGATCAACGCCAGTTGATCGAATACGCTTTCTTGAAGGGCCTGACGCATCATGTGATTTCGGACTCGTTAAACCTTCCGCTGGGTACCGTGAAGACCAATATCCGCCGTGGCCTCATGCGCCTGCGTGAGTTACTGAAAGGAGGCGCGTGATGGACGATCGATACGAAGACCTGGCTGCTCTAAACGCCCTCAACATGCTGGAGGGTGATGAAAAGCGCACCCTCGATGGAGTTGCACCGCGTGACCGTGAACTGCGCGCGCTGTGTGATGAGTTGGAGCAAACGGTGGCTGAACTGGCCTACGCGGTGTTGCCGGTGGCTCCACCTGCGGTCTTGAAAAGCCGCATTAAACAGAGGATTCGCTCGCAACGAGGTCGGACTGCCTTTTTCACGGTTGGGGGCATTGGGTGGGCTCTGGCGGCATCTCTGGCGGTCTCATCCGCATGGCTGTGGAATGAGCGCGAGCAATTGTCCAAGCAACTCCAAGCCGTGACCGAAGTGGAAGCGCAGACGCGCGGTGAGCGTGATAGCATTCAGAAGCAGATAGCCCAACTGGGATCGGAATTTGAATCGCTCAAGAAACATGATGTCATGGCGCAGATGCAGATCTCAACGCTGCAAAGCTCCGTGGATGCCTACAAACAGGGCGTGGCCGTGGTGGTGTGGGACAGTGAGAAGCACCACGGTGTGCTGAAGTTGGAAAAGATGCCTCCCGTGGAAGTAGGGAAGGATTACCAACTCTGGGTGGTCGATCCGAAGCAAGAAGTGCCCGTCGATGCCGGCGTGGTGCACGTGGATGCGCAGGGCTTTGCCAAGATCGACTTCAAACCGCTCAATGAAGTCAGCTCTGCCTCTAAGTTTGCCCTCAGCGTGGAAAAAGAAGGCGGCGTGCCGAAAGGGGAAGGCCCCATTGTGCTGATCGGCCCGTGACCTCACGTCAAACGAGTATGCCAGCTCGTTCGCATCATGAGAATTGTCCTGACCGCACTCTCCCTGCTGCTGGCACTGCCGCAGATCATCACCTTCAATAACCTGCTCCTTTGGAAGCTCACCTTGGCGATTAGCGAGTACGGGCACCGCATCGCCATTATCCCAGCCATGCTGCTGGTATGGAATCTGCGGCGAAAAGCATGGATTGGAGCCGTGATGGCCATGCTGGCGCTTTTTTTGATGCTCTGGCCGCTGGTGATGGCCTGGAGCATGCCGCTCGAGTCTGGTGGTGCGTCATTAAACTGGAGTGACCTTTGGTTTGGCAAAGCGCCTTCCGTGATGACCCCATCAACGATCACGTTGCCAGCGCATGGAGATGTGCAGGAGCGGCAGATGCTGTTTTATCCATCGCAAGCCGTCGATGAGTCACCTTGCATCATCATCATTCACGGCGGCAGTTGGCAGAACGGCTCACCGGCGGAGTTTGGCGAGTGGAGCCAGCACTGGGCCAATCAAGGCTATGCCGTCGTATCGCTGGAATACCGTCTGGCGCCGAAATGGCAGTGGCCTGCGCCCCAAGAGGACGTGCGGGATGCGCTAAGCCATCTCAAAGAGCATGCGAAACAATACAGCATCGACCCGACTCGCTTTGTATTGCTCGGCAGAAGCGCTGGAGGCCAGATTGCGACGGCGGCGGCCTGCAATTTGCGAGACCCGGCGATTCGCGGCTGCATCAGCCTCTATGCCCCTGCCGATATGGTGTTCGCGCGTCGATTTGGTGCAGCAGACGACATCCTCGATACACCAAAGTTGCTGGGGCAATATCTCGGCGGCGCGCCAGAGCAGGTGCCGGTGAATTATCTCAGTTCATCGGCCACACTGCTCGCAGATGCCTCCACGCCGCCCATGCTGCTTATTCATGGCCGCCGTGATGTCCTGGTGTGGCATCTACAAAGCCGCCGATTAGCAGCTCAACTGAAGAAAGCTGGCGTGCCGCACTTCTTTCTCGACCTGCCCTGGGCCACGCATGCGCTGGACTATCCTTTCCACGGCCCCGGTGCGCAGCTCACACGCCATGCTGTGGATCGCTTCCTCAAGCAGACGCCGCGCTGATCATTCCAGCGTGACCAGCGTCTTGCGGCCGCGCGCTTTGGTTTCGTCGTCGTCCTTTTCGGTGTTGGCCATAGCCAAGCCTTTGTTGATGGCCGTTTTGGCCTCGGCTGCCTTCCCCATCTGAGCATAGGTGCGCCCGAGTTCGATTCGATGAATGAGGCGGCCTGGCTTCAAAGCACAGGCCTTTTCAAAGCAGCTCACGGCATCTTCATTCGATGCCGCAGGCAGCTCGCCATAAACGAGCTTCACAATGCCACGCATCAGGCCACTCATACCGGCTAGTGCCTGATGCCAGCGGCCCAGGATGTGCCAGGCATAGTCGCTGCGTGGATTCAGAGATGCCGCCTTCTCGGCGGATTCCTTGATGCGACGCGAGGCCAGGACTTTTTCACGATTGCTCATCAGCGGAGTCATCTTGCCCAACGAAATGGCAATGGAGAGATGCGCATCCGAATCTGATGGCGAGGCCACCACTGCACGCTCGGAATAGAGCAACGCTGTTTTGGCGGATTCGATCTTCTGCGTCGCTGAGGACATCAAATCCATGCGATACACGTATTGACGCGCGATCTTCACCAGCAGCGTTGCATCATTCGGATTCAGCTTTTCCGCTGGCAGATAGGATTGCAGGGCCTCCGCAGGCCGGAACTGCTGGTCGTAAACATCTCCTTTCTGAATCAGGCTGCTGACCGTTTCAGCCAGCGACGAGGTGCTTAGCAAGGCACAAAGGGTGATGGAAAGAAGTGGAGTGTTCATAAGCGGTTGAGTTCACGTCTTCTCCGACACCGCTATGCCGCTGGATTCATCAAACCGGCTTCACGAAGCGATAGTGACTGACGATCCACTCCTCACCGTTGGCGGCAAAACTTTCCTCGACATGGAGAACCTGCTTCCGCTAACCTCCCGGCACGATGCGTGTGCTCTGCTGCCTTTTGTGCTTTTCCATCCAAGCATTCTCTGCCGATGGCGAGATGAAAACGCGTGTCTTTCCCGTGAAGTCCGAATTGTTTGGAGGACATACATTTGTTCGTCCCAATCAACCGCCGCAGGTAATGCCCATGGGATACCGTGAGCCGCGCGAACCGTTCTTTGCGATCAATCCCGCTGAAATGACAGGAGGTCCAATAGCGCCGCGCCAGTCCGCTAAGGCGGTCTTGCTGAATGAGAGGATATCCTTCCCTGCTGGAGCTAGCGCTTTGTTCAATCCTCAAACCAGCCTGCTGGCTGTTCACAACACGGCGGAGAACCTCCAGCACACCCAGTTCTTCCTGGAGGCGATTGATCGTGATCTGCGGGCAAACCTTTGCTTCATGGTTACTGTAGTGGAGGCACCTGGAGAAATGATCCGCCAGGCAAATGCCGCTGCCGCCAGCAAGGCAGGCTGCGTTCAAGAACTTGCCCATTTACTTAACTCATCAAAACATGCGGATTCCCACGTCAGCGTTGTCGGTGATGCATTTCTCGAATGCAGGAGCGGGCAACGCCTCACCTTCGCCAGCATGCGCGAACATATTTATCCCTCCACCTTGACCACAAAGGCTGGCAAGGGTGCCACTATGGACACCGAACTGATGGAATCCGGCCTGAAGTTTGAAGTGGAAGCAAATTCCAATGCTGAGGAGAACGAGATCACTCTTAACCTCACGCTTCATCTCAATGCATGGCCACCCTCGCAGCGCACTATCGTCCTGAGTGATCCTCAAACTGCACGACCGGTGAGCATTCCCGTAACGGACCACTGGCAGGCGAATTTCATTACCTCGCTGACCTTCGAGTCTGGTCAGACTCGGCTGATCGGCATCACCAAACCGCATGGAGCGGGCGATGAGGATGTGTTGTGGGCGGCATTTCTACATGTTGGCAGTCACCGCATACCAAGTACTGGCGCAACTCCAACTTCCATTGAGCAATCCGACAAACTGGAAGGTGCGCCTGTCATTCTAAAGCAGGCTGTTTTTGAATTGCAGGATGGCCTGCTGGAGCACTTCATGCCAGTGGATCCTCCTGAAACGCTTCAGAAATGGCTGATCGCCAATGGCCTCGAGATCATACCACACGCGACAGCAAGCTATAAGCAGGGCAATTTAACCGTGACCAACACTCAGGAAAACATTGAGCGCATTCACGGCATCCTTCGTGACATGCGGCGCTCGTTGCCCGCGACCCCGGTGTTTACATTTCAAACCGTTGAAGGGCCTGCGGCGCGACTACGTGATCTGGTCCACCAGCATGCGCTTTCGGGAAATCATGCCGCCATTTGGCAGACCTTGGAACCCGCTCTCACGAGTGGTGAGGTCTCTTTGATCGACTCCGTTCGAATCACCGCTGAATCCGATGTCAGGGCGAATCATCAGTCTGGACGTGAAAGCACCTACATCACCGATTTCTCCACTCACACGAACGGACAGGCATCGGTCGATTTCGAAAAGCGAACAGTGGGAAGCACCATCGAGCTGGAGTCCTTCGTGCCATCAAATGATGACCTTGTGGGAATTAGTCTGAGTCACGAACTGCAAACTGGGCCGCCAATTTCAACCCGGCATGCCTTCCAGCACGCTGCAGCCAGCCAGCCTGTTGATTTTCCGCTGGTGGATTTCCACACAGCCAAGACAACTCATGGCATCGTGATCACACCCGGCGCACGCCGACTTCTCTCGCTACACCGGCCAGTTGGAAACACGAAACCTGATGTGCTTTGGGCAACGTTCATCCATTGCGAGCTTCATCGACAGATTTCTTCGCCGCAAGAAATGCGCGCCAGTTCTGCCACCAAGCCGGAGGGGGTTCAATTAGCGGAGACACGGGTGTTTCAGACTCCGGCGGGATTCTTCTCCACAGGTTGGGAGCCACTCTCCAATCGCATGGCCATGGAAGCGCTGAGAGAAGCTGGCATTCATTTGGCAACGGCTGACGATGTCCAAGTTTCGAATGATTCACGCATCCTCCGAGTGAAAGCACCCCGTGATCAACTCGAGGCCATAGATGCGGCTTTCGGAAAGGTGCGCGAGAATCTCAGCCGCAACGTGGTGGTGACAGCACACATCATGGAAGTGCCCGCCTCAGTCATTCGTGAGATCGAAAAGACCGCGCTTCGACAAGACGATCATTCAGACTTGCTCCAGAGGCTTCAAACCGACGCGAAGATCGGCCGGACAAGGCATGTGACCACCATGCGCATCGAAACTCGAGGCAGTGTCAGGGCCACGGCAGATCAAACGCATCAGATTCAGCAATTGGCTGGCATTCAGTCTACTGACGGTGGCGGGGAGGAGTTTATCATGGAAACAAACAAGATCGGACATCTGTTCGAGTTGACCCCTACTCTCGCCCCAAGCGGAGGCCGCATCACGCTCGAGTTAGCGCTTGAGGCCAGTGTTGCTGATCCTGTCGAGCATCGGGAACACTTGATCGATGCGTCCGGCAAGCGTCTTGAATTTCCGTTGGCGAATTTTCTTCGGTCCAAGCTCACCTCCAGCGTCTCGTTTCGTCCGGGCAGCACACGGCTGATATGGATCTATCACCCACCGGAAGCAGGTCATGACAAGCTGCATGCCGTTTTCATGACTTGCTTACTTTCGCCGTAAGCGCTGCGGCTGCTCGTTCGAATCAAACCGGCTTCACGAAGCGATAGTGACTGACGATCCACTCCTCACCGTCGCGGTAGCCCCACAGCTCGGCGCAGGCCATGTAGAAGATGCGCCAGTAGGACCACCATTTGACGGCTTGGTCGGCACCGTAGGTATCACGAAAGAGCGGCATGATCTCGGCTTTGTTGGCATCCATTTTGGAAAGCCAGGCTTCTGAGGTCTTGCTGTAGTGCATGCCGCTGACACACCAGTGATCCTCAATGGTGAGATGATCCTGGAAGTAGAGCAGCAGGTCGTCGGATGGCATTTGCCCACCAGTGAAGAAGTATTTGGCCATCCAGTCATCGTCACTGGTCACCTCATAGTGATAGGCAAACTCGCGGTGCGTGAAGATGTGGACGAAGAGCTTGCCGCCGGGTTTCAGCCACGTCGAGATGCGGCGCAGCAGCTCCTGGTAGTTTTTCATGTGCTCAAACATCTCCACAGACACGCAGCGGTCGAAAACACTTTCGCCCACGCCTTCAAAATGGATCATGTTGGCTGTGATGATGGTGAGGTTCTTCAAACCACGACGCACAGCCTCCGCATCGATGAATTCCTTCTGCGTGCGCGAGTTGGAGACGCTGGTGACTTGGGCGTTCGGGTAATGCTCCGCCATCCAGAGCGAGAGTGAGCCCCAGCCGCAGCCGAGCTCGATAATGCGCTGCCCGTCGGCCAGTTCCGCGCGCTCGCAGGTCTTGCGTAGCATGATGGCCTCGGATTCGTCAAAGGTGGTGCTGTCCTCCGGCCAGTAGCCGGAGCTGTATTTCAAATGCTTGCCAAGACAGAGTTGGTAGAAGCGCGTGGGCACCTCGTAGTGCTGCTCATTCGCCTCATCCGTGGCAATGGCGACTGGGCTGGCCTTCAATTCCGCCAAGTGTTTGAGCAAAGCAGCGCGCTGGGCCTCGATGGTGGGTTGCTGGTGCTTGCACAGCGTTTTGGCAAGGCGTTGACGGATTCCAAAACGGATGGCGGCATCCGGCAGAATGTCTTTAGCGAGGAGGTCGTTGAGGTTGAACATGGTGTTAGGTCTTTTTGAACCACGGCACGAAGGCGCTGGTGGTGCGTTGGTAGTCGCGATAGGCGTCACCACGCTTTTCGATGGAGAGTTTCTCGGTTAGTGGGATGCCGGTGACATTGAGAAGGAAGTGCAGCATGGCGGCAGGAGCGATGATCGCGGTCCATCCCCATTCGGCAGGCAAGGCCATGAAGAAGAGGCCCCACCACAGCAGCGATTGGAAAAAGTAATTGGGATGGCGGCTGTAGTGCCACAAACCGACCTGGCAGATGCCTTTGCTGGTCCGCTT
>JANOBP010000321.1:0-6504 GCA_031411715.1 Verrucomicrobiaceae bacterium | reverse complement strand
TACTCTTCCATCATCCAGCGGAAGGTTTCGTGTTGGGATTTGGGGACGTGGGATTGCCAGTGGTCGAAGTCGGTGATGAAGAGGGCTTTGTCGGCGTCTTTGGCGGGGTTGGCGAGGTAGCGTTCGTTGCGGACTTGGATGGCCTTCAAGTAGCGTGGCAGGTGCTGGAGCTGCTCGTGGGGGGTGGTGGCGAGGAGGTCGGCGGGGATGAGGCGGGCGAGGTCTTGTTCGAGGCCGGGGTAGCGTTTGGTGGAGGCGAGAAGTTTGGCGCGCTGATCGTGGATTTGAGTGAAGAGCGTTTTGACGCGATGCGTGACTGCGGGGAGATCGCGGCGGACGGTTTCGCAGAGGTTGAAGAAGCGTTTCTCGGTGAGTGGGAACACGGGCTGCAGGCGCAGCATGTGGGCGAGGATGTGCTCGTGGGCTTGGGTGCTGAGATTGGAGGCTGGGGCGGCGGTGGGCTGGATTTGAGTGAGTGCGCTGAAGTTATTGGCCACAGGTGCTTTGGAAGCGGGTGCGCTGATGCTGCGGAGTTCTTTGGGAAGCCAGAGGAGGTCTTTGGCGAGGGTGTTCTCGGCGAGCTTGCGAACGGCGGCGGGTGTGGTGCGTGCGGCTTCGGCTTGGGTGCGGAAGAGGCGGACGTCGATCTCGTTTTCGCGCAGGACGAGGCCGAGATAACCGAGGATGGGCGTGCCGTTGAGTTCTTCGACAAGGATGGACTCGGGAAGGTCGCCGAAGGACCAGGATTTGAGCGCGAAGCGTTCGACGCGAGGCAGGAGCTTCTCCCAGGCATCGGAGCGCACCTCTTGTTTTTGCACGCTGCTGCGGATGGCATCGAGATCGCGACTGGAGGCGATGACGCTGTTGTTTTTCGGGTCGAGCACCTCAACGCGTGGCTGCAAATGCGCGGGCAGGCTTTGCGGTGGCCAGTCTTCAGCGCGGACGTGGATGCGGTAGCGCCGCGTGATGAAATCGGCGAGCGCGGTGAGGAAGTCTTCGCGTCCGGGATCGAAGGCGGCGGCGATTTCGCGTCCTTTGGGGTCGATGGGAATCAACTGGCGTCGAATGACTTTTGGAAGCGCACGCAGCATGACGTTAGCGAGTTCTTCGCGGTTGCCAGGCACCATCCACTGCACCTGGCCGCTGGTGAGATGTCCGGCGAGCTGTGCGGAGACTTGCACGGTGACGCCGTCGCTCTCCTCGCCGGGTTTGTAGTTGTAGGTGACTGGCAGTGCGGTGTTGCCGAGCGAAACTTTGTCGGGGAACTGCTGCAGGTCGCACTCGAAGTCTTCGCCAGCGGTGAGATCGGCCTCGGTGGCGCAGAGGAAGTTCGGCTGCTCGTCGAGGTGCTCTTTGACGACGCGGTTGAGGTCGTGAATGGACGAGACGTTTTTAATTCGAGCGTCGTAGAAGCGGAACAGGCGCTCCTCGATGGCATAGACGCGATTGTTGCGCACGCGGGTGAGCATGGTCTCGATGCGCTGACGCAGGAGGTTGTTGTGCGCGTAGAAGCGCAGCGTGATGGGCACCTCCTGGCTGTCGATGAGCGCGGCGCGGATGAACATCTGCGTGGCGGCGACGGCATCGACCTTGAGGAAGTCGATGTGCTGGCGCTTCACCTCGAGCCCGTGAATGAGCGTGCGCTGTGTGACGAGGACGCGGCCTGATTTGAGATTCCAATGCGGCTCGCTGTATTTGTGCGTGCAAAGATGCGCGCCGAGTTCGGCGATCCAGTTCGGGTCAATCTTCGCCAGCGTGCGCGCAAAGAGCTGCGTGGTCTGCACGATCTCACCCGCGACGATCCACAGTGGCTGGCGGCCTTTGTCCTGGCCGGGCTTGCCCTTGCTGTTCTTCTCGCGGCGTTCGTAGAGATTCGAGCCAGGGAAGACGGTGACTTCGCGATTGCCCGCTGCCTTGTAGAGGTTCCGCTCCTCCTTCATCGCGATGTGACCGAGCTGCGCGGTGAGGATGCAGCGGTGAATTGAATCATCCAAACTCATTCTCTTCTCCGCGTTCTCTGCTCCTCTGCCCCTCTGCGGCAAATTCGAGTTTCCAGGACGCTCGGTTTGGCCGCAGAGGGGCGGAGAGGCAGAGGGGGCAGAGTTTTGATTTTTCAAATCATCTCTGAAACAGTCGCAGAGTTGGTTCCAGACATCACGCCACTCCTGCATGCGGGTGAAGGAGAGGAAGTGAGAGCGGCAGAATTTGCGCAGTGCATTGGTGGTTCCGGGGGTCGCTTGCCAGATCTTGAGCAGTGTGAGGAAGTCGGATTCGGGTGCGGCGAAGGCTTTGTGCGCAGCGTTGGCGAGTTCGCGCTTTTCTTCGGGGCGTTCGCGTGGATCGGGAATGCTGAGGCCGGCGGCGATGATGAGCAACTCGGGCAAGGCTTTTTCAATGCGTGCCTGAAGCAGCATGCGGCCGAGCGTGGGATCAAGCGGGAGGCGGGCGAGTTCGCGACCGAGCGGCGTGAGTTCGTGCGTTTCGTTGAGCGAGCCGAGTTCGTGCAGCAGGTCGTAACCAGCGCGAATGGAGGCGCTGACGGGCGGATTGATGAAGGGGAAGTCCTCGATCTCGCCGAGCTTGAAGGCCTTCATGCGCAGGATGACTTCGGCGAGATTCGCACGCTGAATTTCCGGCATGGTGAAGCGGTCGCGCTTCTCAAAATCCTCCTGCGAGTAAAGGCGGATGCAGATGCCGTCCTGCACGCGGCCAGCACGGCCCGCTCGCTGATTGGCGCTGCTTTGTGACACGGCTTCGACGGGCAAACGCTTCGTGCGCGTGCGCGGATTGTAGCGGCTGATGCGCGCGAGGCCGGTATCGACGACGTAACGAATGCGCGGGATGGTGATGGAGGTTTCGGCGACGTTGGTGGCGATGACGACGCGGCGTTTGCGGCCCGGTGAGAAGATGCGCTGCTGCTCAGCGGAGGCCATGCGACCGTAGAGCGCGAGGACTTCGAAACCTGCGCCGAGACGGCCATCGAGCAGGTCACGCGTGTCGCGGATGTCGCGCTCGGTGGGCATGAAGACGAGCACGTCGCCGTCGTCGGTCTCGATGAGTGCATTTTCGACGGCGGAGACGGCACCGTCGATGAAACCGAAGTCGTCTTCCTCGGTGACAAGCGGCGCATAACGAATCTCGACCGGATAAAGCCGTCCCGAGACCTCAATGATCGGCGCACCGCCGAAAGCGGCCGAAAAGGCCTCCGTGTCGATCGTTGCGGAGGTGACGATGAGTTTGAGGTCGGGCCGTTTTTTGAGCAAGCCGACGAGATAACCGAGCAGGAAGTTGATGTTCAGCGAGCGCTCGTGGGCTTCATCGAGAATGAGCACGGAATAGGCCCGCAGCATCGGATCGCTCTGGATCTCGGCCAGCAGAATGCCGTCCGTCATGAACTTGATGCGCGTGTCGCGGTTGGTGTCGTCGCTGAAACGCATCTTGCAGCCCACTTCGCGGCCCCACGGCACATTCAGCTCCTCCGCGACGCGTTTGGACACGCTCATCGCCGCCACACGCCGTGGCTGCGTGCAGCCGATCTGGCCGCGCACGCCATGCAGCGCTTCAAGGCACATCTTTGGCAACTGCGTGGTCTTTCCAGAGCCCGTTTCGCCTGCGAGGATCACGACCTGATTCTGCCGAATGGCCGCGATGATTTCCTCACGGCGTGGCGTGATGGGAAGATCGGGCGGATAACTGATGTGCGGCATTTGGGTGAAGCGGGCGCGGATGGTAGGCGGAAAATGGCGGATGACGAATTCCGAATGACGAAAGAGGCTGCGTGCGGCAGTCTGGCGGGACTCATCGCTATGAATGCTTTTGCTTTACGCCTCGCTATCGCCTGCTGTTTGGTGCCCGTTTTAAACGCCGCTGAAGTCCCGACCATCAAGCCGGGTTCGGATGAGTGGCGCACGCTTTATGAGCCTGCCTATGAAAAGCCGACGGAACTCGACGCCGACTCGGAGTTGCGCAAAAGCCTGTTCAACTTGATCCGTCCCAGAGCGGAAAAAATCGCCAAGCAGCCGGTCAAATTCCAAGGTCGTCTGCGGGTGTATCGCAACTGGGCTTTTTTCAGCGGCAGCTCGATCGATGCCAATGGAAAGGCCGTGCAGTATCCTGAACTCGGCAACAGCGACACGGTCGCGCTTTGGCTGCGCACGCTGGACGGCTGGAAGCTGGTCGATTTCGCAGCCGGTCACAGCGACGCCTTTTTCATCATCTGGCCGGAGCAGTATGGAATGCCGGCCGAGTTGCTGAAGTGACGGCTAGATCGAGCGCGGCAGCTCTCCGCGCGGGTGCAGCGTGATGTTGGAAGCTGGAAGCTTGGCACCCGTTTGGATCCAATCGCGCAGGATCTGGACCTCACGCTTGCTGATGGCGTGACCACTGGGCGGCATGGCACCGGGGATTTCGTCGGGGAAGGTCACGACTTGGAAGAAGCGGCTGCCCTCGGGCTTGCCGGGCACGATCCAATGCGTGCCGATCAATTTTGCCAGCGCCTTGGTGTTTTGGATGGAAGGCATGGTGGAAAGGCGGTTGTCACCGTGGCAGTGGACGCAGTTGGTCTCGAGTACGACGCGGACGGGTGTGAACGGATCCGCCGAAGCCAGCGTGTCTTTGCTAGATGGAGCCGCGCAGGCCGACAGGAGAAGGATGGAGGCAAGTAGGAACGGTTTCATGGCCCAAGCTACACGCATGAGGTCATCAGGAAATGCGAATGACTGGCCAAGGATTGATCCCGCACGGCAAAAAGTGGCTCACGCACCTGTCAGCGTGTGCGTCTCACCCCGAATCCCAGGTAGCCCCGGCTGGTCAAACCGAGGCATCTAGGAGCACAGCGCCACCTCCCGGCACCTTTCGGGGATTTGCGGCACAAAAAGCGGAAAAACGGCCCGCAGCAGGCCCAAACTGGCATTTGGGGCCTGAAAAGTGCCATTTTGACCCCGCCACACCCCCAAACCGCCCATCACCTTTAAAAGGTGATGAGGAAGTTTCAAAAGGTGATGAGGAAGTTTTGAAAGGTGACGGGGAAGCTCCGCAATGGGGGCCATCACCCCCAAAAGGTGATGGGGAAGTTTGGCGTGGTGACCGGAAAGTTTTCCAATGGGGGCCATCACCCCCAGAAGGTGACGCGGAAGTTTCCAAAGGTGATGCATCACCTTCCGAGGTCCTGCCCCCCATTGCCGGGGTGGGCGCTGATTTCCGCAGCCTCCAGACGTTGGGGCAGCAGCGCACCCACCCGGACACACCGCTGCCCCACTACCTGGATGCATGCCACGCCCCGCCAGAAGACCAACCCACACATTCTCCCCCCAAGGAGAATACCCAGCAGCGACAGCGCCATGCGCACTGAAGCCGGATCTCTGGAAAGCGTTCATTTTGCGCTTGTACCAAAAATTATTTTTTTCGTCACGAACTTTCTGAAAAAAATTCAGGCCCAAAGAAGACCCCTCAAAACTTTAAATAACACCCCACCACCCACCAGCCCTGCCGCCTCGTGGAGTATTCACACATGGATTTCACCCTCCTATGTTGGAGTTAATCTTCATTTTTGTTGCCGTACTCCAACATAGGAGGGTAAATCGACACCTATGAGCGACGCAGCCCGTGATATTCCCATCAATCCGTCGGATATAAAGCTGCTGACAAACCTCACGATCTGTTAACCATCCACACTGTTCGGCAGAAATACACCCTATGGCTTGGAAGAACGAAAAGTGGCTCAGAGATATCTTTCCCGGGCCGGACCGAATCTACGAGGAATATCGCCTTCTTCCAGATCGCGAACTATCAATCGTCGCAGCGGCCGTCCTGGATGCCGCAATCGCTGAGCTCCTCTTTTTGAGATTGAGAGGACCCGAGATAGAAAGGCATGCATTTTTAGGTCTAGATGGTGATGGGCGTGCGCCTTGTGGTTCGTTTGGAGCGAGGATCCAGATGGCGGTCCTTTTGGACCTGATCACGAAGGATGACGCGACAATACTTCGTGCGATCAAGAACTTGAGGAACAAGTTTGCCCACGAGGTCAACGCCACTTTTTTGTCTGTGTCCGTCATACCAACCGTGATTGCGCTTTACGATACGTTCGCCTCTATGAGTCGTCGGCTGGTTGAAGGTGACTTCATGAATGGATCGTTTGATGGACGGAAGGAACTCAGAGATGCAATCCCAAATCAGCCAGAGGCTGGAGCTGGTTTGCTTCTCGCTGTTTTCACCGTCTATCACGCTTACTTCCACAGAATCAGCGAACGAGTCACCCAGATCCCTTCCTTACTAGCCACAAAACAAGACGCCGAACAAGACGGTGGTGGACAACCGGCTACCCGCCCCGAGTCGAAATGACACTCTTGACTACAACCCTTAACCCTGTGGCGGAGTGGCGCTCCTGGTAGCCGGTGCCACACCTCGACGTTCGGGCAACAAACGATGCGCCTAGTGCTTCCAATTATGATTCTATGCATCGCCATTGGCGGTGCTACGGCCCACGCAACCTCGGCCTCTTTCGAT
>JANOBP010000320.1:0-5470 GCA_031411715.1 Verrucomicrobiaceae bacterium | reverse complement strand
TTTTCTTTATGGTGATTTAAACTCCTCATTTTTTCAAATTGGTTCAAACACCGAGGCCCGCCTCATATTCCCCCCCGCCACAAGAAGGACACACCACTTCGATTTGATTCTTCGGAGGTGGTGGAAGAATGCTGGACTTGGGTGCAAAAAGCCGTCCGAACACTCGGTGTGAAGAGGTTAAGGATTAGGCCGCACCACAGGCGCACCACCGATGGCGGGCTTGGGGTCGGATTTCTTGCCAACCTGGGACTGACCCATGAAGGTGGCACCTTCTTCGATGGAGAGTGTTCCTGCGGCGATGTCACCAACGAGGATGGCATTGCTCTTCAGTTCGCAGCGCTCGGTGACTGTGATGTTCCCTTCGACTTTGCCGAAGATGATCACGCTGCGGGTTTTCACCTCGCCTTTAATCAGAGCATTTTCACCAATGGTCAGACTGCCATCAGAAATGACTTCTCCTTCGATTTTTCCATCAATAATGAGGTCATGGGAGAATTTGATGGAGCCTTTGATTTCGACGTCGTTGGAGAGAACATTTTTACTAGTTGTCATGATGGGTGAAGATTGAGCGCGTTGAGGTTGTGCAATTGGAGCCGGTGATGCAGAGAGAATCGGTGCACGTTCGGCTGCGGGAGCCGGTGCAGGAGACTCGACGCGTTTGACGTCCTTTTGCGCTTCTGATTGTCCGATAATTTGCCTGAGCATGGGACAAGAATATAGTCTTCCTAAGCATTAAGTGTCAATGCTCGCGTGGTTTATTTTTTGCAGAATGTCAGCCTGAGCATGAAATTGGGATTCCCGCTTGGCAGCGCATGTGCTTGCGGCAAGACTCGGGCTCCGCTGTCATGTCACGCCTGCCGCTGTCCATTTCCATCATTTCCCTCAATGAGGCGGCCAATTTACGCCGATGCCTCGAAAGCGTGGCTGAACTGGCAGCTGAGATCGTGATCGTGGATTCTGGCTCAAAGGACCAAACCGAGTCGATTTCTGCGGATTTTGGCGCTCGATTTGTTCATCAGGACTGGCTCGGCTACACAGCTCAGAAAAACCATTGCCTCAGCCTGTGCACACAGCCGTGGATCCTAGCCTTGGACTGTGATGAAGTGCTGACGCCCGAGCTTGAGGCGGCCATCCGGCAATTTTTCGCCAACGGCGACGACAAGCGCTTTGCTGGAGCCTGGATGGCGCGGCGCGTCTGGTTCATGGGCCGCTGGATCCGGCATGGCGACTGGTATCCAGACCGGAAGGTTCGTTTGTTTCGCCGTGAGGACAGTCAGTGGGCCGCAGCAGACGGCGGGCAACTCCACGAGCGCTTGGTGGTGAGTGGTGAATGCACGAGTCTGCCGGGTGACTTGCTGCATTATTCCTTCCGCGACATCGCGCACTACCTGACAAAGCACGTGGGCTACTCGGAGGTCTTCAAGCAGACTCAGCTGGAGAAAAAACAGCGCTGGTCACTGCTACACACCCTTTTCCGACCCGTTTGGAGGTTTGTGCGCGCTTATGTTTTCAAGCTCGGCTTTCTGGATGGCTTCCCTGGCCTGTGGATCGCAGTGGCGACGGCTTTTTTCACCTTCGATCGCTATGCTCGATTGTATGAAAGCGAGCACAGCCAAGAGGACTCATGAAGATCGGCCTGCTTCATCATCAAATCATCCGCGCGACGGCGGTGGAGACGTTTCTGATGGAATTCGGAAAACGGCTCGCTGCGGCAGGCCATGAGCCAGTTTACATCACCACGCTCACCACTCCGGAGATCGGCGCGACGCTTCCTGGTCGCTGGGAATTGCTGCCGCGCGTGCGTGGTGGCAATGCCGTGCGCATGTGGCATTTCAATCGCGCTGCGCCACATGCTGCTGCCAAAGCCGGTGTCGATTTGACCATTGGTTTTGGCCGCACCACGGCGCAGGACATTCATCGGAATGCCACTGGCTGCCACGCGCTCTATGGCAATCTTTTGCCACCCTGGCAGCGCTACACGCTGCGGCATCTTTACGAGTTACGGCTTGAGCGCCAACTCTACACGGGCTCCGCCACGCGACGGTTTGTCATGAGTTCCGCGCGCGTTGCGGCACAGATTCAGGGCATCTACCGCACCAAGGGCGATCTCTTCCGCACGCTACCTCCCCCAGTGGAGACACACCTTTTTAAGCCAGCAGAAGGTCGCGAAAGTGTGCGAGAACTGACCTGCCGCAAGTTGCAAACGAATCCCGATAAGCCAGTGCTGCTCTTTGTCTCCATGAGCCATCGACGCCGCGGACTTGAGCCACTGCTGGAGGCGATGAAATCCATCCCTGCGACACTTTGGATCGCTGGCAAAGGCCTCAATGCGGAAATGCATGAGCGCACCGTGCATATGGGTATCTCGGACCGCATTCGCTCCGTGCCGATCACCAGCAATCTCGTCGAGATCTATCAAGCCGCCGACTGGTTCGTGCATCCGACGCAATACGACGCTTTCTCCAACACCGTGCTGCAAAGCATGGCCTGCGGACTGCCAGGCATCGTTTCCGTGATGGACGGTGCCGTCGATCATGTGCGCAACGGCGAGAACGGATTCATGCTTTATCACCCGCAGAATGCCACCGAGCTAGCCGCACGCATTCAGGAGGCGCTAGCGCTCACGCAAAAGGACCGCGCCGCCATGAGTGCGGCAGCACGTGAGAGCGTGCTGTCACTCACTTGGGAGAATCACATGCTTGAATGGGAGTCCCTCATCGCTGAAGCCGCCAAGTAATCAGCCTGTCGTGCGCAAACCCGAAGCGATGGCGTTGATGGAGACGAGAATGTCTGGAATGAGCAAGTCCGCCTGCGTTTGATCACCGCTAGCCAGGATGCCGCGCCATTGCTTCAGCAGGGCGATCTGTTGGAGATGCAGTGCGCGGAGCGGTTCTTCGCGAATATTGAGCGTGTAGGCGAGGCGTGGACGGCGGGCGGCGAAGGTGCCTTTGAAGAGGTCTTCGAGGATCGTGCGCGTGGTTTCGTACTCAGTGAGGATCGTGCTCATGAATGAGGCGCGAATGGCTTCGTCGGGCACAAGAGCGGCGTAGGTCTTCATGAGATCCACATTGGCGCTGACGAGCGAGCTTTCGATGTTGGTGAGCACGTATTGGAGGAAGGGCGTGTTCGGAAGCGCAGCGGCCAGTGCGGCATAGTCGGCGGCGCTTTCGGTGCGCAGCTTTTGCAGGGCGGCACCGGCTCCAAACCAGCCTGGGAGATAAAAACGCGACTGTGTCCATGAGAAGACCCATGGAATGGCGCGCAGGTCATCCAGCGTAGCCTGACCGGTGCGGCGTGCGGGGCGTGAGCCGATGCGCGCGTGCTCGAGGGCATCGATGGGCGTGGCGTTGCGATAGAATGGCATGAAGCCGGGTGCGTGCAGCAGCGCGCGGTAGGCATCGCGGCTGTCAGCGGCCAGTTTGTCGAGGATGGACTCGATGGGTGGCGTCTCGTGCTTGGCAAAGCGATGCCGCGCGGTGCTGGAGGCGGCGGAGGCGATGAGAAGCTCGGCGTTATACACGGCTGAGCCGATGTGCGCGTATTTTTGCGCAATGGTCTCGCCCTGCTCAGTCATGCGCATGCTTCCGCTGAGTGAGCCGTGCGGCAGCGCCTCCATGAACCAATGCGTCGGGCCCGCACCGCGTCCCACGGTGCCGCCGCGGCCATGGAAGAAAACGGGACGCGCTCCATGCGAGCGGATGGTCTTGGCCAATTCGGCCTGACCGCGATGCAGCGCCCACTGGCTGGCGAGGATGCCGCAGTCTTTGTTGGAGTCGGAGTAGCCGACCATGACTTGGAAGGTTGGCTCGTCGCGGCCGTCCTTGTTGCCGAGACTGCGCTGCGTGACGGGATGGGAGAGAAAGGCATCCGTGATGCCGGGTCCGGCTTCGAGATCGCCCATGGTTTCAAACAGCGGCACGACGGGCAGCGGACAGCGCAGGCCCTCCGGCGTCCATTCGGCCAATCCTGCCTCACGCGCGAGCACATAGACGATGAGCAAGTCTTCCACGCGGCGTGTCATCGACACGATGAGCGAGCCGAGGCCTGCATCGCCAAACTTTGCACGATGCGTGGCCACCACGCGGTAGCAGGCCAGTACGGTATCAGCTTCCGGCCCAGCGGAGATGCCTGGAGCCAGGAACGGACGGGGAGAGCGCAACTCGCGCTCCAGCATGGCGCGCTTCTCCTCGACGGACCACTCGATGAAGCGGCGCTCACCGAGCAAGCCGGCGGCCTGCATGAGTTGTTCGAGCGCTTTCTCGTGGAAGGCGGAGTTTTGGCGGATGTCGAGCGCGGCGCTGTGGAAACCGAAAGCGTGAATGCGCTGACGCAGTGGTGCGATGAGATCGACCGCGAGTGCAGAGGCACCGACTTCGGTCAGCGTCGTCGCGAGGACATCCAGATCGGCCAATAGCTGCTCTGGAAGCGTGTAGGCAGCACTGGAGTCGGGCTTCTCGATGGCGAGCACGATCTTCGCACGCATGAGGTAAGCGGTGCAGCGCCAGGGCTCTTCTTTGTTGCGATCCAGGATGTAGGTGAGGTCAATGGGCGACTCGTTTTGCAGCGCGGCGATCAATTGCTCCTGCAGTGCCAAAAGCGCGGGCGGCGTGGTTTGAAACAGCGAGCTGAGCGGCAAATTGGCCCCGAGAGATTCCATCGAGCGGCGGTGCACGCGCAGGGCATTGGCGCGCATGACCTTCAAGGCGTGCGCCGTGACATCGGCGGTGACAAAGGGGTGCCCATCGCGGTCACCACCGATCCATGAGCCGAAGCGCAGCAGCGGCTTGAGCGTGTCGATCTTCGCCGGATCAAAGCCCGCCGCCTGCCAGCTTTCACGCAGATGCACATGCGCACGCGTGAGCGCCTCTGGGAAGACCTCGCGCAGGTAATGCAGCGCGTTTTGTAGCTCGGCCTCGATGCTGGGCCGAGTGACGTGGATCTCGCCGGTGCGCCAGAGGCTTTCCAGCTGCGTTTGCAGTTGGCTTTGCAGTCGCGCCTGCTCACGCGGCGTGTAGGCCGTGTTTTCATGACGATTCATGAGGCTGTAGATCTCGCGGTGCAAATCGCGCACGGACTCGCGCTTGGCCTCCGTGGGATGCGCGGTGAGCACGGGCTCCACGGCGATGTCACGCAGCACGCTGAGGATGTCGTCCTCCGAAAGGCCCAGCGTCAGCATTTCCCGCAGATTTTCCGGCCACAGGCCTTTTTCAGCCTCCGGCCCCTGTTTTTTCTCACGCAAGCGCCGCACCTGAGAGGCCGCACGCTCCTCCACGATGTTCAGGAGCTGAAACGCGATCGAATACGCCTGCCCCAGTGCCCGACTGGCCGCCGTATCGGTGGATTTGACCTTATTGATCCAAGGCAGCCGCGCCGCCAGCTCCGGCTCTCCCATGCGGTGCAGCACGTCGGCAAAGGCCTGCATGAGGTAATGAAGATCGTCTTCGAGAAGTTGCAGACCGTGGTCGCGGAG
>JANOBP010000319.1:0-4887 GCA_031411715.1 Verrucomicrobiaceae bacterium | reverse complement strand
CCACCACCTTTTCCAACAAGCCGAGCACCAGCTCATCAGCAATGAGTGCGTGGTGCTGCCCCTCTACTTCTACGTGGGCGTGCAGTTTTACCACGCCGACAAGCTCAAGGGCGTGCAGGCCAACATGATCGACGACCACCCCTTCCGCTGCATGAGCTGGAAGACGGGACTACCATGAGGCAAACTCAAGCGGTGCCAGCAGGTGCAAGGCACATGCAGCAACTGCACAGCAGCCAAGCGGGGTCTAAACGCTGAAGGCGTCTTCCACCAGTTTCTCCTGTTCCAGCACGTGGATGGCCTTGGATCCGGCGGCGGGACTGGAGCTGCGCTCGCGGCCTGCAAAGCGGACCTTGTGATTCGAGAGCTCCTCCAGACGTGGCCGGATGTAGTAGAAGGCGCCCATGTTGCGGGGCTCTTCCTGACACCAGATCCATTTCTTCTGCGCACGCGGATATTTGGCGACGATCTCCTTCAGCATGTCGTAATTCAGCGGGTAGAGCTGCTCGATGCGGATGATGGCGGCGCTCTTGATTTTGTTTTCGGCGCGGTACTCGAGCAGGTCGTAGTAGATCTTGCCGCTGCACAAAATGAGCCGCGTGACGCGGTCTGGCGAGACGGTGAGCTGATCGTCATCGAGCACCTCTTTGAAGGTGGTGCCCTCGGCCATGTCGCTGAGTTTGGAGATGCACTTCGGATGGCGCAGCAGGCTCTTCGGCGTCATGACGACGAGTGGCTTGCGTGTGCTGCGCTTGAGCTGGCGGCGCAGGGCGTGGAAGTACTGCGCCGGGGTGGTGAAGTTGCAGACCTGCATGTTGCCGCCGGCGCAGAGCTGGAGGAAGCGCTCTGGACGTGCGCTGGAGTGCTCAGGGCCCTGGCCTTCATAACCGTGGGGCAGCAGCAGCGTGATGTGGCTGGGGCGCTGCCATTTGCTTTCGGCACTGGCAATGAATTGGTCGATGATGACCTGCGCACCGTTCACGAAGTCACCAAATTGGGCTTCCCAGCAGACGAGGAGATTGCTGGCGAGCAGCGAGTAGCCGTAGTCGAAGCCCAAAACGGCTGCTTCGGAGAGCAAGCTGTTATAGACGCAGTAGCGGCCCTGCTCGGCTGCTAAATTGTTCAGCGGGATGTGACGGTCACGCGTTTGGGAATCATAGAAGACGCTGTGGCGCTGGCTGAAGGTGCCGCGTCGCACGTCCTGACCGCTGAGGCGGACGCCGTGGCCTTCCGTGAGCAGGGTGCCGAAGGCCAAGGACTCGGCGTAGGCCCAGTCGATGCCTTCACCAGCCTCAAGGGCCTTTTTGCGTGCGGCGAGGAAGCGCTTGGAGATGGTGGGATGCAGATTGAAGCCCTCGGGAACCTCGAGGAGGCGGGCGCCGACTTTTTGGAGCTTCTTGAGCTCAACGCCGGTCTTCACGGGGTTGTAGTCATAGGCTGGCTGCGGCATGGCCATGCTGCCTTCGAAAGGATTGCCGCCATCGGCGTTCTTGTCGCGCTCGGCGAGTGTGGTAATCCCCTGCTCGAGTTGGTCATCCAGCTCACGTTGCAGTGCGGCGGACCCGGCTTCATCCAGCACACCTGTGGAGGCAAGGTCGAGGCGGAACAGTGTCGCGGTGGAAGGATGCTCGGCGATGGCGCGTGCCATGTTGGGCTGTGTGAAGCCTGGCTCGTCTGTTTCGTTGTGACCGTGACGGCGGTAGCAAACGATGTCGATGATCACGTCACGGCCAAAGGTTTGGCGGAACTCGAGCGCGAGCTTGGTGGCGCTCATGACCTCCATGGGGCAGTCGCCATTCACATGGAAGACGGGTGTTTCGATCATTTTGGCCACATCCGTGCAGTAATCGGAGCTGCGGGCATCTTCCGGCATGGTGGTGAAACCGATCTGGTTGTTCACGATGAGGTGGATCGTGCCGCCCGTGCGGTAGCCCGGGAGTTGCGAGAGATTGAGCACTTCCGCCACGAGGCCCTGGCCGGCGAAGGCCGCATCGCCATGAATGAGCACGGGGATGACTTTTTTGCGCTCCTTGGTATCGCCGAGCGCCCGTTGACGAGCTCGGGCCATGCCTTCCACGACTGGATCGACAGCCTCGAGGTGGCTTGGATTGGGTGCCATCATGACTCCGACGGAATCTCCGCTACTGGTGTGGCGCACGGTTTCAAAGCCGAGGTGGTACTTCACGTCGCCATCGCCCGAGACCATGTTGGGGACGTAGTTCTCGCTAAACTCGTAGAACAGATACTCCAGCGGCTTGCGCAGGAAATTGGCCAGCACGCTGAGCCGGCCGCGGTGGGCCATGCCAAGGATGATTTCTTTCCCACCCTGCGCGGGCATGCCCTGGAGGATGGTTTCCAATGCCACAAGCACGGACTCGCCACCTTCCACGGAGAAGCGCTTCTGGCCGACAAAGCGGCGATGAAGGAAACGCTCAAAGGATTCGGCCTCCAGCAACCAACGCAGCGCGTTGATTTGGTCCTGCGCGGCAGGTTTGGCCTCGAGATCACGTCCCTCCACACGTTCCAGCAGCCAAGCCCTCACTTCAGAGTGATGGATGTGCATGAACTCAAAACCGGTGCGGCCACAATAGATCCGGCGTAGGTCGGCGAGCATGGTCTTGAGCTTCATCGGCTGACCATTGCGAAAAAGGTGTGTCTGAACCTCCTCTTCGAGCTCGTCCTCCGTGAAACCGAGGCCCGCAAGCGTCAGGGACGGAATTTCCGGCCCCTCTTTATCCAGCGGGTCGAGATACGCCGCGGTGTGGCCGAGAGCGCGGAAATTTTGCAGCGCGTTGGACACACGCATGCGGAAGTTCAGCGTCTTTTCTGAGAGCGGTGTGGCATCCCCGGCAGAGGTTGCGCCTTTTGTGGCTAAGCGGGCCATGCCCAGCTCAAATCCTTCAAAAAAGGACGACCATAGCGGTTCGACAGTGGCAGGATCTTGTTTCCAGTCCACGTATTTGGACTCCAGGAAATCCGCGTTAGCGCGGTACGGCAATGAGGCACTCATGAGTTTTTGGGGGCCGGAGAATGCGCTTCTTTTATCAATGTGCAAATGCCGAAAGGCAGGGAATGGCCCTGTTTCTGGGCCTCCAGAATAAAAAACGCTCGAATCCATGCGCCAGACTGCGTAGCTTTCACGCCGTGATTCGTAATCCCTTCCTCCTCGTGCCGCTTGCGGCTCTTTGTATCGCTTCATCGGCCCCTGCTGCTGAGAGTGTGCTTTTGATCCTCAAAAACGGCGCGGAACTCCGCGGCGAGGTGCTCAAGGAGCGCGAGGATGCCATCTGGCTCGACCTTGGCCACACCGTGCTCACTGTCCCGCGCACCGAGATTTCCCGCGTCGAAAAGAACCAAACAGCTGACGCAGCCAAAAAAGCCGCAGCCAGCATCCAGGGCGAGGACATCTACTTCATCGAGCCCGGCCGTGAGGCGATGACGGTGGAAAAGAACGTCGTGCGCGTCGCGGAGTCCGTGGTGCAGATCCAGACGGCCTCAGGTCTCGGTTCAGGCTTCATCATCAACAAGCTCGGCCACATCATCACCAATCAGCACGTCATAGCGGGTGAGCGTGAAATCACCGTCGTAGTTTACCGCAAAAAAGCGGGTGGACTGGAGAAGCAGTCGTTCACCAAGATTAAAATCATCGCCATGAATGGCTTCCTCGACCTGGCTATCCTCCAGATCGATGACGAGAAAGCCGCCGCCTCGCTGCCGTATGTGCCGATTGGCGATTCCGACTCGCTCACGCAGGGCCAGCAGGTCTTCGCCATCGGCAGCCCGCTGGGTCTGGAGCGCAGTGTCTCCCAGGGCATCGTCAGCATCCGTGCTCGTGAAAATGGTGGGCGCTGGTACATCCAGAGCACCACGCAGATCAATCCAGGCAACTCCGGCGGACCTCTCTTCAATGCACGCGGTGAAGTCGTCGGGGTAAACAACATGAAAGCCGCTGGCGTCGGCGTGGAGGGTCTGGGATTCTCCATTCCCGCCAATATCTTGAAACCCTTCCTGAAAAACCGCGAGGCCTTTGCCTTTGATCCGCGCAATCCCAACGCTGGCTTTCGCTACCTGCCGCCGCCTGCGCCTGCCGGAGAAAAAAAGCCGGATTCTGTAACCCCGAGCACTTAAAACCTCAGTAAGGCCTCGCCTACCCCATTCGGTCTCACTCCATCCCATTCATGAAAACTACCCGCTTATTCCTCACAGCTCTCACCGCTGTCTGTTTCACCCTCCCCGCTTCCGCCGCTAGCAAAGTGGAGGAGTGGCTCAATCTGATGCCAAAGGACACGGCGGTTGTCATCGCCATCAAGGATGCACCTGAACTGCTCTCTGACTGGGATAAGAGTAGCTACGCCAAATTCATGCAGGACGAGGAGACCCAACGCTGGCTCACTCCTATGAAAGAGGACGGCGAAATGCCATGGGACAAGTATTTCAAAGAAATCTACGGCACTGGCCTCTATGACACGCTCAAAGAAGAGCGCGGTGCTGCCGTGGCCTTCGTCGTGATGTCTGATGCCAAATCCTTGGAGGGCAAAGCTGGCCCTCCCTTTGTCGGACTCAGCGAGGTCGGCGACAATCAGGCTAAACTCGAAGAGCAGCGCAAGAAAGACATCGAGCACAAGAAAAAGGAGCATCCAAATCTCGTCGAGCGCTCTGAAGACATCGCAGGCGCACAAGTACACATTGCAGCTGAGACCGATGCCGCTGATGCCGCCTGGCTGGACGCCTACTGCATCATTGAGGGTGTCATGATTGAGGCCCCCAATCGTAAGCTCATGGAATACATGATCGGTGCACTGAAGTCAGGCACAGGTGAGGCCACGCCGGAAGCACGTGAGCACTTTGCCCGCCTCAGCCAGCTCCAGGAAGGACGCGCGGATCTCACTC
>JANOBP010000318.1:0-5743 GCA_031411715.1 Verrucomicrobiaceae bacterium | reverse complement strand
GGCAGGTAATTCGGCGGAGAGGCGATGTCATTGGCCTCGGACTGAATCAGCGTGATGCCAGCACCTGTCGGCATGGCGGCCCCCAGCTCTGCCGCGAGCTTGTTGTAGCCGATGTCGTCACGCCAGTCTGCCTGGAGTCCGATGGGACTGCCAGTGAGCAGGAGAATGGTAAATGTGTGACGAAGTGACATGCAGAGGTATATTGAGACATCGTGGCGGGCAGAATGCTGAATCCAGGCCAATTGTGTGGCATCCGCAACTTGATGCTGGGAATGATTGAGGTTAACGGAACGTCATGAAATTTGTTCTGGGAGTCTTTTTAGCAGCCATTGCCGTCTTTGCATGGGAGGCGGTGTCTTGGACCGTGCTGGGCTGGCATGAGAGTGGATACCGGCAGTTCCGTGATGAGAGCCACATGGCGGAAATATTGGGTCCTTCACTGTCCAATAACAAAACTCAGGTCAGCAGTGGTGCCGGCATCTATGTGATGCCCGCAAAACCAAAAGAATCCAAAATCTTCCAGCCGCGCCCTGGCGAGGCCAATGCGTACGAGGCGCAAAATGCGCAGGCTTCGATCAAAAAAGCGTTGGAGGAGTATGAGAAGGCACGAAATGACGGCCCTACCGTTTATGCCATCATTCGCCCCGGGAAGCGTGAGATCAGCATGGCGAACAACCTGATCCTTTCCTTCCTGCGCAGCCTGATCTGCGCTGCGCTCATCGCGGGTATGCTGTCGCAGACGATGCTGCACTATCCGGCACGCATCGCCTTTGTGGCTGCAGCAGGTCTCTTTGCGGGTCTGGCCTGTGACATGCCGATGTGGGTGTGGTTTGAGAATCCTGGTGGCAATACCCTCGTCAACATCATGGATCATTTCTTCACCTGGGTCGTTGGTGGCGCGGTCATGGGCTTGTTTGTTGGCAAGGATGTCGTGCTGACGAAGGGAAATTAGTGCAATGAACCGGCACTGACTGCGTTCACGCGTCATGCTCCGCATCCTTCTTGTCCTACTCAGCTTCGCTTGCTCATCTCTCGCCGCAGACCGGCCCAACATTGTTGTCATTCTGAGCGACGACCTTGGATGGGGAAGCGTCGGGTGTTATGGAGCGAATCCAGACTTGGTGAAGACGCCCAACATCGACCGCCTTGCCAAAGAAGGTCGTCGCTTCACGGATGCGAACACCACGTCGTCGGTGTGTTCCCCAACACGTTATGCGCTCATGACCGGACGCTACTGCTGGCGCACGTCGTTGATCAGCGAAGTGCTGGGCACCACCGCGCCGCTGCACATCGAGACGACACGAATCACCGTGGCATCGATGTTGAAACAACAAGGCTACAACTGCGCGGCGGTCGGTAAATGGCATCTCGGCTATGGCACCGCAGAGAAGTGTGATTACACGAAGGAACTGAAGCCTGGACCGCTGGAGATCGGATTTGATTACCACTTTGGTGTGCCTGCAAATCATGGCGACCTCAGTGGTGTGTATGTCGAGAATCACTGGGTCTATGGACTCAACAAAGACAGTCCGTCGTCACCAAGCCCGCCGTATGTGACCATGGGCCAGCAAAAGGGCAAGCCAACCAAGACACTCGAACTCAACGCTCCCAAGCGAATCGATGACGAGGTCATGGCCACACTCACGGACAAGCTGGTGAGCTGGATCGGCCAGCAGAGCGCGGAGAAGCCGTTCTTCGTCTATTTCACGCCCGTGGCGGTGCATAATCCGATCACGCCTTCCAAAGAAACGTCAGGCAAAAGTAAAGGCGGGCCGTTTTGTGACTTTTTGAGCGATCTCGATATCAGCGTGGGCCGCGTGCTCGATACGCTCGATAAAAAAGGTCTGAGCAAAAACACGTTGGTTCTTTTCAGCAGCGACAATGGCGGCGTCAACAAGCCGGAGAACGCCAACCTCGTGCAAACCGATGCGCAGAAGGCCGGATTAAAGCCTGTGGGCCCCTTTCGCGGTGGCAAGCACGACGTGTGGGAGGGTGGCTTCCGCGTGCCTTACCTCGTGCGCTGGCCTGAGCATGTGCCCGCAGGCACGGTGTGCGATGAGACCATCAGCATCGTCGATACACTGGCCAGCATCGCCGCCGTCACAGGCGCGGCTTTGCCGAAGGCCAGCGAAGGTGCCGAGGACAGTCACGATGTCTCCAAAGCATGGTTCGGAACCAAATACGACAGCCCCATCCGCCCTGACGTGATCGTCCACAGTGCCGACGGAAATTTCGCCATCCGCAAAGGCGCGCACAAATGGATCGAAGGCATCCCTGCGGATGATGTGAAGCCCGCATCGAAGAAGGCACATGCGGATCAGTACCAACGGCAACTCTTCGACCTGAAATCCGACATTGCCGAAGCGAGCGAAATTTCTGCACAGCATCCCGATGTCGTGAAGGATCTCGAAGCGTTGCTCAATCGCTACCGCGACGGCGGCTACAGCCGTGAAATGCCACCCGTCGGCGTGAAGCCGAAGGCTGCCTTTGCCGAACTGCCGCCGTTGCAAAACGCGGAGCCTCTCGATCTCACAAAGTTCAAAGGCAAAGGCTGGACCGCACGCGATGGAGCGATGTTTGGAAAATCCGATGCCAAAGGTGCCGCGCTGACCGGCCCCACGCAGTTCACCGATGGTGTGCTCGAATTCCAAATCCAGCTCGGTGAGGCAGATCGTCACTCGCTGCGCATCCACACCGCCGGAAACAAGCACAGCTACCGCGTGGTGCTCTCTCACGCGAACCTCGACATCGCCATCAACCCACCGACGAAGGACCAGGAGACGATTCAGCTCGGCAAACAGCGTGTGAAGTTCAAATCGAGCGACTGGCAGACGTTGCGCCTCACTTTCAAAGGCGACGAACTCAGCGCCGAATTCGCCGGAGTCACTTTGAAGGCCAAACTTGCCGTGCTCGCTGAGGAGAAGTCTCAACTCAACTTCATCGCTTTTGAGGGCGAGGTGGGGATCAGGCAGGTGGTGCTGGCGAAGTGAAGGCGTGGAAGGACTGCATTCCGACACGGCGTTTCGGGTTGATGGAGTTCCAACGCTGTCGCATGATCGCTGCATGACACCTTCTGGCATGCGCAAGAGTCTTCATGCCGTGGCAGCCATTGAGGCGGCCAAGGGGACTGTCGTGCTGCTGGCGGGATTTGGACTTCTGAGCCTGCTGCACCGGGACCTGCATGCCGTAAGTTGCAGCATCGTGACGCATCTGCATTTGAATCCCGCGAAACAGCATCCACGCATTTTCATCGACTTGCTGACATCACTCGACGACCGCAAGCTATGGTTCCTGGCAGGCATGGCATTGCTCTATGCGACGATTCGCTTCTTCGAAGCCTATGGACTCTGGCGTGGCAAAACTTGGGCCGAGTGGCTGGCCCTGGGCGGCGCGGGGATTTACCTGCCGTTCGAGATCTATGAAATTGGCATCAAGGTCACCGTGATCCATGTTGCTGCCTTATTCTTCAATCTACTGGTGATGCTATTGATGGCGTGGGTGCTGCTGAAGAAACGAAATCAGGTCACTTCAACAAAGGTGTGAAATCAAAGTCGGGATCACCCCATGGCGCGGCTTTGAACATGGCGCGAAGCTCCATGGGGAGATCCATGCGCCAGCGGTCACAGAAAATGGGCGTGAGGTCTTTGCCAGCCGCATGGGAGGCACAGGCCAGCCATGAAAGGCATTGGCGTGTGGCAGCGGCCTTGTCCGTAGGTTTGATCTCGGGACACTTGGCCAATGCGGTGAAGAACTTTTGCACCCAGGCGTCCCCGCCATAGTCACGCCGGAGTTTCAACATGGCCGTGGCATACATCACGGGTTGGTCGCTGGTGTGGATCGTTTTGCCACTGGCGTCCTTCATGCGGTTCGTCTTCTCATCATAGCCGTCCAGCATGGTGAAGGTGCGCAGGAATGGCTCCTTGGACTGCGCATAGACCTCCTCCATGCTCTCGATGTGCGTGCGCGTCGGCAGGTCCACATCATGACACTTCACGGCATCCACGCAGACGTAGCGCATGAAGACGGCATAGCCGGTGATGAAGCAGGAATGCCGGTCCTTGAACGTGTAGAAATTGCGCCCCAGCTCGTAAAAGCCGTAGTGCGGAAAGTTCAGTGGATCCCGCTGCCAATCCGCCACGTTTTGGTCGTAAAACATCGCCAGTTCGACCCCCGTGACTCCGATGTAGCCGCAGCCCGCACCGCAGGTTAGGCCACCAGCAGGCACAGCGGTGACGGTTGGTTTCCCGTTGAGGTTCTTGTGACGTCCCGGCTTGGCTCCCGTCAGCTTCGCATAGGTTTCCCATCCCTTGTCGAGACAGCCAACGAAATGAGTCACCATGAGTGGATCGAGCTTCGCATCCGTAGTGAGGAACGTGATGTTTCGTCCTTCCCACGGAATGAGTTGCGGCTTTAGCTTCAATCGCTCCCAAGCTTTCAGATCAAAGACAATGGAGCTGGCATCAACACTCACACCAGGCTGCAAAACGACTGCAGGAGTTGACTGCGCAGCGACTTGCCAGGCACCCGCCATGAATAACAGGAAAAGGAAATGAGTTCTCATCAGGATGGAGTGGATCGATCGACGCATGATACCGCTCATCGTTTGTCAGATGCCAGATCAATCTTGCATGTATGGAGCGGCAGTGATCGTGGTGATGTTTTTGGGCTTTGCTTGCTTAGAAGGGCCCGGTGAAGTTCATCTTCTTCGTGGAGCGCCGACGATGATTGGAGAGAGGAGCGCGGGCACTCCTGTCCGCCGCTTCTCTTCGCGGCTTCGACGCCATCTCAACTTTGCGGGCAAGAGTGCCCGCGCTCCTCTCAATCTACTTCGCTCCCACAGCACAAACCCTGATTTGAGACCCGCTTTCGCCGGATTTTCGCGAATGTAAGCCTTCACCGGGCTGAAGTGCTCGGGACTACGAATGAGGCGGTCAAAGTAATCTGGCTGGATGCGCAGCAATGTCGCAGACTTAGAGCCCACACCGTCTGATCAAAGCACGACACCTATTACCTTTGTGCCCAGTTCATAACACGTGGCAGTTGTAGGACTCCCAGTTGCATTGCAAAAATGCCTTGATCGCAACGCCCAGATTGAGTGGAGGATAGATCTCATCATATCTGACCACCGCCGACTTGAAGCTTTGACCTGTGAAGGTGTCGGTGCGACTGGCAAGATAGAGCATTCCGATCGAAGCAGAACGCGAAACGCCCTGGCTGCAATGGATCAGGACTTTCCGTCCAGCGGCGAGTTGCTCATCGATGAATGTGAGGGCTGTATCATATAGAGACCGAGGAATATCGATTTCAACCACGGCATCTCGGAGGAACAGGAGCAACTGATTATCCACTCTGATGGGAGGAGCATCCTCACTACTACCTGAGGGATTGGGGTAGAATTCAAAACCGGCACGGACGAAGGACCAGCTTGGATCGTCCTTGAGCGCTTGGAAGTCTGCATGCGGGCCTACATAAAGATTCGGATGGATTTGTTTCATTCGGCAACTAGGTGACCACAGTATTTATGTTTGTCTGCTAGGTATCGCTTTGGAAAGAGCCGGTACCGCTTCTTGGAGCGCGGGGTGAATGCGCGGACGATGAATCTGAACCGCAACACGTCGTGCCAGTTTTGAATTCTACCCCAATCCCTCAGGTAGTAGTGAGGATGCTCCTCCCATCAGAGTGGATAATCAGTTGCTCCTGTTCCTCCGAGATGCCGTGGTTGAAATCGATATTCCTCGGTCTC
>JANOBP010000317.1:0-12872 GCA_031411715.1 Verrucomicrobiaceae bacterium | reverse complement strand
CAACTTCAGGTCGAATGCCAGCAGGCGATGCAGGAGCATGTGCGGCAGACTGCCGCCTGCATGAACGCTGATCAGGTGACGCAGTATCACGACACGCTGCTGCCGCATGTCCTTGGCATGAAATCTGCTCGCTAAAGTGGTTTAACCAACCAAGTCTGACCTCTCTGCTCCGCGTGAGCTACTTTGATGTCTGATTCCACACCTCCCGATGCCGACATCCTCGCCATGCAGCGCCTCGCTGCCGGGGACGATCTGGCCTTGAACGAGATCATGCACCGCTGGCAGGACAAGGTGGCTGCCTTCCTGAAACGCATGACCGGTGATCCCGATGCCGCCGTGGAGCTGGCGCAGGAAACCTTCGTGAGGCTTTACCAGCACTGCGGTTCCTACTCGCCCACTGCGGCCTTTCCCACCTATCTGTTCCGCATTGCTGCCAATCTCGGCCGGAATCACCATCGCTGGCGTCGCAGTCATCCCACCGTGGCACTTGAGGACGAAGAACATGCCGGGAGCGAAGCTCCCGACCTCCAATCTTCTCCCGATGCGAACATGGACAATGGCGAACGCCTGCATGCCATCGATGACGCCATCGCGGCGCTGCCGCCTGATCTTCGCGAGGCCATGCTGCTCTTCACCTATGAGGACATGAGCTACGCGCAGATCGCCGAGGCGGCTCATTGCAGCAGCAAGGCGGTGGAGACACGCATTTACAGGGCACGGCAGATCCTCAAGACTGTGCTAAAGGATTTCGACGCCTGAGCCGATCTTGCGCCGTTTGAGGCTGAGCTTGTCCATTTAGAGGGTTTTGCCGCCCACAAGTGTTTGACGGTGTGAAGGCAGGCCACCTGCCGCAACCACATACCAAACACACATCATGAAAACGAAACTTATCCGCTCCCTGTTCCTCGGCCTCGCCGCAGTCGCCCTCGTCTCCTGCCAGGCACCGTCCGCCACACCCTCCAGCGCAGTCAGTTGCAGCAAATGCGGCACGGTCTGGTTCAAGTCTCCCGCTCCAACAAGTGGATCGGGTGGCTCCAACATGGTAGGCAGCAAAGGATTTGTCACCCTGCAATCCTCCAGCCGCATGAGTTGCCCGGATTGTGAGAACAAGATCGTCGGTTGGTCCAAAGGCGGCACCTTTACCGAGCACACCTGCAAATCCTGCGGTGGTGCCATGAAGCACTGCACGAGCCACTAAAGCTAGATGTTGCCACAGGCCGCCAGCGTACCATGCGCTGGCGGCCTTTTTTCTTGAACGATTTGTTCAAATAATCATGAGGGGTTGTTGCTATGACGGAGTTGCACCCACTGACACGCCCAATTGACGGTCACTCAATTCAAACCAACACCCCTATGAAACTGACCCAGATCCTTCTTTTTAGCGTCCTCTTCATTGCCAGCAGCATCTCCGCTGCTTACCCGCTCAAAACTTGCCTCGTCAGCGGCAACGAACTCGGCAGCATGGGTGCACCCATCACCAAGGTCTATGAAGGCAAGGAGATCAAATTCTGCTGCAAGCCCTGCATCAAGAAGTTCGAAGCCAATCCGGCCAAGTATCTGACGAAGCTGCCGAAATAGCGCGCGACAGTTGCTGAAAGGCTGTTGACCTAGGCTATCCAAGAGTGAAACAGGGAAACTCATGTCACTCCTGTTTGACAAACTCATTCTCCACCACGACCCCACACCGAATGACGGAGCTTGGAACATGGCTGCCGATCAGGCGTGGTTGGAGCAGAGCGATGTGCCAGTGCTCCGTGTATATCACTGGGAGCAGCCGACAGTGACGATTGGCTATGCGCAGAGTTTGACAAAGCTCGCCGATGCCTTGCCTGCATGGCCAGTAGTACGGCGCTGGACAGGCGGTGGAGTGGTGTTGCATGAGAATGACTTCACCTATTCCGTGATCGTGCCGACAAGCCATCCATGGTCACAAACGAACCCGTTGGACAGCTACCGACTGATTCATGAGTCTCTAGCAGTGGCGCTGGATGATGGCAGCCGTCTCGCTGGCCTAGAGGATTTGATCGAGGCACCTTTTTGTTTTGTGGCACCAGCTTTGCACGATGTGGTGCGTGGAAAGGCGAAAATCGCAGGTGCAGGACAGAGACGTGGCAAGCTGGGACTGCTGCATCAAGGCAGCGTGCAGCAAGTGATGCTGAAGGATGATTTCTGGCCACGCTGGGCTTCACAGTTGGCAAAAAATGTGATCGTAAAGTCCGAGATGACTTCATTCATGATCGAACGCGCCAATGAACTCAATGCAAAGCGTTACAGCCTGAGTTCATGGCTCAATGAACGAGAGGACGAGCTGGGATGACGCGCATTTTTGTTTATGGGACGCTGAAGCGTGGTCGTAGCAACCACCACTGGCTCGAGGGGCAGCGTTTCATCGCCCAAGCACGCACGAAGCCGATTTATCGGCTCTACGACATGGGTGGCTATCCCGGCATGATTCGCAATGCAAAAGGTGTAGCAATCGAAGGAGAAATTTGGGAGGTCGATGCAAGCGGCTTGGCCCGGCTTGATGAACTGGAGGACATTGAGGGAGGTGAATACGAGCGCGTGCTGCTGGAACTCGAAGGCGATCTTGCCGAAGGCTATCTGTTTCTTCGCGATGTTTGCGGCAAGCCCGATGCGGGCACGAGTTGGTAACGTTACTCGTTCACCATAATGCCACCGAGTTTACGCATGCGCGTGGGATGACGCAGCTTGCGCAAGGCCTTGGCTTCAATCTGGCGAATGCGCTCACGGGTGACGCTGAATTGCTTACCAACCTCCTCCAACGTACGACCCGCACCATCAGAGAGGCCAAAGCGTTGATCGAGCACTTCACGTTCACGCGGATTGAGGGTGCCCAGCACGTCACGGAGCTTGTCGCGCAGCAGGTGCATGGCTGTGAGTTCCATGGGATTGCTGGCTTCTTCGTCTGCAATGAATTCACCGAATTCGACCTCTCCATCCCCATCACCGCCCACTTTGGCCTGCATGGAAATGGTGGGCTGCGCCATACGCATAACGGCGTTGACGCGATCCACCGGTATCTGGATTTCATCGGCGATCTCTTCAGGCGTGGGTTCGCGCCCCAATTCCTGGTGCAACTGCCTGCTCACGCGCAAAAGCTTGTTGATCGTGTCGATCATGTGCACCGGGATGCGGATGGTGCGGGCTTGATCTGCGATGCTTCGAGTTATCGCCTGACGGATCCACCAAGTGGCGTAGGTGCTGAATTTATAGCCACGCTGATACTCAAACTTCTCCACCGCGCGCATGAGGCCCATATTCCCCTCTTGAATGAGATCAAGGAAGGAAAGGCCGCGATTGGTGTATTTTTTGGCAATCGAAATGACCAAGCGCAGGTTGGCTTCGATCATTTCGGTCTTAGCCCGAGTAGAGTCCGCCACGCACTTCAAATTACTGGCAACGATGGCACGAAAATCAGCTGCGGTGTTCCAAGCCCGAGCTTCAAAGGCTGCCAATGCCTCTTGCTCAGCGTGGCGACGAGGGTGTTCTTTGAATTGGCGCTCAAGCTCCGTCAATTCAGCCAAACGCTGTTGCGTAAGCGTAATGAAGTCCTCCATGACCTTCGATTTCAAATGGAGTTTTTCGCAAATTTTGAAGAAAGCCACACGCTGGGATTCGAACTCGGCTTTCGACGCGTCTTTTTTACGCGGTCCGGCGTTAACGCAGGTCTGCCATGCCTTGCTGCATTTTTGATGCGCTTCCACGGCCTGAGGTTGCAGGAGATGAAGTTTCTTGAAGTAGGTGTCTCGCTCACTGGCTTTGCGATCACTGACCAGACGGTCAAATCGCTCAACGCCACTGACCAGGCCATCCGCGTACTGCAAATACATCTCAGCGACGAAGCCGAGCTTATGCAGACCGAGACGCAGATTGTTATCGGCTTTTTCGATGCGCTTGGAGATCTCGATCTCCTGCTCACGCGTGAGCAGCGGAACCTGTCCCATTTGGCGCAGATACATGCGGACAGGATCATCCAACACGTCCAGTTTCGCAGTCTCAGAGTCACGCTGACGTGCACTGGCACTCTTCGCGCTTTCCATCTCGCCATCGGAGAGTATTTTGATCTCCATGGCGCGCAGACGCGTGATGAGCGCATCCATGAGGTCCGTCGTGACATAGCCCGGAGGCAGCGCGTCATTCACATCGTCCCATGAGAGGTGGTCTTGCTCACGAGCCAAGCGTATCAGCATGCGAAGTCGAGACTGCACATCTGGCGAGTGGATGTCTGAGTGTACAAGATGGGTCGCCCTATCAGGATAGCCACCCTTTGGTGGACGTCCGCGAGGGCGCTTCACCGATAGGCCATCGGGTCCAAATGGTTTCACGACCTTCTCTTTTGGCGGATGAATGCGCGGACGCCCCCTGCCACGTTTGATGGGCAAATCCGGGCTTGGAACGTCCTTAACCTCCGCGGGAGCGCGTGCTGGAACGTTTTTGGGATGCTGTCCGTTGAGTTTAGATTTAGAAACAGCCATACGTGGCGCAAAGGGGTTCGCCGGGAGACTTACTGCTGGCTAGCAGGGCGCGGAGTATCTAGTTCACCCTTGGGGCGGTCAAGGCTTTCTTTGAGTTGTGCACGAAGAGCCATAAACTCATGCTGAAGCTCCGCCAACTGATCTGCGGAGAGGCCCGGCTGACGCAGTTTGGCCTGAGCGCGCTGGACCAGACTCTGCAGCCGCATCACAGCCAGTGCAGCTAGTGTCTGCTGGGCTTCCTCGAGTCCGCCAGGTGGACGCGCCCGTGCCATGATCTGTGTGAAGGCCGCTTCCTGATGCCTCTCCAGTCCAGCCATGTAGACGCTCTGAGAGACGTCATTCAGCGGATCATAACTACTGTGCCAGAGCAGGGCGAGCAGGTCGGTGCCGGGCACTTCACGGAGAATGTCATCACAATCTGTCTGGCGCAGCCAATGCAGCACCTGCGCATCTGACAGGGCCAGTTGGCAGAGTAACACCGCGTGTTTGTTTTGCGTTTCGAGCAGCTTTTTGGCACTTTCATCAGGCCGCGCATCAGTCTTGGAGGCGTTGGGCTGTTGAGTATTGGCCTTGGTGTCATTGGCAGCACGTTTCACCATCGCATTGAGTTGCTCTTCGGAAATTTCCAGCAATTTGGCCACTTTATTGACGGCCGTCACGCGTTGTGCCACCCCGCTAAAAATGCTGATGGCTGAGGCCACCTCTTCAGCCATGCGCACTCGCTCAGCCATGCCGTCGGACTTGGCACTGGCGCGCATCCGACGGATTTGATACTCCAGGAAGTCGGCAGCGTTGTTGAGCAACTCCTGCATCGCTTCCTTGCCATGCTTGCGCAGTAGTGAGTCCGGGTCCTCTCCCGGCGGCAGGGATGCCACCCTCACGCTAATGCCCTCAGGTGAGAGAACGCGGAAAGTTTTCTCCACTGCCGCATAGCCCGCGTTGTCGCTGTCAAAACAGAGAATGACTTCATTGCAGACTTTTTTGAGCATTCTAGCGTGTAGCTCAGTGAAGGCGGTGCCTTGGCTGGCGACCACATTTTGAAATCCAGCCTCATAAAGCATGATCATGTCGATCTGGCCCTCGCAGACGATGGCTTGACCGCTTTTGGAGATGTGGCGCTTGGATTTGTCGAAGCCGAAGAGCACCTTGCTCTTGGTGAAGAGCGCAGTTTCAGCCGTGTTGACGTATTTCCCGCCTTTGCCATCTGGATCAAGCATGCGCCCGCTAAATGCGATGACATCCGTGTTGTCATTGCGGATGGGGAACATCAGCCGGTGCTGCCAGCGTGGGTAACTCCAGCCACCACGGCCCTCATCATCCTGCCCACTCACCGCAAAGATTCCGGCATCGATGAGAGCACTTTCGGAGAGCTTATGTTGCGCAGCCCACTCACGGAAAAAGGCTTTATTTTGAGGTGCGTAGCCCATTTGCCAGCTTTTGGCCATTTCAGCACTGATCCCGCGTGTTTTTAGATATTCACGAGCAGGAGCAGCCAGTTGGTGCTTCATCAGAAGTTGGTGAAACCACGCAGCAGCCTCACGATTGGCGCGCAGGAGCAGAGTCCGGTGCTTCGCCTCAGCTTCCGCATTGGCATCCCAAACTTCTTCCTCAATGCGGATGTTGGCCGCATCAGCCAATCGTTTCACCGCTTCCACGAACGAAAGCCCGTCGTGCTCCATGACAAATCGGATGGCTGTACCACCCGCACCGCAGCCAAAGCAGTGATAATTGTTGTGGGTCGGGCTGACATTGAAGGATGGCGTCTTCTCATTGTGGAAGGGGCACAACCCCACATACTTGGCCCCCGTCTTACGCAACTTCACCGAACGACCAATGAGCGACACGATGTCCGTCGCGGCGATCACTTGGTTGATGGTTTCTTCAGGAATGCGTGCCATTGGGATCACATAGAAGCGCAGAGCTCAGCGTGCAAGCCGCAGGGCAAATTCGCCTTACACAGCCGATACCATACGAAGTTTATGCACTTGAGGTGGCTATTCAGGCATCCTGCACAATGTGCTGTAGGATGGTGCGCGGTACAGGGTTCGAACCTGTGACCCCTACCATGTCAAGGTAATGCTCTACCACTGAGCTAACCGCGCGAAGTCCGAGGGCGCAGTCTATAGACGGCTACCTGAGTGCGATCAACAGCTTTTTCATCCTGATCACGATCATCTTGCGCCAAGCCATAAAGAAGCGGCTCCAATCGGTGTCTATTTTCCAGCAACGGCGTCATCGACAGCTGAATCCAGCACATCACAGGCCTCTTCGAGTGCTTCTTGAGTCACCGTGAGTGGTGGACATATTTTCACCGTCTGTCCCCATGCACCGACAGGGGCAAAGAGCAGCAGGCCGCGCTGATAACAGAGTTCGATGATGCGGTGAGCGAGATCATGGTCTGGCTCCTTTTGATTGGGCTTTACCATCTGCATGCCTGCAACGAGACCGGCACAGGTGACATGGCCGACGACGGTGGGATGCCGTGCCTGGATGGCCTGGCAGCGCGCGAGCAAAATGGGACCAAGACGTGCGGCGTTGCCAGTGAGGTCTTCTTTGAGTAGCTTACGGATGTTAGCGACGGCGGCGGCGCAGCAGATGGGATTGCCGGTGTGGGTGCTGGTCATGCTTCCGGGCGGGAATTGATCCATGAGATGTGCGCGGCCGATGACGGCGGAAAGTGGCATGCCGGAGCTGATGCCCTTACCGCAGCAGATGAGATCAGGGGTGACGCCGTAGTGCTCAAAGGCCCAGAATTTACCGGTGCGGCCAAAGCCTGCCTGCACTTCATCAAAGGTGAGCACGACTTGATGCTCGTCACACCACGCACGGAGTTTCTGAATGTATTCGACGGGAGCGAAGTCGGGACCGACGCCCTGATAGCTCTCCATGATGACGCCAGCAATGTTGGCGGGCTTCAAACCGCTCTTTTCGATGGCTTTAAGAAAGCCCTCGAAGCTGCTGTCACTCTCCCAATAGCCGTCAGGGAATGGTGCCTGAATAATGGCCTTGTCGAGATTCACAATCCACGATTTCTGACCACCCATCCCGCCCGCCTGCTGGCTGGCCAGTGTGCGACCGTGGTAGCCACGATCAAAGCCAATGATGCCGATTTTCGAATTGCCACCGACCTTGATGCCATGCGCGCGGCTCAGCTTGATGGCGCACTCGGTCGCCTCGCTGCCGCTGCTCAGTAGAAAGACTTTCTTCAAACCTTCAGGTGAGACCGAGGCAATGATTTCGGCTGCTTGAAGGCGCTCCTCACTCGGGAAGACATAGTTGTGAATGAGTCCGCTATTGATCTGATCGATCATTGCCTGGCAGATTTCCGGCGCGGCATGGCCTGCGTTGGTGACGAGGACGCCACTGCTCCAGTCGAGCCATTGATTGCCATATTTGTCGAAGACATAAATGTCCCGTGCCTTTTCCCACACGATGGGCGGCATGCCGCGCATTGAGAGTGGCTCGACCTCGCGCATGCGCTCCAGCAAGGGAACGGAATCCGGATGCGGCACTGGCGAGACAATGCGGCGATGTTTGGTGCTGACGTGCGGAACGGTTTGCGGAGTGGTGCTGAATTCTTTGCCCATGGAACGATGATGCATGTGCTGAAATCAAGCTGCTACGCGCTTTGGAGCAGGACGCGGTATTTTTGTGCTGGAGATCTTCCACTGCTTCATGCTATCGGCGCATCCATTCAAAGACTTGCTTGCGTTGCACCGGTAGCTTGCGGTGAAACACATCAGCGATGGCCTCAGCGGCGAGCGATGGCTTGTCAGGCTCCACGATGCCGAGTGATTCCGCGAGGCGCTGCTCAAAGCGAGTGATGAGGGCCGCACTGGGGTCTTTTTCGGCAAGGTAATCGAGGGCTTTAGACAGCAGCGCATGAACCTCCGGCAAAGGTGAATCGGTTTCGACGACGAGGGTGATCAGTTTGATGAGATAGGTGGCTGCAAGGACGCGACCGTAGCTGCTTCGCAAACCCAGGCGCGGATTCGACCAATGCGCCTCAGCCAGAATATGCAGATCACTGCTCTTACTCTTCACGTAACAGATGTCCGCACTGACAAAGAGATCCAGCTGGCCTGCATGCGGAGATTTAGGCCGCAGGGCACCTTTGACGATGGTCTTGAAGATGCCGGCCTCAGCGCTGCACCATTGAACGATGAGGCTGGTCTCGCTGTGGCGCTGACGGCCGATGAGGATGGCGTGGGTCTTTTCCATGGGTGCAGAAAGAAGGCGTTGAACCGCCCGCCTCACGCGCTATCTACCCCGTATGGAAAAATCCAGCAAGTCCGTCCTCACAGATCTCCAGTCCCTCGACACCGCCTCTTTGAAGGTCCGGTTGGGGGAACTCCGGAGGTATCTTTGACGTCCCCAAATTAACCGACGAGCTCGCCATGCTGGAGGATCGGCTCTCCGCACCCGGCTTCTGGGATGACCCGAATGCCGCACGCAAGACCATTGACCGCACCAACGTGATCAAGAAGAAGATTCTGCCTCTGCAGGATCTGGAATCGCGCGCCAACGAATTCAACGACCTCATCGAGCTGGCCAAAGAAGCGGGCGACACCGAAACATGGCGTGAGGTCAATCAAGAGCACTCCAAGCTCGAAACCGACGTGGCCAATTTCGAGCTCAATCAGCTCCTCAGCGGCCCCTTTGATCGTGGCAATGCCTTCATCACCATCCACTCCGGTGCCGGTGGCACGGAGGCCTGCGACTGGGCGGACATGCTCATGCGCATGTATCAGCGCTGGTGCCAGCGTCGCGGCTATAAGGTCGAGTTGATCGACCATGAAGCCGGTGACGACGTCGGCACACGCTCCGCCACTCTTGAAATCATTGGCGAGAACGCTTTCGGCTTCCTACAGGCCGAGCGCGGCGTGCATCGCCTCGTGCGCATCTCCCCCTTTGATGCGGCGAAGAAGCGCCACACCTCCTTCGCCTCCATCGATGTCACACCGGACTCTGAAGAAGACATCGACATCGTCGTGCGTGACGAAGATCTGCGCATCGACACCTACCGCGCTGGCGGCAAAGGCGGCCAGAACGTGAACAAAGTGGAGACTGCCGTGCGCCTCACCCACATTCCCAGCGGCGTCATCGTGGCCTGTCAGATCGAGCGCAGCCAGCCCAAGAACCGCGCCAAGGCCATGGCCATGCTCAAGGCCAAGCTCTACACCATTGAGGAAGACAAGCGCAAAGCCGAGATCGACCGTCAATACGGTGAAAAGAGCGACATCGGCTTCGGCAGTCAAATTCGCAGCTACGTCTTCCAGCCCTACCAAATGGTCAAAGATCACCGCACCGGCGAAAAAACCAGCAACGTCAGCGATGTCATGGATGGTGACCTCGACGCCTTCATGGAAGCCAAACTACGCGGCAGAAAAGCCGGAGATAACGACAGGGACGAAGACCTCTAATTGGGATCACTCAACTGGATCTCGAATGACGCCGTGGAGCAACTGGTCATACCCGCAGATTGGCTATCGGTTGCCAGCGGATACCTCAAGCGACAGCCACGGGACACATGCTCGATTCGTGTGCCCATTCGGCCAATGCCTCCGGCGTTAGGGTTCTGGTCATTCTGTCACGCAGTTACAGCCTGTTTTTTCTATCAATCTTCTTCGTATGAATCAAAAAAAGCAGTGGCTTCCACCGTCCCCACATCCCCCACCGTGATACTCCAGCCCCAATACGGCGCGTAGGTCTCCGCAGCACTCCAGGTGAAGGTGCCACTCCCCACCGCCGTCTCCGTCAGCGGGGAAAACAGCGCACTCTGCCAGCCGCTCTGCGGCAGCGTCACATACCCATGCAGCGCCTCCGGCGCGCTAGGCGTGAGCACGGGCGGCTGGATGAACTGAAACGCCGCCTGCCCGTCCGCGCTGCGGTACAGCAGCCCCCCCCGGCCTGCCGCTTCAGCACGCGGTTCTCCAGCAGCACCGCGTCATCCACCTCAAGGCTCAAGCGTGCCTCATCCGCCTAGGTCCCACTAACCCCTGTTCTTTCTGAGATTACTTGATTTGTCTCATCTAAGCGATCTCGAAGCCAATAATGAAGATGTTCAACACACATCATGGTACGATAAGCCAAGTCTTCCACGGCAGGTTTCACCAGTTCAGTATTTTCAATGCAGTACTGCAAGCCATGTTTCACCTCAAACAAAGCGTTTAATTCAAGGGAACGAAGATATGTTTGAGATGACTCTTCATCACTAGGAGCAGTCCCAGCATCAAACGCACCAGTGAGATAACCAGCGAGTTGAGGAAGCTTTTGTTCGAGATTGGATGTTTCCATAAAGACACAGTCTTAATCAGGATGTGAAGTCAATATTTCCCAGCTATGGCTTCCGACTCTTTTCAAAACAACTCTGACTTAGAAAAGATTGGCGATTTTGCCACTCCCGACTCTCAAGACTCCACGCCCGACGGGTTCTCCAAAAGCAAACGCAAAGGCTTTGGACTCTAAGCCGCGTATCTTATTTGGCTGCGTATCTTATTCGGCTCCGGCAGCCGGTGCCGTCAGCACTGCCGCCACCACCACGGCCACCACTTCAAAGGCGATGTGGTCGTTCTAGTCGGCCGGTGCGCGGGTGAGTTTATTTTTGGTCAAGCGGAGGCGGTGAAATTCATGCGGAGTCGTGGTGCCTGCCCAGAAAGAATGTCCCAGACTTGATCCTTGATCTTGAATTTGTTGAACAATGGTGAAAGCCAGAGGCCGTCGGTGATCACGCCGTACTCAGTTACCTTGTCGCCAGGAGCAAACACGCCATATTCCAACCACGCATCATAGCCGGCAAAAACGACTTGGCTCACATCACCAGAAAAAAGTGCGTTAGTCTGTTCTAAAGACTCCAAGTCAAGCATCAGTGCCGAGACACTGAGCAAATTCGCTTTTACGAGCTGGACGGGAACGGTCAGATAAGCTTCACAGCTCGAGTCTCCCGTGATGAGCAGGTAGCCATTTGAAAGTTTTAACGCCTGTTTGTATCCTTCTGCGTCGGTGATTTGGGAAGCATTCATCTTTTCGTCATCTGGGCTACTTTTTGCAGGAAGTTCGGCAAGCCCCCAGAAAGCGTGTGCAGCGAACGAATTGCTCCAGTCTCGCAAGAAAGGGTCAGGAGTCGATTCTTGACAGCCATAGCTGTGCCTCCTTGGGTAGGTTTAGTTTCCCTGTCCTCAGTCGCTTGATTTGCTGGCATACGTTCATCGCACTTTTCATCTCCAATCTCGCAGCTGTCCACTGCCTTGCTACGGCCGTCTTCAGATGCACCGCATGCGCGATGGCTACTTTCCTGGGATCACTGCCGACCGTGGTTTTGAGTTCCTCTACCTTGAGATGGAGACATCTCATCCCGTCGGCTACCACTTGTTCTGCTTCTTCCTTGTCGTGACATGCTTTGCTTTCAGCGCTCATTCGCAGGGCACGCCCTTCCGGCTTTGAGCCGCTCTCTCTAACCTTTCCACGCAGCCATTCTTCAAAAGCCTGCGTGCCCCAGAACCATCCTCTTCGCAGGGTGCTTTGCCCGCCTTTGCACACGTCCTCCATCGGCAATCCGCATGCTTTGTGCTTCTACTTATTGACTCGTTGCTCCAAGCGCTCAATAAATCGCCGCCTGCCAGCCACAGTGTCCGGTAGATCAAAGATCTTGAGTCCCTCCTCCACCTTCAGCCACTTGGACCGCTTCTTGGGCAGCAGTGCGTAACCTTGCGCCAGACTGCTCCAGCGGTAATCCAGCAGTCCCAATCCTTGTTTACTGCCCACCATTTTGGCGCGCACGGGATTGAGATGAATATAGTCCATCAGCGTCTTGAGGTAATCGCCACTGCCGCTCTCCTGTGGCTGCACCGGGATCGCCTTGTAACGTCCACCGAACAAATGCCCCCACACCCGGTGCCGTGCGTTATAGCGCTGCGTGTAGGTGCTTTGAAACCACGACATCCCCGCAACCAGATTGGGCTTCGGTGTGCGCAGCAGCCAATGATAATGGTTATCCATAATCACCCAGGCCAGCACTTCCCATCCCGCCTTTTTGCAGGCCTCCGCCAGCGTCGCTAGCAGCATCTCACGATCCCCGTCATCATGCACGATGTCCTCCCGCCGATCCCCGCGTGCGGTAATGTGATATAGTGCGCCTGGATATTGAATACGAAGCTGCCTGGGCATAGCAGCGAGTCTACCCGCCATACCTCACCTGTCGAGAATCGACCCTCGCCCCGAATGGCAATGAATTAAGGCTCTTCGGGCAAAAAGTTGGGAGTGAAAAGGTCGAAGTGGAGGAGTAGGAAGCCAGGGTGAAAGACACCGATTTATATCAACAGGTGCTCGGGCTGAACAAGCCCTGGCAGGTTCGTGAAGTGAAGCTCGAACTCGACA
>JANOBP010000316.1:0-1441 GCA_031411715.1 Verrucomicrobiaceae bacterium | reverse complement strand
CTTGGAATGGTCTGGTAGGGCTCAAATTGGCTGCGAGCAGGTCAACGCGTTTGGACGGATCGTCGCCCACCCACAACCGCCATTCCTCTTCTTCATAAATCAGCGGTGAGGCCGCCATTCCAGCTGCGGGATCAGCTGTTGTCACCGGTTCATTGAGTGAATAACAGACGAACATGCAGCGTAGCGAAGGGGATTCGAAAAACATCATGCAGTTGATCCACTGTTGAAATAAATGAGGGTGAGTCTTGTGAGATTCCCGTGACAGTTCGATGTCGGCCGCAGTCATTTGCTGGCGTGCTTCATTGCACAGAAATCTCAGAACCTGATCGTTGGAAAGCTGGTCGATGTCCTTGCTCTGCGCATAGATCGATAGATAAGGCTTTACAAAGTCGGGCAGAGGCGGGCTTCCGTTGCCGATTTTCACCGGCCGAACCAGACGCACGGCCTTCGCAACCCCAGAAAGATTCCCCACAGTTACCGGCTTTTCCCAGACGATGTGAAAATCTGATCCCTGCACCGGCAAGGCAGCCGGATCCAGGGCTTGCACAATTGCCGGAGTAGTCATCTTTGCCTTCCGGGCACTCGGTAACCAGAAACAGGCCGCAGTGATTAGTACCGCTACAGCTGCAAGGATGAAAGGCTTCTTCACAGGATTGAAAGTTTGAGGGGAGCGGTCACACCAAATCCCGACCCCACGCTAGCACAAACAGATGGACCAGTAGCAGCACGCCAGTGCCCCACCAGGTTGAGCAATCAAAGCGCGTGGCTCCAATCGTCAGATAGGGCCCACTAAGCCACGATAGCTCTCCAACCACCGATTCAACGGCCATGCTGAAAAGGCCCAGCATGGCCACGCTGACGAGAATCCAGCCCAAGCAGCGCTTCAAGGAGACAAGAAGCACTTTGATTCTGACCCGAGCTATTTGAGAAGCAGTCATGTTGAATGGGCCAGACTTTACTCAGGCAGAAGCGCATCACGCAAGACTTGAATCGTGTGCCTGACCGGAATCTCTGCTCCCTGTTTCTTCAAATGCAGCCGCAGTTGTGTCATGCAACCGATGTTCCCCGTGGCAATGACGTCAGCTCCCGTCGCGATCACCGCGCGTGCTTTTTGCTCACCCAATGAGGCGGCGATCTCGGGTTGGTCCATATTGTAACTACCCGCGCTGCCGCAGCAGAGATGCGCATCGGTGATTTCGAACAGTTGCAGCCCAGGAATGGCCTTCAAAAGGTCACGCGGTTGCTTGCGAACATTCTGCGCGTTCGAGAGATGACAGGCATCGTGATAGGCCACCTTTAGTGTTGTCTCCCGCAGCGGCTCACGCAGGCCGATCTTCATCAAAAACGCACTCACATCCATCACGCGATGTCGAAAGGCCTCCGCGCGCGCCTCATCCGTTGTGCCGCGCAAAACGAGGTGGTATTCATGCATCGCCGAGCC
>JANOBP010000315.1:0-8428 GCA_031411715.1 Verrucomicrobiaceae bacterium | reverse complement strand
CCAAAATGGGCAAAACAGCATCACAGGGGCTGAGCGCACCACCCACGCCACACAGCCTGGTATGGTTCGCGTCTACAACGCCAACGGCACTTTTAATGCGGCCTACAAGCTCTTTTCAGCCACGACAATGAAGGTTACCGGCAGTTCAGAATCAGTTCTTTATGGTGCCGGGCAACTCCCTCCCACCAACTGGCACACTCTGCCAAGCAGGTATGTCGATCTCAATGAGCCAGTCATTCGTCCACCACTCACGGGTGGTGGCGCGGGAGCGGGTTCTTATGCCGTTTTCTTCCCAGTCATCGACCCCCGCGCTGCTTGGAATGACAGTGGCGCACAGACGGCTGATTTCGATGGTTCCCTGAACACGACCCGAATTGCCGGTTTCTCCTATTCCGAAAACACTCCGGATACCGGTGGTGGTGCAAGCAGTGTGAGCTACGCCGATCGCGTGGTGCTACCTACCGAAGCATCCACCTCATCCGCGCTGCGTCTCCCGATGCCTGTGGAATGGCTGTATGTGCTTCAGGATGGGACGACCGGCACTTTAAATGAGAGCAACACCTTTGTGAGCTCCAGCTCGGTGGTTCCGTCCGTTACCAATCCCATTGTCGGACGCATGGCATTCTGGACTGATGATGAATCCTGCAAGATTAATATCAATACCGCCTCAGAGCCCACCACCATGGGCTCACCATACTATTATCATGAGCGCGACCGTCGCTGGGCTCACTTCCCAGCAGCCTCCAGAGAATACCAGCGCTATCCCGGCCACCCAGCTACCGTTGCTCTCAGCGCGATTTTTGCACCCAATTACCGACTTGACCCACTCGAGCCCAATCAGGGTTTAACCGTGAGCCAGATTGTTGAACTCAAGAACAAAATCTACACGCTCATGCCGAAAATTGGTTCCGGCGGTTCCGATGCTGGCACCAAGCCTTTCGCGCAGGATGATTTCTCCAGTCGAAACAATGAAGAGGATCCAGCCGACCTCGTGGATCTCTCCGCCGCCAAATCCGAGCGACTCTTCGCCAGTGTGGATGAAATGCTCTTCACGGACTCGGATTACTCGACCACCAATGGCAGGCAACCAGCCCAATTCATGATGCCTGGCGGTAACATCCCCTTTTTCGACAATGACAAGCTGGAGCGTTCACGTTTCTTTCTGACCGCTCAAAGTCGCTCGCCGGAATTCTCCATCCACGGACTCCCGCGCATCTGCATGTGGCCACTGGCGGATGAATCTCTTGGAGATAACTACCGCACCAGCTTTGATAACATCATCGCCCTCTGTGGCACCATGCGTAAGCCAACCAGTGGCTCAGCGGATAGCAAAACCTACTTCTTCCGTCGCAAAGAGAACCGCCACAGCACCATCGACGTCAAACTGCCACGCAATGAGCAACTGCTGACTTACCTCACGGCCGTGATGGGCGGCGCGACCTACCCCGCCACCGCTGCCAGCAGCGCTACAAGTTCCGCCGTGAAAAATTTCTCTCAGAAATACGGCAGCGACAATGTCAACCAGATGGCCATTGAATTCTATGACTACATCCGGTGCATCAATCTCTACGATGGCATTTTGGCTCGCAACAACAACGGCATGGCGGGAAGCGGCCAGGGTGGCTCCGCCCGTTACACCGCCCGCGATGCCATGGATGGAGATGCGCGCACCTTCACCGACCAGCGTATTTCACCCAAGGCATCAAGTCTGAACAATCTGGCTGCTCAGAAAGGTGCCAATAACGTCAATACCGCCCGCACAGGTGTCATGCCAGGCCATGGTATGGTGACGCCTGCCATCTGGCAGAAAGGGACCACTTCCTATCGTGGATTTGGTCGCATGTTCACCATCTCGGAGATCGGTTTCCAGTTCATATGCACCGCCGATGGACTTAATGACACAGGCGCTGTCGGTTGGGGGCCTGGTGGCGCCATCAGGAGCGGTGGCGGCACTGCTCCATACTTTGATCCGGAGACGTTGGGAGGAGGGGCGGCAACCATGAAAGACGTTTATCCCTACACGACAGGTTCAGACATTGCGGGCAATCCCGCCAAATGGTTCTCCAACTATCCGCCACTTAGCGGCACAAACCAGGCTCTTTACGGTACAAATCCTGCCGTTAATAATTATCACCCATCCAAGCATCCAGGCTATGATCCAGCCAACTGGAATGCCTCTTTGGCCTTGGATACCCCGCTCGGAGAAGGCGAAAAGCGTGTGCAGGTCATGCTCCTGCTTGAGACCTTCTGCCCCAGCCTTGGCTGGACCAAGTTTTTCCCCGAATACACCATTGTCCTCGACGGTACCTACGTGAACCAGATCCAGCTCAATAATCAACGTCTCTTCCCCACTACGGGCGATATTGCGATCAAATCCAATGACAACCTTTATGAATTCCAGGATGTGCATTCAGTCGGCGGACACGCCTCTCCTTCGGCCATGGTTGGCGGGCGCCGCACACGCAGCATCAACGGTAACGGGGCCGTCAGCATGCCATCGGATCTTAACTATGGCGGTGGCAACACCTCCGGGCACAATGCCCTCGCCGACTACGATCTCATCAGCAACTTCGTCACGGTGAATCGCAACACCAACATGACGCTGACCTGCCCTGGGGGAGATCTCAAAATCAAGATTTTCGATACGCATAACTGGCAAAGCTCTCAGCCCATTCAGATCATCAACGTCAATCTTTCCGGCCTGCCCTCCTCGATTCCTGTGCCGCATTTGGTGGGCTCGACCAATCCATTGCCAGATGGTAGTACAGCAGGGGGCTCCGCGCCCTACACGCAGACTGTTGACTCCTTTGGTCGTATTCGCTACACGCGCTCGCGCCAAGGGCCCCACTACTGGTGCGCAAACTACGCGGGTTGTCTTGATCGCTTCTCAGGCAGAGTCAATCCTAGCTTCGGTGCTTCTGATCCCATGTTTTGGCAAACCCCTCCGGCTCCAGTTCCACAAAACGCCGCTGGTAATTCCAAAAATCAGGCTACTCGCGGAAGGCTCGACACGTCAGCTGGCGGTGTTTGGAACCCGCCAGGCACACCTAATGGATTTGGTATCATTCCTGATGCCGTCAGTGACGTGATTCGCACCATGGTGCCCACGGTGGGTGACTATCGTATCATCGCTGCCATGTACGACGTGCCCAGCACATATTGGAGACCACATCCTTCCAATGGAGCCACCGTGCGCCAAGCGCACAGTTTCACAGGCATGTGGGGCACCTCTGAGCCGGGTGCACGTCTTGGCGCTCTTCCGAGCGACGTTACTTCAAATCCTGACGTTCGACTTGAGTTGCAACTGGTCGGCGGAGCACGGCATGACCTCAATCCCATCAACTCCACTCAAAATAAAAAGGTCACAGCACAGCAGCCGGATCTACCTGGGGACCCTGTCTGGGCTGCTGCCGCCAATGCTTTTGGCGACTTCGATGCCGGTATCGCCAATTCCCGTGATGGTCCCTACATCAACAAACCGGATGAAGGAAACTTCTACGTTGGCCCAGACCTTCGTGGCAATGTCACGAGGTACTATCGTTCCGGCTATTTTTACGAATCATGGGAGAGCGCAGAGGACTGGCGCAGCGGCATCTACATGACGCCTAACCGCTTGGTCTCCTCCCCCGTCATGTTCGGTTCCCTTCCCTCGGGAGTCTGGGCAGGTGGTTCGGGCTCCTTGCCCAAGTCGAACGGTATCGCTGGTGCGACCAACAACAACTTTGCCCCTTGGCGCACGCTTTTGTTCCGCCCACATGCCAATGTCGCATCGGTCGCTCCAGCCTCTGTCTCGGACCATCCTGGTGCCAGCAATCCGTCGGATCATTACCTGCTCGACATGTTCTACATGCCCGTTGTGGAGCCCTATGCCATTAGCGAGCCCCTCTCAGTGGCCGGTCGCATCAACATGAACTACCAAATCATGCCATTCACCAATATCCGCCGCGCCACCGCCATGCACGCGGTCATGAAGGGCGAGTTCATTACTGCCGTTCCGAATAGTCAGGTCAATGACTCCAAACGTTTCAACACGCTCAACAAAAACACCAACCAATGGGAAGAGACCTTCTGGAAAGACTCGGACGCACGTTACTGGCACCGCCCCATTGATGTGCGCTCTACACTGCGGCAGTTTGATCTGAAGTTTCATCATAGATCAGGCGGTGCTGCAGCAGCTCAGGGGCTTTTCCGCTCCGCCAGCCAGATCTGTGAGATGCATCTGATTCCCCGCGGCGTAACCGGCACCGCTACGCTGGACAGCACCACACTGCCCGCTGTCACGAGCACGACGGCGAGTTCGAATATCTTCCAGACCACGATGAATACCTTTTGGAGTACGAATCGTGCCACTGGAGACAACGTGAGAGAGCGCCCCTATTCCAACCTCTACGCCCGTCTCACCACGCGTAGCAATACCTTCCGCGTTCATGTCCGCGCTCAAGTTGTCAAAAAAGCCCGTTCCGTGCCCGTCAACTCGTTTGATGCTACCAAGGATACAGTCCTTAGCGAGTATCGTGGCTCCACTCTCATTGAGCGCTACATTGACCCGAATGATAATGCCAACCTTCCAGACTACGCTGCCAGTGGCGCTCCACTGAGCGCTCTGCCCTTGGATGTGTTTTACCGTTTCCGTGTCTTGGAAAGCAAGCGCTTCAGCCCTTAGAGATAGAGATTTAACTGTCACTTCAATACTCATTTCAAGATTATGAAATCGAATCGCCTTTCTTATCGTAGCGCTCAGGCTGGCTTCTCCTTGGTTGAAGTAGCTCTAGCCGTAGCCATAGCAGCGCTCGGCATCGTTACTTGTCTTGGTCTCCTTCCTGAAGGGTTGGAAATGTCACGCAAGACCGCCCAACTCACCATCAATCGTAACATCATCGAGCAGATCATACGGGATCTCGAAAACGTCACAAATTGGCGCACGATCAAGCCCAAGGGGCCCGACATTCCATTGCCGGATGCCGCTACGTCTGGTGCTGCGGTTGGCAACAAGGTAAAAAGCCTGTATAATGACCAGGGCCTGAAAGTCACCGAGGATGCGGTGGACATCACTTATGTTACGGAAGCTGATTTCACTCAGACCGCTTTTCTTTCCGGCACCAGCACCGATCAGCCTTATCTGGCGCGCGTCGTCATTCGCATTGCGACAACATCTAGAAGCAACTTTAGCTTTGATGGGGCGGATCCGAATACCTACACCACCTTTCATCATCTGCTGGCCAAAACCCGCTAACCTCAAGCAACATGACTTTTAAGCCGCTACCACCTTCTTTGGGTCTATCTCACAGCTTCGTTAACGCGCCTCGCATGAAGCGAGCCTTCACCCTTGTCGAGTTAATGGTCTCCATGACGGTTTTGGTGATCCTGATGCTGGTCGTCTCCAATTTTGTCGCTCTTGTCCAGCGGACTTGGGTCAGGGCCAACTCCAATGTGTCCCAGTTCCGCGAGGCTCGTATTGCATTCGATATCTTGACTCGAAATATCAGCCAGGCCACGCTGAACACCTATTATCAAAACGAGTTCGACACGCTCGCCAACGATTCCGTTGGTGACACGGTTACGAAAGCTAAAAACTATATCCGGCAGTCCGAATTGCAGTTTATCTGCGGTCCTGCGGCTGGGGCGAGTGGTGTACTGGGTGGTAGCGCCTCGACCTATCCCGGCCACGCGATCTTTTTCCAGGCACCTTTGGGCGTCACCAGTTTGGTCGCTGCAAGCGGAGCCACCGTGGCCAACACGGAAAGCTTGGTCAATCTCCTCTGCGGCCGCGGTTATTTTGTGGCTTGGGGTAGCGACGAAGCTTTCCGTCCGCCATTTCTCTCAGCCCTCAAAACAGTGCCGACGCGTTTCAGACTGCGTCTGATGGAGTACAGCCCCACATCTGAAAAAAACCGCATCTATCAGGCATCACTTCGGCCTATTACCGCGCACTCCAAGGAGTGGTTTAACGACGCCATTACCAATGTCGTCACCGCATCTGAGACCACTGCAACTCGTTCATTCACCCGGCCGGTGGCGGAGAATATTTTGGCCCTGGTTATTTCACCTCAATTAGAGACCACAGGCTCATCAGTTGACCCCACATCCATAGCGCCCAATTATTTCTATGACTCGACCCTTGTCTCCAACCCCGGAGCGACTTCGACTGCCGCCGGCAGCCAGGGAACTCGGCACCTGATGCCACCAATGCTCAAGGTCACCATGGTAGCCCTTGATGGTCTCGGTGGAGAGCAATTGTCTCGTGACACGGCTCTGCAGGCGGAGGTGGTATCTATGGCAGGTAGCTTATTTAAAAGTGCTAGCTCGTACACAAAGGATCTTATCGGTACAACAAAAGAACCTGGTGAGCTCATCAGCTTGCTCAGAAAGAAAAAACTCAACTACCGCATTTTCACCACGACCATTGCGATGAAACAATCTCGTTGGAGTTCCTAGACTCACTGTTTTCGGGTGTTCCTCTCAGACCTTACTTCCCATGAAAGTTTTCTCTTCTCGCATCTACCGACGCCTCTCTTCCGCCTTCACGCTGATCGAGACTCTGGTCGTAGTCTCGATCATTGTCCTTATTCTTGCGATGAGTGCCCCTTCTCTCATGCAATCCATGAACGCTTCCAAGCTAAGCTCAGCAGGGGATAGCGTCGTTGGCTTCTTCGGAGAGGCCCAGCAGATGGCCATGTCACAGAACCTGCCCGTCGAAGTCCGATTCTTCAAATACAAGACACCTCTCAATGAGGTGGTGAATTTCCGTGCTTATCAAATGTTCAAAGTTACCACACCCCCGGCTACAGGCGGCGGCACAGCCGTTACAGAAGTCATTCAGCCAGTGGGCACCATGGTGCGCTTCCCAACGGGTATTGTGCTCCTTGACAATACAACTCTATCTCCTGCTTTAACAGGTTCCAGCATCACCGATCGAATACCAGGTGGTGATGGGACCTATTCAGGGGTGCAAGGTGCCGAGTACTGTGCCTTGCGCTTCATGACAGATGGCTCCTGTCGTCAGGTGGGCGTTACCACCTCTGGTATCGCAGCATTGGTTTACCAGACCCTGCCGACTAGCTTTGTCACCCTCATCGGCGAGCAGGGGGATCAGGTCATTACGGCTGCGACTCTTCCTAAAAATTTCTACACAATCCAAGTTGACCCCTTCACTGGCAAGACCCGCACTTATCGTCCGGGCGCAAACTGATTGTATCGCCATTTCCAGTTAACTTTCCGCATGACAGCAGCATGATCACCGCTTGAATGGCGCATGGGTGATCTACCTTCTCTCGCTTTAAGTTTCGACGACGTTCTCCTCCTCCCGGCGCACAGCCAGGTTTTACCAGGTGACGTTCATGTTTCCACCAAACTCGCCTCCATCGGTCTCAATGTTCCTGTGCTCTCATCGGCCATGGATACCGTTACGGAGGCTGATCTGGCCATCGCTCTAGCACGTGAAGGTGGTCTAGGCGTCATCCACCGGAACTGCCCCATCGATCAGCAGGCCGAGCACGTTGCGCGGGTGAAGCGCTCCGAAAATACCGTCATCCAGCAGCCGCACTGCGTCACCCCCGATACTCTCCTGGGCGATCTGCAGCGCTTCATGCATGAGAAAGGTGTCAGCGGCTTCCCCGTCGTCGATTCTCAGGGTAAACTTGCCGGCATGGTCACCAGCCGTGACATGTGGTACATCGAAGACGCCACGACTCCCGTGCGTGACATCATGACGCCCATTGAGCGCCTCGCCACTGGCACTCCGCAGACAAGTTTCGAAGACGCTCTCAAAATTCTCTACGCGCACCGCATCGAGAAACTTCCTCTCGTCGATTCTGCCGGAAAGCTCGCTGGTCTCATCACCAAGCAAGACATCGTGAAGCGTCAGATGTTCACCAGCGCCGCCAAGGATGCCAACGGCCAACTCCGCGTCGGCGCTGCTGTCGGTGTCGGTGACGACTGCGTGCAACGTGGCCTTGCCATGCAGGCGGCGGGTGCAGATGCCGTATTCATTGATGCAGCCACCGGCCACACCACGCGCGTCATGCAGGTCATTGCCAAATTGCGTGAAAACCTCGGCCCGCACATGCCTATCGTTGCTGGCAATGTCGTCACCGCCGATGGCGCGCGGGATCTCGTCAAAGCAGGCGCTTCCGCCGTCAAAGTCGGCGTTGGCCCTGGCTCCATTTGCACCACGCGCATCATTTCTGGCGTCGGCATGCCGCAGTTCACCGCTGTGCAGGAAGTCGCCGCCATCTGTCGCCCCGCAGGAGTAACTGTCATCGCCGATGGCGGCATCCGCTATTCCGGTGACATCGTCAAAGCCCTCGCTGCAGGTGCCGACTGCGTCATGCTAGGTTCATTACTCGCCGGGACTTCTGAAAGTCCAGGTAACATGGTCAAATGGCAGGGACGCACCTTTAAAGAATACCGTGGCATGGGCTCGCTGAAG
>JANOBP010000314.1:0-4856 GCA_031411715.1 Verrucomicrobiaceae bacterium | reverse complement strand
AACGCAGCGTCACGCCACCACCCGCCGAACTCGATTACGAGATGTGGATCGGCCCGGCGACGATGCAGGACTACATCGAGTGCCGCATTCACAAGAACTGGCGCTGGGACTACAACATCGGCGGCGGTCAGCTCCTCGATTGGATTGGACATCATTGCGACATCGCGCATTGGGGCATGGACATGGACAGCAGCGGCCCGACGGAAATCAATCCTATCCAGGTGGACATGCCACCGCGCACCGACATCTGGAACACCGCCACCAAATATCGCGCCGAAGCCAAGTATGCCGGTGACATCACCATGACCATCGCCGGTGGTCATTCCGACATTGCCATGGGCACCAAATGGATCGGCACTGACGGCTGGGTGCATGTGAATCGTGGCAGCTACGATTCATCCAATCCGGCGCTCAAGAAAGTCGTCAAGAAGCGCAAAGATGAAAAGGACCCGAACAGCGCCGTGGTGGAATCTTCCGCAGCACCTGTTCTCGGTGATGACATCATCAAGACCCGGCTGTACAACACTCCCGGCCACCATCGCAACTTCCTCGACTGCGTCAAGAGCCGCCAGCCGACGGTTACGCCAGTCGAAACCGCCCATCGCAGCGCCACACCTGGACACCTCGCTTTGATTTCCTTCCTCGTGAACCGCCCGCTCAAGTGGGACCCGGTCAAAGAAGAAATCATCGGCGATGCCGACGCCAGCAAGCTGCTTGGACGTGAGTATCGCGGCCCATGGAAGCTGGAGGCGTGATCACATGGAGCGCGAGTGTGTCGAAGACCACTCGCCACTTTCAACTCCCATCGTCACGCAAGACCTCAAAACAGGCGAGTAGGCTAAAGCCATACTCGCGCTCCGGCTAGGCGATCACATCCCGCAGCACATTCCCATGCACATCGGTGAGCCGCAGGTCGCGGCCACTGAAACGATAGGTGAGTTGTTCGTGGTCGATGCCCATGAGATGCAGCACCGTGGCCCACATGTCATAGACGGTGCAGGCGTTTTCGATGGCGTGGTAGCCGAACTCGTCGGTGGCTCCGTAGATGTGGCCGGGCTTGATGCCGCCACCGGCCATCCAGATGCTGAAGCCGTAAGGGTTATGATCGCGACCATCGGTGCCCTGCGCAAAGGGCGTGCGACCGAACTCGCCCGCCCACACGACGAGGGTGCTGTCGAGCAGGCCGCGTGATTTGAGGTCTTTGACGAGCGCGGCGATGGGCTGATCGACCTGGCGGGCCATGTTGCCGTGGCCTTTTTTGATCTCGCCGTGCTGATCCCACGGGTTCGGGCCTTGTCCGGCTCCGATCTTCTGCGGAAGGCAGCTCAGCTCGATGAAACGCACGCCGCGCTCGACCAATCGCCGCGCAAGCAGGCACTGCTGGCCGTAGGCAGCGGTGGTGGTGCCGGTTTGGTCGATGCCGTAAAGTTCTTGGGTTGCGGCGGATTCGCCGGAGAGATCGCAGAGGTCTGGGACGGCGGATTGCATGCGCCAGGCGAGTTCGTAGTTCGCGATGGCGGCTTCCACATGCGTGTCGTGCTGCGTGGTGGCGGCAAAGCGACGGTCCATCGCGCTGATGAAGTCGAGACGCTTGCGCTGCGTGGCGAAAGGCTCCTGCGGGCGGATGTTTTTCACGGCTTCGGCTTCATCGACCCTGATGATGGAGGCCTGATGCTGGGCGGGAAGGTATCCGTTGCTGAACAAGCCGACGCCGCCATGCGGCACGCTGGCACCGCCGCTTTGCAGCACGATGTAGCCCGGAAGATCACGCGACTCGGTGCCGAGGCCGTAGCTGGCCCACGCTCCGGCGCTGGGGTAGCCGACGAAGGGAAAGCCGCTGTGCATGAAGAAATTCCCCTGCGCATGCTCGCTAAACTTCGCCGTCATGCTGCGGATCACGCACAACTCGTCCGCCACCGTGGCCATGTGCGGAAAGAGGTCGCTCACTGGCATGCCGCACTGACCGTGGCGCTTGTAGGCCCAGTGGGCGGGCTGGACGGTACCGTTGTTGTTGAACTGCGTCTTCTTCACCTCGCTGGGCATCGGCTTGCCCGCGAATTTTTCGAGCAGCGGCTTCGGATCAAACGAGTCGATGTGCGACACGCCGCCGCTCATGTAGCAAAAGATGACGCTGCGTGCCTTCGGTGCAAAACGCTTCGCCCGATGCACCCTCGGCGTCTCCGCCTGCATCAAACCTGCCAACGCCGCCATCCCGAAGCCCGTGGAGGCGCTGGTGAGCATCTGGCGGCGAGTGAGCGAGGCATTCATCACGCAATAATGTCCCGCAGGACATTCCCATGCACATCGGTAAGCCGCAAATCGCGGCCGCTGAAGCGGTAGGTTAGTTGTTCGTGGTCGATGCCCATTTGGTGGAGCACGGTGGCCCACATATTATAGACGGTGCAGACGTTTTCGGTGGCGTTGTAGCCGAATTCATCGGTGGAGCCGTAAACGTGGCCGCCTTTGACGCCGCCGCCGGCCATCCAGACCGTGAAGCCATAGGGGTTGTGGTCGCGACCGTTGTTGCCTTGTGCGAAGGGCGTGCGGCCGAATTCACCGGCCCAGACGAGCAGCGTGCTGTCGAGCAGGCCGCATGAGCGGAGGTCTTTGATGAGTGCTGCGATGGGCTGGTCGATTTTGTTGGCCATCTTGCCGTGGCCTTCCTTGATCGCACCGTGGTGGTCCCAGGGATTGGCTCCGTTGCCGCCGCCGAGGTTGTAGGCGAGCGTGCTGAGTTCGATGAAGCGCACACCGCGTTCGACGAGTCGGCGGGCGAGCAGGCATTGGCGTGCGTAGGCGGCTTTTTTCGGCTCGGGATCGTCGAGACCGTAGAGTTTCTTCGTTGCTTCGGTTTCGCCGGAGATGTCGCAGAGGTCAGGGACGGCGGATTGCATGCGCCAGGCCATCTCGTAGTTCGAAATCGCGGCCTCGACGTGCATGTCGTGCTGCGTGGTGCTAGCGAAGCGTTTGTCCATGGCACCGATGAAGTCGAGTTGCTTGCGCTGCATGTCCTGTGGCTGTCGCGGGCGGATATTCGTGACGGCTTCGGCTTCATCAGCCTTCACGACGCTGGCCTGATGCTGTGCAGGCAGGAAGCCGTTGCTGAAAAGGCCCACGCCGCCATGCGGAGTGGCCGCGCCGCCGCTTTGCAACACGACGTAGCCGGGGAGATCGCGTGACTCGGTGCCGAGGCCGTAGCTGGTCCACGCTCCGGCACTGGGATTACCCAAAAAGGGAAAGCCAGTGTGCATGAAATAGTTCCCCTGCGCATGCTCGCTGAACTTCGCGGTCATGCTGCGGATCATGCACAACTCATCCGCCACGCCGCCGATCTGCGGAAAGAGATCGCTCACCTCAAGGCCCGACTGCCCGTAGCGTTTGAAGTCCCAATGCGAAGGCTGGACGGTTCCGTTGTTGTTGAACTGCGTCTTCTTGACGGCTCCCGGCATCGGTTTGCCCTCGAACTTCTTGAGCATGGGCTTGTGATCGAACGAATCGACATGCGACGCCCCGCCGCTCATGTAGAGGAAGATGACGCTGCGTGCTTTGGGAGCGAAACGCTTGGCTCGATTCACGAGCGCGGCCTGGGATTCTTCCTGCATGAGGCCAGCGAGAGCGGCCATGCCGAAGCCGGTGGAGGCGCGGGAGAGGAGGTGGCGGCGGGAAAGGGCGTTCATGAGAGGGAGAATTGAATGTTGCGGGAAGCCGGTCCGGGAGGCATCATTGCCCCATGCGCACCTGGAAAGAAATTTGCGAAGACCCGACCTTGCAGGACCTGCCCTACAAGATCGAAACGAATCGTTTTAACCAAATCGTCATGAGTCCTGCATCCAACTGGCACGGAGGCTTTCAGTCTGAAATCGGAGCCATTCTTCGTGAGAAACTCAAGGGTGGTCGTGTGATCACAGAATGCGCGGTCGAAACCTCGGACGGAGTGAAGGTGCCAGATGTGGCTTGGATCTCCAATGATCGCCTCCGCCCGCATCGCCGTGCGGCTTCCATGCCTATCGCGCCGGAGATTTGCGTCGAAGTTCGTTCCTATTCCAACAGCGTTGTCGAGATGATGGGCAAGATGCAGCTCTACTTTGCTCGTGGAGCCGAAGAAGTCTGGTTCTGTGACGAAGACGGGAAAATGACCTTCTACCGGCATGATGTGCCGGAGGCGACGATCTCGAAGCTCTGCCCGGACTTTCCGGTGAAGTTTGAGTGGTGAGGTTCTCTCGTGTGCGCGTGAGCGTCTTGGAGTGCTCCAGCCCTCTGGAGCTTTGCGGAGGCCTGAGGACGTTCGAAAGCGCCGGAGGACCAGCACACTCCAGGACGCTATCGCGATGTCTCGGGGCGTGATCATGATTTGTCCGACAAGCGGGTGAAGAAATGGGTGTTGGAGCGGAACCAAGCGCACAAGGCTTTGGCGATGGATTTCTGAGCGTCGGTCAGCAGGTCAGTTTCGGACCTCAGGTCATCTTTGTCCTCCAACTGCGACAATCGTTCCCTATCATCGTCGTCATTGAACGGGTGAGTTTCGTAATAGGACTGTATCTGTGTGCGTCGCTCCGTTGTGTTGGTCGATGGTGCGACCGAACCGAATATTTTACGAGTGGCATCGGACAGGATTCGCGATTCGGCGTGACAACTAATCTTTTCGAGATCAGCGATCTGATCGGTGTTGAAGTCGCCGCTGGAATTCCAGAAATACTGCGGCAGACCACCGTTGTTCAACTCGGCTTTGAACCAGTAGAATCTAACCGCCATCTTTCGCCCCTCGTTCAATTCGTCATATTTTGCTTTGGCCCATTCAGGCTGCACATCTTTGTCGAATAGATACCGGAACTGCTCAAAGCCGATGGCTTTGGAAT
>JANOBP010000313.1:0-1153 GCA_031411715.1 Verrucomicrobiaceae bacterium | reverse complement strand
ATCTCGGAGCCCTCCTCATCGCCAGATCCGAAACCACGGCTCTTCCGCTCGCTGCTAAGCACGCGCTCGACATCCTCGGCCTTATTGCACTCGCCACGGCGCTCATTACCAGCTTGCGTTCGTTTGCCGAGAAAAAGCCACGCCGACTGCTCGCCTATCTGTGCCTTAGCCAGGCCAGTTTCATCCTCGTCGGCTTCGCCACCGCCAATGCGGAAGGTATCACTGGTGGTCTCGTTCATTGGCTTGTCGTCTCCACGGCCTCGGCTGGCTTGATCTGCATCGTTCGCGTTCTCGAAGCACGCCTCAGCGTCATCGATGATCCCTCTGGCCACCTCGGCCTCGCCACCAAGGCCCCTCGTCTTGCCACCTTCTTTCTCGTATGCGGCCTCGCGCTCATCGGACTGCCAGGCACGCTCGGCTATTGTGCGGAAGACCTCCTTTTCCACGGAGCCTTGGAAAATCACCCCTGGGTCGGCCTCTGTCTCCCCGTCGCCACCGCCTTCAACGCCATCAATCTCATGCGCCTTTTCAGCATCCTTTTTCTCGGAGTGCTGCCAAAACACGTCATCGATATCCCCGACGCTCTCCCCCGCGAACGCTGGCCCTTAGCCGCCTGCGTCGTCTTCCTCATCTTCGGTGGCCTCATGCCCAGCAAGATCATCCACTGGCGTGAAGATGCGGCTCACACCATTGAGGCGGCATTGGGTTTCAGACATTGAAGTCGCTGACGATCAAGTTGTAGCCAGGAGTGCTTCGCGCACCTCTCGTGGACTAACCAGGATACGAAGACGCTTCCGCGCTCTGCATAATGCCACCCGATGGGCAACGCTTAGAGTTCCAGCATTGCCCTCGTTATACAGCACCGTCTCTACCATGTGCCAGTGGCTTCCGTATTCGGCACCTAGTTTCGCCAGAGCCTCGGAGACCATTTGAATGGCCCATAGACGGTCAAGCTCACTAGAGGGTGTTTTTTGAATCACAGGATGCCATTCACACTCTTCCAACTCTGAAATGGAGACCGTTAATCGTGCAGCGCGTCGTTGGCGCTGACTGTTCCGCCACTGATTAAGCAGGGCAGATTTTAATCGATAGCGCAAGACTGCGGCCTGTTTCCTTTCAGTCAGCTCATGAAGCTTATCAAGCTGCCCCAGGC
>JANOBP010000312.1:0-33584 GCA_031411715.1 Verrucomicrobiaceae bacterium | reverse complement strand
CCGATGATTTCTTCGCCCGCTCATAACTGGTCATGTTTCACTTCGTAATAATCCAGCGCCCACTCCTGCATGTAGCGCACGCGGCTTGGCACAAAACGGTAAACAATGAGTTCAGGGTTATCGATACTGCCGAGGTAGGCGCGCAGCAGTGGGTTGGCATTCCAGATCTCTTCCAGAAGGGGGCGCTCCGTGACGATCTCGGCACGTGCGGTGATGCGTACCTGATGGTGATGCTCATCGGTGTAGCAAAGTTCAGCGTTGGGATTGGCCTCCAGTTCCTTGGTCTTGCCGTAACGTCGTAGATTGGCCACATAGACGGTAAAGCCATCTGTCTTCACGGGTGACACGGGGCGCACGCGCGGCTGCTGGCCATCACAGGTCGCCAGGACGGGAAACTTGGCCTGTTTCATGGTGGCCAAGGCCAGCGCGGGTACTTGGGCAGGGTCGAGCGGTTGGGGTGCGGGCATAACGGCGAGAGTACCTCCACACAGCCGATTTGCAATGCGCAGCGGGGGCTGAAGTCACGGCTTTGATTCCTCCCTGCTTTTTCCAGTTCCCAAATCAACCCAAACCGCTAAACTCCGCAGGACTTCTCCCCAGCGCATGACCAATCTCCCGACAGCCTTTCAGCGTGCCACGCTGTGGTCCGCCATCACGGCCATCTCCTTCACCATCATCGGCGCGCTCGCCGTGGGACTGGTTTATCTGGTGACACAGGTGCTATCGTTTTTGCAGCCCATCCTCGTGCCCTTCGCCGTGGCGGGTGTGCTGGCTTATCTGCTGGAGCCGGGTGTGCAATGGCTGGAGCGGCGTGGGCTGAGCCGCTTCAAGGCGGTGCCGCTTGTCTTTGTGGTCTTCACCATGGCCATCGGCGGCCTGGCATGGTACATCGTGCCCAAGCTCGGCGAGCAGACCTCTGCGCTTGCGCGCAAGGTGCCCATGTACACCAGCAACGCACGGGAGGCCCTCATCAAGCTCTCCCAGAAGATCGAGAAAGACTACGGAGTGACTCTGCTGCCGCACACGCCCGCGCCTACGGTCGAAACTCCAGCTCCTGCGGATGCCACCGTCACGACGACTCCAGCAGGACCGACGCTTGTCGATGCAGACGAGTACGACTTCCAACAGTTCCTCAATGGCAACTGGGTCCGCACCACCTTGCCCACGGTGGCCAAGAATGCCTGGGGTTTCATCAAAGCGGGCTTCGGCGGCTTCCTGGGCGTGTTCGGCTTCCTACTCTCCTTCATCATCGTGCCGCTCTATCTTTATTACTTCCTCATCGAGAGCACCAAGATCAAGACCGCCTGGTCCGACTACCTGCCACTGCGCGCCTCCGCTTTCAAAGACGAGGTCGTGAGCTGCCTCACGGAGATCAACGGTTACCTCATCGCCTTCTTCCGTGGTCAATTGTTCGTCAGCTTCATCAATGGCATCGCCACGGGACTCGGTCTGGCCGTGCTGGGACTCGACTTTGGCATTCTCATCGGCCTTGCGCTGTGTGTGCTCGGCATCATCCCGTATCTCGGCATCGCCATCTGCTGGGTGCCTGCGGTCATCATCGCCAGCGTGCAAGGAGGCAGCGCTTTAGTGTCCGGTGATCCCTGGTGGCTCTTGCCGCTCCTCGTCACGGGCGTCTTTGCCGTCGTGCAGCAAATCGATGGCCTTTTCATCACTCCGCGCATCGTCGGAGAGGCGGTGGGCCTGCATCCGATGACGGTCATCGCCTCGGTTTTAGTGTGGGCCCTGCTGCTAGGTGGCTTGCTCGGTGCCATCCTTGCTGTGCCGATGACGGCAAGCGTGAAGGTTCTCTTCCAGCGTTACGTCTGGCGCGCACGCATCGTCCCGCAGACCATTGGTGGCGCACGCGAACATGAAGGGGATGCACCATGCTCATAAACAACCATGAATCCCGAACTCCTGGAGTCATTTTCACTGGCATGTGGACTTACAAGCCCTCCCACGGTGCCTTGGGTGTACTCCTCATCGGTGCCGCTGTCCTTTTGCTCGGGCGCACGGCTTTGGTGTTTTTCCAAGATGATATCATCATCCAGTCCGACAAGATCGGCATTGCCGTGCTTCTCGGCATCGTGGGTTGCGTGATGTTTTATTTTGGCAGCATGCTGTTTTTCTCCTTGGTGACCGGCTATGGCTGCCGTCTCGTCATTTCCGAAGAAGGCGTGCGCTATGGTACCCGCTACTATTCTTGGCGGAAAATCCACTGGCTCGACGCCCGCATGCGCGACGGCTGCTATCAAGTCCTCATCGCCCGCCGCAGCGGCATCATCCGCCAGCGCTGGCTCACCACGGACGACGGTCTCACTCAAGAGCAGCGGGACAAGCTCATCCATTCACTCGAGCAGCGCGTGGTGCCGAACTTCCCACATCTCCGCGCTGGCGACACGGCGCATGCCGTTGGTGAAAATCAGACTGCCAGCACTGAGCCTGTCAAAGAAACCGCCGACGCATCCTGACCTCCACCACTCATGCGCAATGCACTTCTTGTCTTCCTCGGCGGCGGCCTCGGTTCCGTGCTGCGCTATCTGACCGTGCTCGGCATCACACGCTACTTTCCGCGCAGCACCTTCCCATGGGGCGTCTTCACCGCCAACATCCTTGGCAGCTTCATCCTCGGTTTCCTGTGCGTGCTGCCCATGATGAAAGTCAAAGACCAGGCACCATGGCTTCTCGCCTCCACTGGCTTCCTCGGCGGCTACACCACTTTCTCGACACTCGCCAACGACTCTTACGTGCTCCTCTCCGGCGGGCACTCATGGCTTGCTCTGGCTAACGCACTCGGCAGCATCCTGATCGGAGTCACCGCTGCCGCCCTTGGCTGGTTTTGCGGTCGCTGGGCCTGTGCCTAGCTCGCATTTCTCACACGATCTGGTGAAAGCAGGTCACCCTGTTTGCGACACTGACTCGCCGGAGTGCTCAGTGCGAAGTGCTCAGTTGATGCTCTGCCTGGTGAATGTGACTGAGCACTAATCACTGAGCACTTCATGCCACGCGGCATTTCCCTCTTGCGCAAACCACGCGTTTCCGGTGAAACTGCGCACCACACATGTCATCACGCACCCAAACCACTCCCACAGATGTCGTACTCCCCGCCGCCAGCGCTGAACAGGCCCGGCAGCAAATTGACGACCTCATCCACGCTGTCGGGAAGATCATTCTCGGCAAAGATGATGTCGTGCGCCTCGCCATCGCCTGCTTGCTCGCACGCGGACACTTGCTCTTCGAGGACCAGCCTGGCGTCGGTAAAACCATGCTCTCCCAAGCCCTCGCGCAGGCCTTAGGCCTTCAATTTCGCCGCGTTCAGTTCACCAGCGACTTATTGCCCGCCGACATCCTCGGAGCCTCCATGCTCGACCGCGATTCGGGCACCTTCATCTTCCACCGTGGCCCCATTTTCGCTCAAGTCCTCCTCGCCGACGAAATCAACCGCGCCACACCCAAAACTCAGTCCGCGCTGCTTGAGGCCATGGAGGAAGGGAAAGTCACCTCAGACGGCCACACACACACACTGCCAGATCCCTTCTTCGTCATCGCCACGCAGAATCCATCCACCCAAACCGGCACCTACACACTCCCCGAGTCACAGCTCGATCGCTTCCTCATGCGCCTCGGGCTCGGCGCGCCCGACCGCGCCGCCGAACGCGCACTCCTGCAGGGCCAGGATCGCCGCGAGTTACTCCGTGCCATGCCGTCCACACTCACCACCGCAGATCTCCACGCGCTGCAAAGCTGGACCCGCGCCGTTCATGTCTCTCCCGCCCTGCTCGACTACTTGCAGGATCTCCTCGCCGCCAGCCGCGCGCTCGGGCGCGGCCTCTCACCACGCGCTGGCTTGTCACTCTTAGCCGCCGCCCGCGCTTGGGCACTCATCAACGGCCGCCCCATGGTCCTTCCTGAGGACATCCAAGCCGTCGGCATTCCCGTCATGGCACATCGCCTGGAGCACACCATCGAAGGTAGCACCGGAGCCGAAGCCGCCGCCGCATTGCTCGAAGAAACTGCGGTGCCTTGACACTCCACCTCAAAAATCAAAAATCGATTGCTCATCACTCGTCAATCCATCCAAAGCCACCGCCGCTCCCAAACCATTGACGATTGATGAACAAGGATTGCTGATTTTTGATTTTTTCAGACCCACAAAACTCGCCTCATCCCCATCATGAACGAGCAAGCCACCACACTCGAAGATCGACTCGTCGATTTCGCCGTTCGCGCCATCAACGTCGTGGAATCTCTGCCGGACACCAAAGCAGGCAGACACATCGCCGGTCAACTCGTCCGCTCTGGCACCGCTCCCGCACCAAACTACGGCGAGGCACAAAGTGCAGAATCGCGAGCCGACTTCGTTCACAAAATGAAGGTCTGCCTCAAAGAACTCCGCGAGACTCTCATTTGGCTCAAAATCATCGAACGAAAGCCCCTCTGCCCCAAATCCCGCCTCACCCCAATTCTCAAAGAGTGCGACGAACTCATCAGCATCTTCGTCAAAAGCATCCAAACCGCCGACCGCAACAAAGGCACCGATAAGTGACTTCATCAGCTCACAGCGCCCTTACGCCATAAACCACCCGCAGCGCACCACTTCAAAAATCAAAAATCGATTGCTCATCAATCCTCACTCCACTCAACGCCGCCGCTCCCCAACCATTGACGATTGATGAACAAAGATTGCTGATTTCAGAAGTCTCCTTCAAGCCGCCCAATGCTCCCCCCGCCGCCTCCAAAACTCCGCCTCCGCGCCACCTGGCACACACTTGCGCTCATCACGATGCTGGGTGCCATGTGGTATGCAGCTGAGGCGCAGTCGAATGGAGCCGCGCATCTGCTCGCCATGCTCACGGGCATCGTCGCGTTGCTCTCCATTCTGCATGCACGTGCCAATCTAAGCGGACTGCGCATGCAAGTGCGTGCAGCTCCCACAGTGCGAGAAGGCAATGCCGCACGTCTCCGCATCGAGCTGCGCAACGATTCCACCAAACCCGTGCACAGCATAGAGGTCCAAATCATCGGCTCCAGCAGTTGCGTTTTTATCGAGCGGCTCGACTCCGGCCAGCCGCGCATCATCGAGCTACTCACACCACCGCAGCATCACGCCCACACACCGCTGCGCATCCTCGCCCGCAGCGTCTATCCACTCGGCCTCTACAGTCTGGAGTGCGTCATGCAGACCAGCGGCCTGCGCCGCGTGCACCCGCGTCCAGCAGGCACATTGCCATTGCCCGCCGCCGCTCAGTCATCCGGGCAAGCACCGCTTTCATCCTCCAGCAGCACATCAATCACCCGCGGAGGCGACGACTTCGCTGGCCTGCGTGAATGGCAGCGCGGCGACTCACCACGCCACATCGACTGGCGCGCCTTTGCGCGTGGCAGGCCGCTCATGGTCAAAGTTTGGTCCGCAGCCAACAGCGCCGCCGTCATCATCGATTGGGATGCCATCCCGCTCGATGAAAGCGCACGCGCATCCCAGATCGCACGCTGGATGGACGAATGTGAGTCCACCGAGCAGCCCTACTCGCTCAAGTTACCCACCCTCACCATTCCAGCAGGCCGCGGTGAGTCACACCAGCGCCGCTGCCTCGACTCTCTAGCCGATTTCATCACACAATCCGGCACTCAAAGCACCGCCAACGGTCGAAACGACTCCACCAGCACACCGCAGCATCAGCACCGCACACCATCCACCTTCGAGAACTCCTCACGCCTCCCACCCGGGCCGCTACTGCTGCTGTGCATCGCCCTTGCCACCGCCATGGTTCCGCTGATCGACTCCATCGCGCCACCTTGCATTCTCCTTGCCGCGCTGTGCTTTATCTATCGCGGAGTCCTGCGCCGCAGTGTGCCTCACATCGCCATTCGTGTGCTCGTGCTGCTCACCGGCGGACTTGCCACCTGGCTCAGCTATCCTGGTGCCGCCAGCATGGAGGCAGGCATCGCGCTGCTCATCACACTCGCAGGTGCCAAGTTGCTCGAAAGCCGCACGCCGCGTGAGTTTCAGGTCCTCGCCCTCATCGGCTGGTTCCTATGCCTCTCCGGCATCATCATGGACAATGGTCTGACGCGCATGCTCTGGTGCCTCGGTGCATTCGTCCTCATCACCACCTGCATGGTGCGCTTCCGCCTCAGCGCACCCGGCTTCGCGCGGCCCATGCGCGTCACAGGCACACTCATCGCGCAGGCACTCCCGCTCGTAGCCATTCTCTTCTTCATCTTTCCGCGCGGCCTGCTCGATCTCAACTCCGCCTTCGGCTCACGCGCTGGAGAAACCGGCATCTCTGACAACCTCGACCCCGGCAGCATCACGCGCATGACCCTGCGCATGGATAAAGCCTTCCGCGTCGAGTTTCCCGGCGGCGTCATCCCGCCCAATGATCAGCGCTACTGGCGCTGCCTCACCCTGTGGGGCTGCAACGGAATGCGCTGGCAGCGCGGCGTCTATTCCAGCGCCTCTCCGGCCGCCACACCACTCATCCCCGCCAACGACGTCAAACAAATCATCACACTCGAGCCAAACGGAGCGCGCTGGCTGCCAGCGCTCGACATCCCGCTGCAAATTGAGGCCTTGAATCAAAGCATCCCCGTCGAGTTCGACGACACCTTCCGCTCCCCTTTCACCATCAACAACGCCATCCGCTTCACGGCCATCTCACGCCCCTATGCGCGCCAATTTGTCGAACTCCCGCACAAACACCGCGACGCCGCGCTCCAGTTGCCAGCCGATCTCCCCGCCAGCATGCACGCACTCGTCGCCACTTGGAAATACGGTGCCGTGAGTGACCGGGAAATCATGTTTCGCGCCATTGATCACCTGAAAACCCAAGGCTTCATCTACACCCTCACGCCCGACGAATACACCGGCCCCATCGCCCTCGAGGACTTCATGGTGCGTGGCCGCAATGGCTTCTGCGAGCACTTCAGCGCCTCCTTTGCCACCCTCATGCGCATGGCTGGCATTCCCTCACGCGTCGTCGTCGGTTATCTCGGCGGTGAATACTCCGAGGAGACAGGCTCCATGATCATCCGTCAGAGCGACGCCCACGCCTGGGTTGAGCTCTGGCTCAACGGCAGTGGCTGGTCACGCATCGACCCCACCGCCGCGCTCGCCCCAGACCGCGTCAACGTCAGCATCCGTGACTACATCGCCGGTGGCAGCGCCGAGCGCGACCGCCAACTCGCCACCTGGTGGGGTTACCTCACGCATCAAAGCCGTGTCGTCTGGGACCGCCTCAACTACGCCTGGCAGGACCGCGTCGTGGAGTTTGATCAAGACTCCCAGCGCAGTTGGCTTTCACGTCTCAATCTCAGCCGCATCACCACCGCGCACCTCCTCATCATCAGTGGCAGCGTCCTCACCCTCGCCGCCTTCCTCATCAGCCTCTGGCATCGCCGCCGCACCCAGCATGCAGACCCCTGGTCACGCGCCTGGCAGCATCTCTGCCAAAAACTCGCCAAGTCCGGCCATCCAGCCCGCCAGCCCAGCGAGGGCCCCCTCGCGTACATCCAGCGCCTCGGCACCACCGATCCCGTCCTTCACACCCTCGCCCAACTCTATGCCAACGGCCGCTACGGCCACGCCACCACCACCGCCGTTGATTTCAGCACTCAAATCAAACGCCTCAAGCTCCCCCGAGTGGCGTAGGTCTGGAAGGATCGCGTGAGTCACCTGAGCTGAATCGTCCTCGTCCTCCTACTCGAACTCGTCCTCGAAAGGGTGTGTGTGGAGTGTGGTGCGGAGCTTCTCTCTCGATGCAACATCTCTGCCGCCCTATGGGTGTGCCAGCGCATTGATGTGCCAAGCAAGAAAGCAAGAAAGGCTCAGGGGTTGATAGTTGACTGAATGCTCGATTTGTCACGAATCGACTCCTGACTCTTTCTTGTAATGGCACCTGAAGGCCTCGAAAAATAATACGGATCGGTCGTGAATCGCAATATGTGTGAATGAATAATTTTGGGCGAAATGGTGGAGTTCTTTTTCGAAGAGTTGGAGGTTATCTTGGAAACTGTCTCTACATTTTTCAATGAAATGTCTCTCTCTGGCGAGCTTTGCTGCTACACGAAGTTCGATTGTCTGATCTAGACATGTATATATTTTTTGTTTTAGCATTTCTTTGATCAATTCATGAACCTTGAGTCCCATAATCTCTGCAAGTTCAGTCAAATCGATTGGGAACTTTGCGTGAACCACCATTTGTTGAGGGGCATTACATTTCTTCTTTTTGTTCTCAACTTGCGCCGTGGCATTTTTTGCCGCCTCAAGTTTCTTCTTTTCGTGTGAAAGTTCGTTGGCAGCATTCTGCATGGCTTTGCGGAGCTATGGTGTGGCAAGCCTTTTCACAAAAAGATCTACTGCACTGCGTAGATAAAAATACGCCCACACTAGGTTCAAAGCCCTCGCAGTCTCTCCTGAAGCCTCGTCTTTGAGGTGGGTGGGAAACGTTTGATTGGCGAATGCACTTTGCAGATCAAACTGACTGCTCAGAATGGCTTTCGCTTGTTTCAATTCGGCGAGGGCAATTTGAATCGCAGATTCTGCTGAGTCGCTTTTTTTGAACACCCACCTTTTCTATGAATCAAGGTTGCTCTTTCCAAGAATTTAAATCCTTCGCAGACCCAGATGGCAATCTCTCCTGGGTATGAAATTTGGTGCTCAATGCCTGAGCGCCTTTGCTTATTTATATGAGGTCCTGATCCGCTTCGCCTCGCCTCAAACCAGAAGGCGGCACCGCTTTGACAGCTAGGCTGACGATGGATCAAACCGGTCGCTCGTCTCCATTCGGACACCTCGGAGACTCTGTGAAGATGGAGTTTGAAACGACGCTTTCAGAAGCCCTGACCGCCAAGGTGAAAAAGTTCACGGGCGGCAAGGATGGCTACACAGATGTGGACATGACTAAGGCGCTCTTTGGCCTGCTGTGCCTGCTAACTTCCGCCTCTTGATGCAGTACCGCGTCCGTCCTCAAGCCCATAGCCGCTAACGCTGAAAAGGGACTTCTATGAGTCCCGATGGCCAAGATTTGATCTTATTATCTCAAAGTAGGACGCGGGAGGTTGTGGTTGACTTGCGTGACAACGGTCCCGATGCGTGAGTTTTTTCTGTGGAGGCACCTGAACGGTGACTTTGCTTCTTGCTTTCGTGGTTCCCTGCACAAAATCCACTCCTCGGGTCCAACCGCTTTTTCAACCACTCCACCTCACACCACCATGCCTCACGTCCAGACCAACGGTATCCAAATGTTTTATCAAGAACGCGGGAGCGGCGAGCCGCTTGTCTGCATCATGGGCGTCACGGCACCAGGGGGTGTTTGGGATGCTCACGCAGCCGAGTGGTCGAAGCACTTTCGCTGCATTCTCGGAGATAACCGTGGCGTGGGTGAAACCGACAAGCCTGCAGGCCCTTACACCACGGCCATGATGGCGGATGATTACGCGGGGCTGATGGATGCCCTCGGCATCAAGCAAGCACGCGTCGTAGGCTGTTCTTTGGGCTCGGTGATTGCGCAGCAATTGGCTCTGCGCCATCCGGAGAAGGTGAAGAGCATGATCCTGATGTGCACTTGGGCACGCCAGGACCGGTTCGGTCTCTACACGTGGCAGCACCTGATGAAGAGCAAGGCCAGCATGCGTCCTGAGGACTTCATGCACTGGATCCAGATGCTGATCTTTACCAAGCCCTGGTTCGACAACGATGACTGCTATGCCTCGATGCAGCAGACGCTCAAGGACACCGCCACCAATCCCGCGCCGCAGCCGGTACATGCGACGGAGGCCCAAAGTGCCGCCGCCATGACCCACAATACGCTCCATGAACTGCAGAACGTGAAGTGCCCCACCCTCGTGATCGGCGGTAAGGATGACACCTTCACGCCGCAATGGATGGGCAAGGAAGTGGCGGCCGCCATTCCAGGTGCAGATCTCCACTTATACGACAATGCCGGCCATGCCTTCCATTGGGAGCAACTGGCTGACTTCAATCCACGCTCCACGGAGTGGCTGCTGAAGCACTAGCGGCCAATCTATCAGCCTAGACGGCTGCTGCAGGCCGAATGGCACGATATCCCCGCCCCAGCACCCTGCTGGTTGGCGGCGATGCAGAGGGTGCATTTGCGGCACAGGGCGCAGGTGGCATTGGGGTCCTTGGCGCAACGTGCACAGCCAAGGCAGAGGGCGCAGGTGGGGCGTTGGCCGGTGAACGTCTGCCGCTCAGGTGTGGGTTGGACTAGAGTGTCAGCCTGGCTTACTCGCTGCTTGGAAGTTCGTGGCCGGCGACTAGTGCTCGGCACATGCCTGCCAATCCGCGCGGTCTGGAAATTCCAGGCCTGCGAGGGCGAATCCAAGGTTTGAAGTTTGGCAGACATATGCGTGTGTTCATAGTGTTAGTACCCATTTCGGATTCATTTGTGACAGTTTATTTTTGGAAATCGTATCGGGACGCGGAATGAGTCGCTCGACTCCGGGGGGAATTTCGACATGCTGCGCAGGAATGGACGAGGGAGAAAGCGAGACACAGCCCCCAAACATGCCTGATCCGCAAACGGTGCGGTTCAGTCCATCCGTCATGCTCGGGCTGCTGGCGGCAGGCACCGATGGCGGCACGCGCCCCAAGCGGGACTGGTCGCCACCGGCACCAGAGGACATCCAGCGTGCGCTGCCTCAGTATGAGATCACAGGCTTCATCGCCCGCGGGGGCATGGGCGCGGTCTATCTAGGCGTGCAGCGGGCTCTGCACCGAGCGGTGGCGATCAAAATCCTGCCGCCTGACATCGCCGACGATGAGTTGGACTATGCCAAACGATTCCATCGTGAGGCGCAGGCGATGGCCAGCCTCTCCCACCCCAACATCGTGACCGTGTATGAGGCCGGAGAGACCGCCGATGGACTGCTGTATTTCGTCATGGAGCACATCGATGGCTCGGATGTGTGTCGGATGATCGCCAAAAACGGCCGCCAGGAGCCGGCGGAGGCGCTGCGCATCTGCATCGCCGTCTGTGCTGCGCTGGAGTGCGCCCATGCGCATGGCATCATCCATCGGGACATCAAGCCCTCCAATGTGCTTATCAATCAGGAGGGTGTGGTGAAGGTGGCTGACTTTGGTCTGGCCAAGCTGGCTGCCTCTATCGATGGTTTTCAGACGCAGAGTGAGGTGACTGTGGGCACGCCTATTTTCCTGGCACCGGAGGCCCATCTTCCAGGGATCGCTCTGGATGCGCGGGCGGACCTTTATGCCGTGGGGGTGATGTTTTATCAGATGCTCACCGGGGTGCTGCCACGCGGCCGGTTTGACTCGCCTTCAGGCACGGTGCCTGGGCTTGATCCGAGGTTGGATGCCATCATCGACCGCGTGATGCAGGCCGACCGGGACAAGCGTTACCCCAGCGCTGCGGCGTTGAAGGCGGCCTTGGAGAAAGTCAGCCCAAACTTTGCCCCCAACAGGACTGACCGGAAGATTCTGGCCCGCAAGACTCTGCTAGCCACGCTGGCACTCTCAGCGGCCTTGGTGGTGGGAGTCGTCGCCTATTGGCAGCGCATCCAGGCAGCGGCTGGTTCACTGAAGCCTGCTGGTCCATCCTGGTCGCAATTACCAACTGCGGCTGACAAAAACCTGGCCTTCATCAACACACTTGGGATGAAATTCATGCCAGTACCGGGCACCCAGGTGCTGTTCTGCATTCACGAGACCCGCAAGGGTGACTACGCAGCCTACGTGGCGGTTAATCCTGAGGTGGATAAGTCCTGGAGCAACAATCAGGGCTACAACGCAGGCGGCGTGAGCACCGCTGACGATCATCCGGTGGTGAAGGTCAATAACGCGGACATTGAGGGCTTCTGTGCCTGGCTCAGCAAGCAAGAAGGTCGGCGCTACCGCCTGCCGACGGATCACGAATGGAGCTGTGCGGTGGGCATTGGTGAGCAGGAGGACCCCAAGGAACTGCCGATCAACAAAGGGCTGCTTCTCAAGGATGTTTTTGCCTGGGGGCTTGCCTGGCCGCCGCCGCCAGACGCTCTCAATATGGGAGACGAGACCCTACTCCGTGCGGGGGGAAAGAATCCAACACTGGCAGGCTACAAAGACGGTTTTGTGACCACCGCACCTGTGATGAGCTGCCAACCCAACCTGCTTGGGATCTATGACCTTGCTGGTAACGTCTGGGAACGCTGCTCCGACTGGCTTAACGCTCAAAAGACCCGGCAGGCAGGCCGCGGCGGGTCTTTTGATAATGGTGACCGCAGCTACCTTCATGCCAGCGCCCGGCTTTCCATGCCTCCGGAAACCCGCAGTCCGACTTATGGCTTCCGTCTTGTGGTAGAGAGGTGACATCTTCCATTTCGCCTGCATCTTCGATGATCAACTCTCCACCCGCAGCCGACGGTTTTTTCCCCAATACTCAGTGGACCCTGGTCGCCCGGCTGCATGCTGATGACTCGGAGGTGAGTGAACGTGCGCTCAATGAGCTCTGCACGCAGTATCACTTCCCGCTGTATTGCCTCATCAGAAAGCGCGGCTTTGCCCATCATGATGCGCAGGATGCCTTGCACGATTTCCTGGCCAAGATACTGCGCCTGGAGTCCTTCAAAGAAATGGCACAGCAAAAAGGCCGCCTGCGTTCCTTCCTCTCGATGGCGCTAATGAATTTCCTCAACTCCCGGAATAAAAATGAGAGCCGCCGCACTCGGACGGAGATTTCCGTCCATGACGAAACCTTCAAGCTCGACCCGGAACTGGAGAGACGTTACCTGCTCGAAGCATCCGATGGCAACGCCGCACCTGACGTGCTGTTTGACCGCCAGTGGTGCGCGCAACTCCTTCAACGTGTGCTCACCCAACTGGAGACAGCCTATCAGGCCAAAGGCCGCGTAAGGATCTACATCACACTTCAGCCTGTGCTGCTCAATGGCGGCAGTTTATGCGGTCATGATGTCCCCAAGCTAGCCAGCGATCTCAAGATCAGCGAGGGTGCCCTGCGCGCCAAGCTCTCGCGCCTTCTTCAGGATTACCGCAAGCTGCTCATCCAGGAAGTTCGCCAGACCGTCTCCCATCCAGAGGACGTCGAGGATGAACTCGCGCACTTCATGCGCATCTTGAGTCGAAGCTAACGGAGCGCTTGATCACTGCGACCATTCCTCGTCGAAATAGTGAACGAGAGATTGATTGCTGAGGTGGTTAACACTGGTTTCAAGCCTGGAAATGTCCGGTGGGAAGTGCGCCAACTGAGCCAGGGTGTCTTCATTGATGAAGCGCAAGTTGGGAGGCAAAGCGGCGGGCGCACTCAGCGGCTGCTGTGAGGCGAGGATGAAGCCCCACTCACCAAAACTCGGCACAAAGGCATGGTAAGGCACGGTAGTGAAGCCACTGGCTCTCAGAGTGGCATCGACACACCAAAAAGACTTCCGCGCCACAAAAGGTGAGGTGCTTTGCACGACGATGCCCGCGCCGTCAGTGAGGTGACGACGCAGGCGCTGGTAAAAGGTGGTGGTGTAGAGCTTACCAAGTGAAAAATTCGACGGATCGGGGAAGTCGATGATAACGAAGTCGAATGGGCCACGCGGCTCCCCCAGCCAGATAAAGGCGTCGGCGTTCTCGACATGGAGGCGGGTGGACGTGAGGGCATTTTGATTGTGCTGTGTGAGGATTTCCTGAGTGGAAAAGAGGCGCGTCATTTCAGGATCGAGATCCACCAGTGTGATCTTTTCAATGTGCGGGTAGCGCAGCACCTCGCGGGCAGCGAGACCGTCACCACCGCCGAGAATGAGGACGCGCCTGGCATTCGGCAAGCGTGAGAGCCCTGGATGCACGAGGGCCTCATGATAGCGGTATTCATCCTTGGTGCTGAACTGGAGATTGCTGTTCAAATAGAGCCGCAGTTCCGATTTCGACGCGGTGAGGACGATGCGCTGATACGGCGTGGATTCCGCAAAGATCACGGGATCAGGGAAAGCCGTGCCTTCGGCCACTTGCGTGATTTTTTCGCCAAAAAACAGACCCAGGAGCAGTACGCCGGTCACGAGGCCGCCTGTGAGCCATAAGTTGGTGCGGCGCGGAATTTCACTGCGCAGCATGCGCAGCGCCAGGATGCCGACTGCGGCATTGATGAGGCCAAAAAGGAAGGCGCTGCGCACAAGGCCGAGATAGGGCATCAAAACGAGCGGGAAGAGCAGTGAGGCTAGCAATGCGCCGATGTAATCAAAGCTAAAGACGTTGGAGACCAGATCCTTGAAGGCGAAGCGGCCCTCCAGCACACGCAACAGCAATGGGATCTCCAAACCCACCAGTGCGCCGATGAGGAACACCAGCGTGTATAGCGGAATACGAAAAGAAATACTCCAACCAAAGAGAAGGAAGAGCAACGCCGCCGAACAACCACCGATGAGCGCTATGAGAAACTCGACGCGAATGAATGTGGCGATAAGATTCCCCGTGATAAAGCGCGAGAACCAGGAGCCGACGCCCATGGCAAAAAGATACACACCGATGACCGTGGAGAACTGTGTGATGGAATCCCCCAGCAAGTAACTGGCCAGCGTGCCCGCGATGAGCTCATACACCAAGCCACATGTGGCAATGGCGAAGACCGAGAGAAGGAGCAGCCAGGGCTTGGGTGGTAATGAAGTCATAGATGATGACGTGGCCTTGGGAATGGATTGACGATTGATGGGTCAGGATTTTTGATTTTCGAATGATCAAGCCATTCTTCGACGCGTTGCAGGCTTCAAGCAGCAGTCGCACAAAGCTGGACAGACGACTGAAAGGAGCCCGCAGGGTGCAGCGAAGCAAATCAATCCTTGCTCATCAATCGTCAATCCGGCAGGGCCAGTGGGCAGTTTTTGGACAATGCACCTCCCCAAAGGCCCACAGCCAGCCAAGAACTAGCGCTTGGCACTTGCCGCGGCCTCCCCGAAGGTGAGGCCCTCCCTCAATGACGTTGCTCCTCGCCGCGCTACTCTACCTTAGCCTGCTGCTCTTGCTGGCGGTCATCTCCGCTACCGAGACGGCCATCCATAGCGCGCGTGATTTGGAAAAGCAGTTCATCTCCGCCGGTAGCAGCGCCGTCGCAGCCCGCCTGCGGGAGATCACGGCCAATCCCTTTGCCCAACTCCACCGCGCGCTGGTGCTTTCCGCCGCGCTCAACCTGGCCCTTTGCGCGCTGGGAGTGTGGATCGTCAATGGCCCGCTGCGTCAGTTGGGATGGAATCTGTGGCTGGCATCTTCCATGCTCTTTGTCATCACCGTGCTCCTCGGTGACATGATTCCGAAGTTTTTTGCTGCGCGCGCTCCGTCCGTCGTGCTGCTGGGGAGTTTGCGGCTGCTGCACCCGCTGCGCATCCTGCTGGATCCACTCACCACGCTCGCTGACCGTGCCACCGACATCCTGCTGCACAAACTGGTGCCGCATCACCTCAAAACGCGTGTCCCTGTCACGCGTGATGAATTCGAGACGCTCGTCGAAATGCGCCAGGAGCAAGGCATGCTCAACCAAGACGAAAGCGCCATGATCCATGAAGCCCTCGACATTGAGAGCCTCACCGTGCGTGATTGCATGATCCCGCGCGTCGATCTGCCACTCATGAGCAGTGACGATGCCGCCGCCAAAACCCTCGCTCTACTCGAGCGCAGCGGCACACGCTTCATCATCGTCTATGGCGAGACTCCTGACAGCGTGCTCGGAACTGTGGATGCGCCGGCATGGAAGTTGGCTGGACGTCCCGCGTGGCAGGGCATGCTCAGCACACCCGCCTTTGTTCCCGAGACCATGCCCATCCTGGAGGCTATGGACCAGCATCTCCAGAGCGCTGACCGACCGCTGATCATCGTCGATGAATACGGCGGCCTTGAAGGCATGATCACGCGCCGAGAGATTGCCGACTGGTTGCTCTACGAAGCCGCCCCCTGGCATGGTGAGGCCACAGAAATCCGCGAGCTGGGCCCTGGGCGATACTTGCTCGATGGAGGCACGCGTCTCGATCACCTGCAGGATGAACTCGGCATCAATCTCGAAGCTGACGGCATCGACACCATCGGTGGCCTTGTCTTTAATCACATCGGCCACATCCCCAAAGCCGGACAGCGCCTCACCATCGCCAACGCGGAGCTCAAAGTCCGCCGCGTCGTCCGCGCTCGCGTTCAGGACGTGGAGCTTCGCATCACCTCTCAACCTGCCAACGACTCACCAGACTGATGGCTTACCTCACGCTCGCACTCTGCCTCATCCTTTCCTTCCTGCTCTCAGGATTGGAGAGCGCCGTCATCGCCGTCAGCCGCGTCCGCGTCCGCCATGCTGCTAGCAGTGGTGATGCCCGAGCGCGCGGCCTGCTGCCATTACTGGAGGACCGTGACGCGCTGCTCGGCTGCATCACCGTCGCCAATCACATCATCAATCTCATAGCCTTTCTGCTCGTCGCCCTTCCGTTGATCCAACACGCATCCATTTGGGAGTCGGCACTCGTCTTTTTCATCTCGCTGCCATGCTTCCTCATCGGTCTGGAAATCATGCCAAAAAAACTCTTCCGCCGCTTTCCTTTTCGATCGATGAGGAAGGTCGCGCCGTTGCTCCACGTCATCGGCATCGCCCGACCGCTTTTCCGCGCCTTCACGCCCGCCAAGGTTGACACCAACGCCACACCACAACTCGACACCAACCAGACTCACGGCCGGAATGATTTAAAACAACTCGCAGGCACCTTGGCCACCCAGCAGCAACTCTCCGCGCCTGCCGCTCGGCTCATTGAGCACATCCTCGACTACTCACAAAGCACCGCCGCAGACCTCATGCAGCCGCTTTCTCAGAGCATCGCCCTCGCGGCAGACTTCCCCATCTCGGCAGCGCTTATCGTGGCCCGGGAGCAGCAGACTGCGCTGTTACCCGTGCTCGGCGCTGATGGTGCCTTCATCGGTGTGCTCGATACCGCTGAATTGCCCGCCACACTTCCACCAGACCGCCTCGTCCAGCATCACATGCGCACGCTGGATGTCGTCCACGCTGCCGACACCGCCCTGCACACCCTCCAGCGCCTCCGTAAGCAAGGCCGCCGCCTCGCCGTGGTCCTCGACACGCATCACCATCCCATCGGTTTGATCTCCGAGGACCTCCTCCTCGCACCGCTCATGTAGCAGCCCCTTACCATGCTTACTCACTTCTCATTCGGCATTCATCATTTGGTATTGGGCTTATCCCTGCTCCTCGCCACCACCGCATCCGCCCTGACTTCAACCGAGCTTCAGCAGTTCATCGATGAAGCCATCAAAGCCGGCGGCGGCGAAGTTGTCATCCCACCAGGCCGCCACAACCTCGACCGCACGCTCATCATCAAGGACGCCAAAAAGCTCCGCATCGCAGGTCTCGATGCCGAAACCAGCATCCTAACTACCGCCGCCCCCGAGATCGATCTCATCGAAATACGCGGCACCAGCACTGACGTCAGCATCGAAAAACTCACCCTCGACGGTGGCCGTACCGCCGTGCTCGCCCAAGGCACCTCCAGCAACGAAACCGGCCCCACAGGCCCGCGCATCGCCAATCTCACCATCACCCGCTGCTTCGTCCAAAACGGCCACGGCCGCAGCATCGTCCTCGAAGCCGTCGAAGACAGCCGCATTGAGGACTGCACCATCCGCGACACCAGCGCCGCAGCCATCCACCTCGGCCACTTCACTCAAAACACCCGCGTCCGTCACAACCACCTCGCCCGCAGCCTCGTCGGCATCGAGCTCAACAACGCCAGCGCCTGCCGCATCGAGCAAAACGACCTCCTAGCCTGCCACACCGGCATCCATCTCTGGCGCACTGTCAAACAAGCCGGCCTCAACGAGCTAAACCTCCTCACCGCCAATCAAATCGACCACAGCACCGGCAACGCCATTCAATTGGGTGCCACCACCACCAAAAACACCCTCAGTGCCAACATTATCACCGGCGCAGGCAAAAACGGCATCAGCCTCTCCGGCACCGGTCAAATCCTCAAAGCCAACCAAATCACCGACAGCAAGCTCAAGGACATCGCCATTCAGGAAGGCCAGCACGACATCACTCCATGACTGAGTCCTTGCGTTTCGTGCGCGCTTCACGCTAAAATCGCCGCCCCATGGCCGATCAAGCCCGCATCACCAATCTCGATGACATCGAAGCCTTCCGCTCCGCTCTCATCATCTTCATCGGCAAGACACGCCAGGCCCTCGACTACGCTCAAGACACCGTCAAAAAAACACGCGGCTGGCTTGCCACCGACCAGCCGCAGTATTGGTCCCAACAGATCCGCATGCGGCAGAAAAAGCTCGAGCAGGCTGAGGCTGAGCTCATGAGCGCACGCCTCTCTGAGTTCGTCGAAACCCCCAGCGTCCAGCAAATGGCCGTGCGCAAATGCCGCTACGCCCTCGAAGAAGCTCAGGGCAAGCTCGACCGTACCAAAGCATGGAACCGCGACTATGACCGCCAGGTCGATCCCCTGGCCCGCAAGCTCGACGGACTGCGCGACTACCTCGATACGGATCTCGCCCAAGCCGTCGCTTACCTGACTGAAATCCAGAAAATTCTCGACGGTTACCGCGAATCTCCATCCCCATCACCCGCTGCTGAAACACCATGAACCTCGCCCAAAACGCACGTGACCTTGCCAATCAATGGCACCAGACCAAAACGCACTGGCGTGACGCCAAAGCCATCGAATTCGAGAAGCGCTACCTTGAGCCACTGCCCGGCCTAATTTCCAAGACCACCTCCATCATGACCGAGCTCGACGCCCTCATCAAAAAGATCCGCAAAGACTGCGAACAGCTCTAAAACTTCCCTTCAATGCTCCGCACCTCCCGCATCCTCGCGCTTCATCACTCTCTGCGTGACCTCACCGCCGACTTCGCTCATCGCTGTGAAGTCACCGCACGTGAACTCCGAGCACGCCGTTACACCTCCGAGCAAAATCAGCAAAAAGAGCTCGACGCCTTCGACTCACAAGCCGCAGTCGCCAGCGCCGAGCTCGCAGCTCAATGGGAAGAGCGCGCCAATGCCATCCGCGAGCGCCACGCCAAACGAGACACCTCATTCCAGCAATACCTAAACCGCATTCAGCGTGATCTCCCCGCGCTCGTTCAAAAAGAACGAGACCGCTGGCTCGGCAAACAGCAAGTCCGCCGCATCCAGGCCGACTCCACGCGCAAACGTCATCTGCAAAACCTTGAGAACTTCGCTGCGCCCCTCGCCGATCGCCTCACCGCTGCCAAAGACCGCCTACTCGCGGTCATGCGTGCATCCGGCGGCAAAATGGCACGCCCTGGAGAAATCTCGGTTGAAACGTTCGCCATTGAGCAAATGCCCGCGCGCGTGGAAGCCATTGAGGAACAAGCTCAACAACTCGAAGACCAACTGGCCGCCAACAAGGGCTCCGCGCTCTCGCGCATGTTCTCCAAGCCTCAAGTCGATCAACAAGCCCTCAGTCGTGCTGTTCACACTTACGAGTCCTGCAAACTTGAGCTCGCTGCGGCCCAAGAAGCCGCAGCCGCACAAATCCAAGCCGACTTTGAAGCCACCGATGCTCTGGCTTCAGCAGACTGGGCACGTGCACCCGAAATCGCCGCCACATTTAAGGCCGCGATGCAGAAACGTCTCGCCACACAAATCCCCGCCTGCATGGAGCGCAATGCGCGCCTTCTTGCTCGCAATCTCAATCACCTCGAAGCTCAAAAAGTCGCCGACCTCGCGGAAAAAGCCATTCCGACAGCCGAGCAGCGCCAACAACTCCTCAAGCGCCACGCCGCCGTCATGGCGACTCATGATGCCACCGCCGAAAAACGCTGGGCAGACACCGTCACCGAATGGAATCTGAAAATCCCGCCACTGCTGGCCCAAATCGACGAGATTAACCAAAACCCCGCTTCAGTAACCGAACCGTGGAGCGCAGAGAATTGGCAACCACGCCGTGAATTCCCGCCTTCATGTCACGTCGGCCAGCTCAACCTCGATTTGACCCGTGCCGCTGCCATCTTCGCCAAAGACACCCCCATTAGCCTCGCTGGCCACGAGACGATTTCTCTTCCACTCACGCTCTCCTTTCCGCATGAAGGCTCGCTGTTGCTCGAAACCGACGACGACGGCGGCAAGTGGGTCTCGGATGTCATGAATGGAGTCATCTTCCGACTTCTCTCCCTCACACCTCCCGGCAAAGCCGTCTTCACCATCATTGATCCAGTCGGCCTTGGTGAAAACTTCGCCGGACTCATGCACCTTGCTGATCATGAGGCCAGCATTATCAATCGCCGAATCTGGACTCAACGTGACCACATCGAGGAGCGTCTCGCAGAGCTCAATGAGCACGTTGAAAAAGTCATTCAGATGTATCTGCGTAACGAATACGCCACCATCACCGAGTACAATGCCCAAGCAGGCAGCGTCGCTGAAAAATACCACTTCCTCGTCATCGCCGGCCTTCCAGCGAGCTTCAGTGAAAGCGCCATGGCCCGCTTGAAAAGCATCCTCGCCAGCGGTGCACGCTGTGGCGTCTTCGTCCTCATTCATTGGGATCGCCGCCAAGCCCTGCCTGAAGGCCTCGACGCTGAAGATCTGCGTAAAATCCCACTGCGCATCCTTCGTGAGAAAGGCCAGGCATCTCTCGCAGGCATCAGCAGCATCACTTTAGATGCACCTCCAAGCGACGAGATCGCCGCTGACCTCGCGCACACCATTGGCCGTGCCAGCATCGACGCCAACCGCGTTGAAGTTCCCTTCTCCGCCGTCACACCAAAGCAGATGTGGTCCGAAGTGACCACCCATGAGCTACGCATCGCCGTCGGCCGCACTGGTGCCACCAAACTGCAATACCTCGCCATCGGCAAAGGCACGCGTCAGCACGCGCTGCTCGCCGGCAAAACCGGCTCCGGCAAATCCACGCTCCTCCACATCATCATCACCAACCTCGCGCTCACGTGCAGCCCGGATGAAGTCGAGTTTTACCTCATCGACTTTAAAAAAGGCGTCGAGTTCAAGTGCTACGCCGATGCGCGACTTCCACACGCCAAAGTCATCGCCATCGAGAGTGATCGCGAGTTCGCGCTCAGCGTTTTGCAGCGCATCGACGAGGAACTCCGCCGTCGCGGTGAAATGTTCCGCAAACTCGGTGTCCAGGACGTCGCCGGTTATAAAAAAGCTGGTGGCACCGAGCCCATCCCGCGCAGCTTGCTCATCATCGACGAATTCCAGGAATTCTTCGTCGAAGACGATGCCATCGCCCAAGGCGCAGCGCTTTTATTCGACCGCATCGTCCGCCAAGGCCGCGCTTTCGGCATCCACGTGCTCCTCGGCTCCCAAACTCTCGGTGGAGCCTATACTCTCGCGCGCACCACCTTGGGCCAGATGGTCATCCGCATCGCCCTGCAATGCAACGAAGCCGACGCCGCGCTCATCATGGATGAAAACAACCCAGCACCGCGTCTGCTCTCACGCCCCGGCGAAGGCATCTACAATGACGCCGCTGGTGCCATTGAAGGAAACAGCCCCTTCCAAGTCGTCTGGCTCGGCGACGACGAACGCGATGCCAACCTCGCCAAAGTCACCCAACTCGCCTCAGAGCGCGGCTTTGCCAACCACCGACCCATCGTTTTCGAAGGCAACATGCCATCCGATGTGCGCGACAACACGCTGCTCGCCGCCGCACTCACCGCACGACCCGAAAAACTCCCCGTCGATCCCAAAACCTGGCTCGGCCTGCCAAACTCCATCAAAGGCCCTACAGAAGCCGTATTCGCCCGTCAAAGCGGCCGGAATCTCATGCTCATCGGCCAAAACGACGAAGCCATCGCCACCATCTTTGGCCTCAGCATCCTTGCCCTCGCTACGCAACATCCCCGCAACAATGGTGCAAAGTTTTACCTCATCCACAGCACCACTCCAGACACGCCAGAAGCCCAATTCCTCGAAACCATCACGCATGGCATCGCCACCATCTCCACGGGTCATGAAGCACCCGAGATCATCGGAGATATCTTCACGGAAATGAAACGCCGCAGCGAGGAAGGCAGCGCCAATGCCGCGCCCATCTACCTCCTCATCCACGGCCTGCAAAAATTCCGCAAACTCCGCCATGAGGAGGACTTCAGTTTCAGCGGAGACGACACACCCAAGCCCGGCAACCAACTCAATGACATCATCGCTGAAGGTCCCGCACACGGCATTCATCTGATCACCAGCCTCGACACGCTCAACAACGTCAACCGCTGCCTCAGCCGCAAAGCCGTCAGCGAAATGGGCATGCGCATCCTTTTCCAAATGAGTGCCAACGACAGCGCCAGCCTCATCGAAAGCCCCAAAGCCAGCGCCCTCGGCCTCCACCGCGCCCTCTTCTATTCCGAACACGAATCCAGACTCGAAACCTTCCGCCCATTCGCCCTACCCGATGCCCAATGGACCACCGAGGCCAGCAAGAGCCTCAAAAGCGTATGAGTGAAGCCTTTCAAAAAGTCCTCGAAGCCCGCCAGCAGCGTACTGCCGCCGAAGCCCGCACCAAGCGTCTTTTTTACATCCTTGGAGCCGCTGCACTCATCTTCGCGGTGGTCTTCATAGTTTGGCGCAGCGGCAATAAACTCATCAATCCCAACTCCGCCACGCGTGAGCAATTGATGAGCCTTCCCGAAGTCGGCCCCGAGATCGCTGACCGCATCCTTAAACTACGTCCCTTCACCGACGCCAACGACCTCGAAAAACGCGTCCCCGGCATCGGCCCCAAAAGCCTTGAGAAAATGAAACCTCTGCTCGACTTCAACAACGACGGCCAAGCTGACTGCTGCCCATGAGCTCGCAGTTCCAGTCGTTTCCTGGAAAAACTGATTATGATGAATCGCAACCTGGCTACAAGTTCACCAAAATGTAGTCCCAGATCTCCAAAACTGCATATACCATCGCTATTCCACCAGCGAGATCAATAAGTCCTAACCGCTTCCAAATCGGACGCACAATTTTATCAGCGTCTTCATCGGGCATCGTCTCTTCGTCATCAATAGAGTCTTTTGAGTCCAAGGATGGCGTAGCATTCTCATCCGACCCATCTCCTGAGATTACGGCTCCTTGCGACTCTATTTCTGTGGCCCAACGAAGCCGGTGAAATGCAGCTGCTACTGCAATCAACAGATAATACTCCGTGTGATACTCGCGGTTAATCATCCAATTGGAAGTCGTATAGGCTACAACTAGAAGAAGAATGGCCCTACGACATCGCTCCTCGTTTTCATCTAGTGATTTGAAAGTAAGGACACTTCGAAATGCTGTCCAAAGCGCCAATAACCAAAAAAACAAACCATAACGGCCCAAATCAGCCCCTGCTTGAACATAGCTACAGTGGGTGGATTTCGACAAAGTCTCGATATAATCACCTTCCTGCCAGTCAATCCATGCGACGAATTGCTTCCATCCGACACCATAGGGCCTTTGCTCCATTTCAAGTTTGGCAAGTTCCCATGCCATCAAGCGCCCCATAACGCCCTCGTCCTCTCGGAGATTTCCCATCTGCTCCATGCGGGGTAGAAATTTGAGCGCCCCTATTCCGGCGATAAGCGCCGCTGCTAAAACTATTACCTTCACCCATTTGGGCCGACCAACCACGAAAACGAGAACTGTCAAAACCCCACCAACTGTGAATGCCCCCTTTGACTCAGTTTTCCATGCGCACCAAACAATAAGGGTCACGAAGATTGGAAAAACTACAGTCCGAGCAATAACAGTCCCTCGCCAGAAAATTAAAATGTAGCTCAAAGGAATAGCTGCTATCACGGAGTGCCCCAGTGCATTTGGGTTGTCTGCCAACCAAGTTCCAAGTGCAAGGCGTCCAAAAAACATTTCGGTCAATGCTTTGCCACTGGTAATATCAATTCCAACCGTCTGTAGCACGCCTAATGTAGCAAGCGTGACCAGCAAGATGTTCCAGCACTTTAAATAGCCAAGAACTTTATCCCAACTCGACAATGCTTGAGTGGTTAGAAAGTAAAACGCGACTAATGAAAACACTCCTGATGTGGCTCCAGCCTCACTGGGAGCATTCCAAGCCACATATATGTAAAGCGCAACTATCGCCCAATCATGAGGCGTACGAAACCACCCCTTCAAAGGACTCCGTGACCCGTTTAACAAAAAGGTAGCCATCCAACCCATCATGATCAGACGGATGATGTTAAACCCAGCCATCCCGGAAATCCAGTCCTGTGGCCTGATGTAATAGATACCAAGAAATATCAAAGCGAAGCGATAGCTCCAGTCACTGGACTGATCCTTATCCCCGCTTAGTAGAGTGTTCTCGGGTTCTTCTACAGTGTGCTCTTGAACCGGCAATTCTATGTTTTGTGTTGATGAAAGCATGTTCAAATCGACTAGCTAAACTAAACAGCCTCAATCAATGAGCCGCCCCACTTCTTAACGCTTGTCTATAAATACCCATCTTATAGGCTTGGCTCCCTTGCCTCTTCACGTCGAAAATAACACCTGCTAGGATGAATAAAATCGCTTGGCTTTCCTCTTTGATTTTGGCAGCTGTCATTATCGCGGGATGACCCTAAAACAATCCCCTTCTGCTTTCCATTGGAATTCTATAGAATCGTCCCTCAGGCTTGGCGAAAGAATCAACAACAAAAGTTACCAGCTAACGAAGCTCAAATCGGATTAGGAACTGGAGCAGAGGAGCCAAGGGCTAATCGGTGCTGGCACTGAGATTTTCCAGCACTGCTCTGGGGCACCGACAGGCACCTGAATTCACGCCCGCAGTCTGACGAAAGTGGATACATCAACCCAATCCTCAACTCGACGTCGATGCTGCTTCATTTCGGACGTTTCGACTTGTCCTTGCCCTGATGGAGGTTGGCGATGGCTGCGTTGATCTTCTGCTCCATTTTGGCCTTGTTCCCAGCTTTCAGTTCCTTGATGGCCTCGTTGATCTTGTCCAGAACGTCTTCCTTGTCTCCACCCTTGTTTCCCTTGTTGGCATTGGCGATTCGCTCTTTGGCGGATTCCAGCAGCGGCATGGGATCGTCGGCTTTTTTGGCGGCTTGGAGTTCGTCCAAGGCTTTGCGCTGTTGCGGCAGATCGGCTTGGAGCGGAGTGGCGGCGATGCCCAGCATGAGCATGATGAATGAAGCGCGGAACAGGATTTGGAGACGTTGTTTCATGGCAGTGGGTTGGTCAGGTTGTCACCTGATGGAGGGTTATGATCCATCACGAGGGCGATGCCATCGTTCTTTCGCCAATTCTTTCCCGCTCAAGGCCTGAGCCTGCTGAGTGAGTCCAAGCCTTGTGTGCATGGCCATCCGATGCCACAGAGAGCACAAGAGGAACCCAAACACCATGGCCACTGAGATCGAACGCAAATTTCTTATCCAACACGACCTCTGGCAGCCCGAGGGACCGGGACGGCGAATGACGCAGGGTTATCTTTCACGTGACCCCGACCGCACCGTTCGTGTACGCATCGTGGGAGAGGAAGCCTTCATGACGGTGAAGAGCAGGCGCACCGGCATCTCGCGCACGGAGATCGAGTTTCCCATCACGCTTGAGCATGCGCGTGATTTGATGGCACTTTGCTTTCAGCCAGTGATCGACAAAACGCGACATGAGGTGCTTCACGACGGCATGCTTTGGGAGGTGGATGTCTTCCAGGGTGCTAATGATGGCCTCATCGTGGCGGAGATCGAATTGCCCGCAGAAGATACGCCCTTCACTCTGCCGGACTGGATCGGCAAGGAAGTCTCTCACGACCCACGCTACACCAACTCACGATTGTCCGAGCAGCCTTTTCAGAACTGGTGTTGAGAACTCTGGGCTGAGGTTTCCATTGTTCCAGAAGCCAGATGCGTGACCCGCCAGTTGATTATTTCAGTTCCAAGAACTTGAAGCACACTGGCGCACCAACTTCGAACTTGGTGCCGGTGAGGGAGAGCAAGCCTGTGCTTGGATCGATTTTGAATTGCACCACGTTGTCGGAGCCTTGATTGCCCACGATAAGCCAGCCGCCTGTGGGATCGACTCCAAAACCGCGTGGTGTTTTGCCTTCCGTCAATGTGTGACCGATGAGAGTGAGCTTACCCGTCGTAGGGTCAATGGCATAAGCGACGATGCTGTCATGGCCGCGATTGGAGCCGTAGAGAAATTTGCCCGAAGGATGCAGGATCAGCTCGGCTGTTGACCCGCCTTTGCCTTCGTAGCCTTGCGGCAAGGTGGAGATGGTATGGATTTGGCTCAATGAGCCGAGTTTGGCATCGAAACGAAAAGCCGTGACGCTCTTGGAGTGCTCATCGATGTCGTAACAGAATTTGCCGTCGAGGCTAAAGGTCAAATGGCGCGGGTGCGTGTCGGCGGCGGTGGTGATGAAGGCCGGTTCATTGGGCGTGAGCAGTCCTGTGACCGCGTTGAAGCGATAGACGTAAAGTCGATCTATGCCGGCATCGCAACTGACGGCGAATTGATTGCTCGGATCAAACTCAGTGGCATGCGCGTGAGGTTTTTGTTTTTCACCGAGCGAGGGATGCTTATCGACCCAGGCAGAGGGTGAGAGCCTGCCCTCCGCGTCGATCAGGAGTGAGGAAACACTGCCGTCGCCGTAATTTGAAACGACAATGGTCTTGCCCGTCTGATCAATCGCGAGATGGCAGGGGCCATTGCCATTGGGTGGCTGCGAATTGATCGCCGTAAGCTTACCCTCTGCGCCGATGGCGAAGCCTGCCACAGCACCTCCGCTAGGATGACCACCCTCACCTGCGGCGAACAAGAACTTGCGGCTTGGATGAATGGTGACCCAGGAAGGATTGGTCATCTCACATGCCAATTCGGGAGTGCTCATGTGACCCGTCTTGGGGTTCAGCCGCGAGACATAAATGCCCTGACTTTTCTTGCCGGTGTAAGTGCCGATGTACACCAACACGTCGCCGGCTTTGGGCGCATCAGCGGCTTGCACTTGGGCATTGCAGGCAAGGAGTGACAGGCTGGTGGTAAAGGCGGTGAAGATTCGGCGAAGGGAGTGCATGAGCTAGGTGTGGTGGACGTGAGGGTAATACGACGGGGCTTTGCCTGCCCTAGCCGTAATCTTCTCCATGTTCGCACTTCCGTGAAAGTTAAGGAGTGTTGGAGGCTCTTGGCGGCTGAAAAGATAAAATAATGCGCGGCCAAATGATGGATTCATGATTTGCAGCCTTATCATTTTTCATACTCTAATCCATATGCGCTCCCTGCTCTTCTTTCTCTTGCCTCTCGTCCCAAGCCTTGCGCTTGCTCAACTCAGTCCGAATGGTGCCACGGCATCTTTCAAAGGCAGTCTTCCACCCAAACCGACAGCGGCGCTCTCGGCAGAGCAGGAGGTGGGCATTGAAACGAGGCTTAAGGCCGTAACGGCAGAGTTCCAGACGGTGAAGAAGCATGCGCGGGCGGCGGATGCGGACATCTTCATCAAAGCAGTGCGTTACGCGCTCGACTTCGATGAGTGGTATGACAAGAAGGCCGAGGATGGTCTAAAAAAGGCCACGGCGCTGCTGGATGAGGCGCAGAAGCGCATCGCATCCCTCAAGGACGACAAGACGCCATGGATGGATGGCGCGGGACAAAAAGTGCTGGGCTTTTATTCGGCCATCGATGACTCACCGCAGCCTTATGGCGTGGAGATTCCGGAGGGACTCGACTACAAAACCAAGCTGACGCCGATGTGGATCTGGCTGCATGGTCGCGGTGATACGGCAACGGATCTGCATTTTGTTTACAGCCGCCTGACAGCGAAAAAGCCGGGACAGTTCCAACCAGCGGGCACGATTGTGATTCATCCCTTTGGCCGCTACTGCAACGGCTGGAAGTCGGCGGGTGAGACGGATGTGTTTGAGTGCCGAAATGATGCGATGAAGCGCTTCAACATCGACTCGAACCGAATCGCACTGGCGGGCTTCAGCATGGGCGGTGCAGGCGCGTGGCATTTGGGCGCACATTATGCGGATCAGTGGGCCTGTGTGCATACAGGAGCCGGTTTTGCTGATGTGAAGCGCTACCAGAAGCTCACGCCGGACAAGTATCCCGCGTGGTATGAGCAGACGCTTTGGGGCGTGTATGACGTGCCGGACTATGCGCGGAATTTCATGAACGTGCCGCTCATCAGCTACAGCGGCGAGCAGGATGCGCAGCGTGACAGCGCGGAGTACATGATGGAAGTGCTGGCCAAAGAAGACATCAAGCCGCCGCACCTCATCGGGCCCGGCATGGGACACAAGTATCATCCTGAGGTGATCAAAGAGGTGCAGGCGTGGATCGAGAAAGCGGTGGCGAAGGGGCGTGATCTCTTCCCGGACGAAGTCCATATCCAGACCAAGACACCGTATTATGGCCGCGTGAAGTGGATGAACCTCCACGGCCTGGAGGAGAGCTGGAAGGATGCACGGCTTGATGCAAAGGTGCTCGACGGGAAGACCCTCGAGATCAAAACGAACAACGTCACACGCATCGTCTTCTACCCACCGCCACAAGCGCGTAAGGGCGGCGGCACGCTGAAAGTCATCATCGATGGTACGGAGCTGAAGCTCACTGTGGGGCCGCTGCTGCCGCAGTTTGAGACATTCATGAACTCAGGCCCGAAGGTGCCGAACTCGCTGTGCCGCCTGATCAAGGAAAACGGCACGTGGCGTGATTTTGGCAATGCGCAGCCGTTTCAGCATGAAGGACCGGAAGGAGGGAAGCCGTCGTCGCATCCCGGTCTGATGGATATGTCCTTCACGAAGCGCTTCCTCGTGGTGCTACCCGATGGTAAGGCATCCTCGGACAAAGTTGAGTCATGGGTGCAGGCTGAGTCAGCTCATTTCCTCACGCGTTGGCGCGGACTCATGCGCGGTGATGTGCGCGTGGTGAAGGCTTCCGAAGTGAAGGATGTCTTCGAAGCAGGCAAAACACAGAATTTGATTCTCTGGGGCACGCCGGAGTCGAATTCATGCATCAAAGCCGTGCTGGAGAGCCTGCCGCTGCAATGGGACGCCAAGAAGGTCGGCATGAAAACGCAGCCCGCCTTTGATGCGGCCACGCATGTGCCTGCGCTGACGTATCCTTGCCTAAAAGCACCTGGATTCGAGATTGTGATCAATTCCGGCCTCACCTTCCGCGAGGCGCATGACAAGACGAACTCGCTGCAAAACCCGAAACTGCCCGATTGGGCCATTTTGGACATCACTCAGGCTCCGAATGCCGAGTCGGCAGGCAAGGTGGTGGCGGCAGACTTTTTTGACGAGCACTGGCAGGTGAAGAAAAAATGAATCCACTCTGTTGGAACGCTGTTCTTGACGGGAGGGCCGCTTCTCTGCCACACTGGCTGCTCTGCGAACCCTTCCACTCGCGCCCCAACCCGCGACCATGTCTGACATCACCTCTCCTGCCATCCAGTCCGCTCTAGCCGCTGCCGCCAAGGCACGTGAGGCTATGACTGCGGACTCCAACAAGTTTCCTGCCTTTGTGAATGCACTGCACCTCCTGGGTGATGAGCAGCGTGCGGCTGGTGACATCGCTGGTGCGGAGACCTCTTACCGAGAAGCCATTACCAGCTCGGAGGGCAAGGAATTCCAGGTCGGCACGCTTTCTGGGGTGCGCATGAATCTGGCCACACTGCTGGACTTTAGCGGCCGTGAGGATGACGCGGCCCCTTTCTATGAAGAAGCTGTCACGGACCTCGAAGCTCTCGGAGATAAAGACAGCATCGAGATCGCCGCGCAGCTCCGCAACAATCTGGCGATGAATTACAAGCGCCTCGATAAATTTGCTCTCGCTGAGCAGCATTACCTGCGCTCGCTGGAGACACTGGAAGCCAGCCATGGCCGCAACTCCGAATCCGTGGCCACGGTTTTCAATAATCTCGGCGGACTCTATTATGCCGCCGGTTTCCCGGATCAGGCCAAGGAGATGTTCGTCGAGGGACTGGAAATACGCACGAACCTCCTCGGCCCGAACCACCGCGATGTGGCCCAAGCTCACTGCAACCTGGCGACGGCCTGCCATGAGTTGCGTGACAACGACGCGGCCAAAATGAACTTCGAGGCCAGCCTCAGCATTCTGGAAGCTCAGATCGACAAGGAGGCCAGCAGCTATGAGGCCACCTGTCTCGATTACATTGCCTTGCTGGAGAATATCGGAGACGAAGCCAAGGCTGCTCAAGTGAAGGAGCACCTTGAAAAACTTCTTCCTTCGGCATAAGACACGCCCTGCTCTTCTTTCTCGCTCTCAGCAGCCTGACGCTGGCCGAAACACCGGTCAATCACGCCATCAATCCCCTGCCCCGCTCGGGCGGATGGATCAAGCGTCACGAGTCATTCAATGCCATCTCCAAAAAGGGCGAAGCGCAACTCGTCTTCCTTGGTGACTCCATCACGCACTTCTGGGAAACCAAAGGTAAAGAGACTTGGGATAAAACCTAGGCACCGCTCAAGGCCGCCAACTTCGACATCAGCGGCGACTGCACGGAGCATGTGCTGTGGCGGCTGCAAAACGGCAACTTCGATGGCCTGAAGCCCAAACTCATCGTCCTGATGATCGGCACCAACAACACCGGCCATCAAAACCGCCCCGCACCAGAACTCGGCGGTGCCACTTACCTCTGCACCGCTGAGCAAACCGCCTCAGGCATCAAAGCCATCCTCGATTCACTCGGCAAGAAGCTACCACAGACCAAAGTGCTGCTCCTCGCCATCTTCCCACGCGGCGCGACGCCCGAGGACGCCATGCGCAAGCAAAACGCCGCCACCAATCAGCTCATCGCCAGCTTCGCCGATGGCAAGCGCGTCCACTTCATGGACATCGGCAATGGCTTCCTCCAACCCGACGGCACCCTCCCCAAAGAGATCATGCCCGACCTACTCCACCTCAATGCCAAAGGCTACGAACTCTGGGCCAACGCCATCGAACCGAATGTGTAGGGGTTGATGAAGTAGCGCCGGTGCAACAAGGCCACTATCCCCACCTCATTGAATGTCCATACGTGGGACATCCCTGCTGTCCCACGCGCCCCGCTCCAAGCTCGATCCCAAAGTCATTTCGGCGGCGATCGCCAAGAATTCGAATCGGAAGCATGCACCGAATATCTGACATAGAGTGTGGCGAGCATCGTGGATTTTGGATGGCAGACGGCAGATTGGAAGGTGTTTCCAACATGCGAGAGCATGTCCAAAATGCATTCAACAACTCGTTGGCAGCTTTTGAGCGAGCTTAACGGTATGCGGAATGGCTCCAAGCACAAAGCCAAGACAGTCAACAGCGCCCTGAGGCTTGCCGGGCAAGGCGATGACAAGAGAGCGATCCACGACGGCGGCTAGGCTGCGTGAGAGGATGGCGTTCGGAGTCAAGTCGAGCGACTTCATACGCATGAGCTCTCCGAAGCCGGGAATTTCCACGCGCATGATGCCACGAATAGCCTCTGGTGTCAGATCACGCTCAGCGATGCCCGTGCCCCCCGTAGTAAGTATGAGTGCACATCCTTGTGTTGAGAACGAGCGAATGGCTTCCTGAATGCGATTGAGGTCATCCGGCACGATGGCCTCGGCAAGAACGCTCCAACCGTAGCGCTCGGCGGCTTGCTTTAAAGCGGGGCCGCCGAGGTCCTCATACACGCCCTGACTGGCACGGTCGGAAACGGTGATGATACCGACTTGCATTCCAAGTAGAACTATTGGGCCTGCGGTTTCGGCGCGGCAGGGGCGGCCTCAGGCTTGGCGGCACCTTTATCTGCTGTTTTCGGCATGCGCTGAAGCTCAATGAGGTCACGCAGGATATGGACGGTCTCAAGCTTCACGGGTTCGATGCCATATGGGAATTTGGAACCGTCGGAGACATTGTCGTCTTCATCGTCATCCTTCTTAGCTGTGCGCATACCCGTGTTTTGCTCTTTGGTGAAATCGGACTCAGCAACCAGCTTTTCGGCATCGACATTATCGAGCGTGAGGCGGAAGTTTTTGAAGCCGTTGTCTTTGAGGCGTTCCGCAACTTCCTGGGTGCGCTTCGCACGCTCCTCGATGGTTTTGTCACGGCGTGCTTCAGCATCAAGGCGCTCTTTTTCGCGCTCAGCGAGGTTGAGGCTCAGCGTGTTACGATCAATACGCTCTTTAAGGCGCTTGGAGTCTTCAAGGACAAGTTGGAACTCAGGATTGGCTGCGACGCGGCTCTGAGCGCTGGCGCGGAGGGCATCGAATGGGAATGGGTCCTTACTGAAGAGATTAAACTTACGCGAAGGAATGGTGTCGTAGGGGAGCGGGTTTTTGGCAGCGTCTTCACCGATGTCGAGCACGTCGAGACGGGAAGGCAGCTTGATGTCTGGCACGACGCCTTTGAGCTGTGTGGAGCCACCGGCGATGCGGTAGAATTTCTGAATGGTCACTTTGAGTGAGCCAGCATGGCTTTTCTCACTGAAGAATGGCATGTAGCGCGCCACATCAAGGATGGTCTGCACAGTGCCTTTGCCGAAGCTTGATTTGTCACCGACGATGACGGCCCGACCGTAGTCCTGCAGGGCGGCAGCGAGAATTTCGGATGCAGAGGCGCTGGCTTTGTTCACGAGAACAATCATGGGGCCCTCATAAAGCGGTTTGGCTTCCTCACTGTCTTTCCATGTAATGGTGCCGCGCCAGTCTTTAGCCTGAACGACAGGGCCGGAGGGAACAAAGAGGCCGGTAAGTTTGATGGCTTCATCGAGTGAGCCACCGCCGTTATCACGGAGGTCAAAGACGAGGCCGTCGATGTTTTCTTTGACGAGACGACGCAGGAGGCGCTCGACATCGGCACTGGCACTGACTTCACCCTTTTCCATGTCGCCATAGAAGTTGGAGAGATTGAGCCAGCCCATCTTGAGCGGCTTGCCCATTTCTGGTGGAGTGATGAGAAGCTCGGCGTTTGCCAGCTTTTCTTTGAGCGGCACTTCATCACGCGTGATGCTGATGATGGTGGTGGCGCTGGGGTCATCAGCTGGGATGACTTTCAGACGAGCGATGGATCCCTTATCACCACGGATCATGTTCACGATTTTTTGAAGCTTGAGATACTTCACATCGACGAATTCCTCGTCCCCTTGCGCGACGGCGATGATGCGGTCATTAAGCTTGAGGGAGCCTTCCTTGTCAGCAGGACCACCAACGACGATTCCCTGAATTTCCGCCGCTTCATCTTTGGTGGCAAGCAGTGCGCCGATGCCGACGAGCTTGTGCGTCATGTGCTGATTGAAGGAGTCACGCTCATCCGTGTTCATGTACTCGGTGTGCGGATCATAAGCCGTGGCCAGACAGGAGAGGAAGTAATTCACCACGTCATCCTGGTCGTTCTCGTTGGTCACTTCCAACAAGCGGTCATAATCCTTGGCGACACGCTCGGCTGGAGTCATGTCCTTTTCGTCCTTAGCTTTGCTTGCGACAGCTTTTGGGTCAGATGCAGCGGCAGCTTCAGCCTTCTTGGGCTCTACTTTTTTTGCTTCAGCAGTGGTTTTTCCTTCTGCTTTTTTCTTCGCAGCCTTCTCAGCCTTCTTTTTTTCGTCACGAACGCGGGCTTCTTCAGCGATGCGGTCTTGAAGAAGGTTTTCCTCAAAGATGTGGCTGCCGGCGACAAGCTCTGGCTTGACATCATTGA
>JANOBP010000311.1:0-4021 GCA_031411715.1 Verrucomicrobiaceae bacterium | reverse complement strand
TTGAGGACGGTGTTGCCCTGCACTTCGTGGTCGTATTCGCGGATGATCGGCTCGCGGGAGACGATGGAGAAATCGGAGAGCAGCGTCTTGAGCGTGGCGGTCCAGGATTCCGGACGCACGGGCACGGCGGGCTGCACATCGGCAGGCGTGCGCCATTTGGCCCGCATCTCGCGGCGCGGGGCCTCGTGCAGCGCGGTGACGTGCAAGTCGCAGACGGTGGTGCCGTGGTGCATGACTTTGAGGCGCTGCGAGCCGTCGGCCTTCGCGAGGACAAAAATCTCGGTCTGATAAATCGCGGCCAGTTCATGCAGCGCTTCGAGGTCTTTTTCCTCGATGGCGATGACCATGCGCTCCTGCGATTCGCTGATGAAGACCTGCCAGCTTTCGAGATCGGGCGCTTTCAGCGGCGCATTCTCCAGCCACACCTCGCCACCGGTATCGCGGAGCATTTCGCCTGCGGCGGAGCTGAAACCGCCCGCGCCGCAATCGGTCACGAACTGGATGAGGCCCTTCTCACGGGCAGCGAGCACCCAATCGGCGACTTTCTTTTCCTCGATGGGATCGCCGATCTGCACGGCGGTCTGGTCTTCCTCATGCGAGTCGGTGGTGAGCTCGGCGGAGCTGAACGTCGCGCCTTTGAGGCCGTCTTTGCCGGTGCGACCGCCAGCGGCGATGAGCAAATGGCCGGGCTTCACTTCCTTGGCGATGTCCTTGATCGGGATGATGCCGGCGGTGCCGCAGAAGACGAGCGGGTTGTAGATGAAGTTGTCGTCGAACTGGATCGCGCCATTGACGGTGGGGATGCCCATGCGGTTGCCGTAGTCGCGCACGCCGCGCACCACGCCACGCTTGACGCCGAGCGGATGGATGACGTCCTTGGCCTTGATTTGATCCTGCTCGATGTCGGGCGGGCCAAAGCAAAACACATCGAGCGAGGCGACCGGTTTCGCGCCCTTGCCTGCGCCGAGGATGTCACGAATGACGCCGCCGAGGCCGGTGTTCGCACCCGCGTAGGGCTCGATGGCGCTGGGGTGGTTGTGGGTCTCCACCTTGAGGCACACGGCCTTGTCGTCGTCGAGCTTCACAAAGCCCGCGTTGTCCTCGAAGGCGCTGAGCACGAAGTCGGGCTTCGTTTTGCAAATCTCCTCCGTCACATTGCGGATGTAGGTCTTGAACAGGCCGTCCACGACCTCCTGCTGGCCATTGAGTGTGTGGTAAATCTTCGCGCCAAAGATGCGGTGCTTGCAGTGCTCGCTCCAAGTCTGCGCGATGACTTCCATCTCGACATCCGTCGGCTCACGGCCTTCATCCTGGTAAATCTTCTGCACCGCGAGCATGTCCGCCTTGGAAAGCGAGAGCTTCATGCGCTTCGAGAGGTCGAGAAGCTGGTCGGCGTTGAGGTCGCGGAGGGGGATGTGGCGGAAGACGGCTTTGGACATGATGGTGGGGTCACTTTGTCTATGCAAAGCGGGGAGAGTCGGTCAACGCCGGAGGGGGAGGAAAATCGAGCATGATCGCGGGACTTCTGGACACGAGGCGGGCGGTTCCTGTATTCTCAACGGAAACTTCATGAGTACTCAGCAATCAACAGGCACACTTTCATCGAAGCCCATACTCCCGACATGGGCTTGGATCGGGATCGGCGCCATCCTGGGCAGTGTCCTTGCGGGCGTGGTCGGCTGGCATGAAATCGCCAGAGCTGCCGATGAAGATCCTGAGTGGGGGGGAGGGCGGTATTATGGCTGTAATTACTCTCTTCGTCCTGGAAGCCTTGCTTGTCGTCGCAGGCGGCGTGCTGGGAGGTCTGCTGACACTGCTCTAGGAACGTGGCTACAGCGCAGAAAGCTGCGGGTGGCTGATTAAATAAATCGCCCTAGCCAGGTAATGAAATGAAGTCCGGCTCATCCCAAGTTTTCGTGGCAATCACTCACTGCGGAAGTCGAGAGAGCAAAATCGCGTGGATTGATGCGGCGTCTTGTCGCAGGTGCAAAATGGCATGGATCACGTTTCGCCGTCCTTCGACGCTGTAATAGATGCCTGCATCCCACTCGAGCACCAAGCGGCGGCGCATCGGAGAGGCAGCCGGATAAACTGGTCCCATGAATGGATTGAATCGCAGCAACTCCAATTGCTCGTGGATGGCCTCGTCAAACTTTACCCCGGCTCCCTCACGTCGCTCCTCCAAGCGGCAGTAATGGCCGAACAAATCCTGCTCGGCTCCCGAGAGCATCAAATTCTCGTTCATGCACTTTTCAGACGATCTGATTTCCAAGTTTCAAAGCGTTCCCGCAGACGGGCGCGCACTTCTTCCCACGGACGTGCAGTCTCAGGGTGTTCGCGGTAGTGCTGCATTCGGGCTTCGAGCAGCTCAATCACAGCCGCTTTGAACTCTGGCGTCTCGTCTGCCTCCTCTGTTTCATGAAGTTCTTCTCCCAATTCATGGTAAACGGCCCACTTGTCTTCTCGGGACATGGTAGCGAGCTCTGGCAGGCGTTCGGCGATCATGGGGCAAATGATAAACTTTTGCCCGCAAGCGTCAAGCAGCAGCCTTCAGCACCTCATGGGTGTGGATAGCAGGGTTCACGATGTCGCGGACGAACTGCGAAGGCTCGGCGCCTTGACCGAAAACATAGATGCGGGTGCGGAGGACGAGCTTGGTGATCTCGAAACCAGCGTTGGTCGTGCTGCGGAAGTAATTGAGGATCATCTCCTTCTCCAGATCGAGCGCGGCGGCTTTCATGCCATATTCGAGGATGAAGGCAGCTTTGTCGAAAGCGGGCGCGCCGCCGGTTTTGGACTCCTGACTGATGCTGTCGATGAGGACGCGAGAAACGAAGGCGTCCAAGGCTGCCTCGTCGCCGGTGAAGTCGATTTTGTACACGCGACCTTCGCGATACTTGAGCGGGAGCGGATGCGGAGCGTAGAGGAGCTTGTGGCAGTCGCTTTCGGTATCTAACTTGCCGAGGATTTCAAAGATTTTGGTCATGTGGCGTGTGCTTGTCCGTAGCAAGATGAAACGAGGGCGCAAGCGGGGTGTGAAATTAGCCTTTTTGCCCCGCTGCTTCCCATTGCTCCCGCCAATGATCCAGCCGCTCTTTGATTCGTGCCTCCAAGCCATTGCTGGTCGGATCATAATACTGTTTCCCGCCCTCCAGGCAGCGCTGAGGTACGAAACCACCTTCGTAATTGTGCGGATACATGTAGCTCTCACCGTGGCCGAACTCCTTGGCTGCCTTTTTATGATGCGCGTCACGCAGATGTTTGGGCACCGGCAGCGTGCGGCCATTTTTCACATCTTCCAAAGCTGCATCGATGCCTGCGTAGGCGCGATTGCTCTTTGGAGCGGTGGCATTGTAGATCGCAGCATGTGCTAGAATAATGCGCGCCTCAGGCATGCCGATGAATTCCACGGCCTGCTGGGCAGCCACGGCCACTCGCAGTGCATTGCTGTCCGCCATGCCCACATCCTCACTGGCGGCAATGACGATGCGACGGGCGATGAAGCGGATGTCTTCGCCAGCGTAGATCATCTTGGCCAGCCAATACAGCGTGGCATCCGGGTCACTGGCGCGCATGCTTTTGATGAAGGCACTGATGGTATCGTAATGCGCGTCGCCATCACCATCATAGACCACGGTTTTTTGCTGCACGGATTCTTCAGCAGCAGCCAGCGTGATGATGATCTCACCGTTTTCATCTGGAGTGGTGGTCAAGACGGCGAGTTCCAGGGCATTGAGACAACGTCTGGCGTCACCATCCGCCACCGTGGCGAGATGCAGCCGCGCATCATCAGCAAGGCGTGCGTTCTTTTCACCCAGACCGCGCTCATTGTCGCTCAAGGCCCGATCCATGAGCATCTCCAGTGCAGCGATGCTGAGCGGCTCAAGCGTAAAAACCTGCGAGCGGCTCACCAGCGGGCTGTTCACATAAAAGAAGGGATTGTGCGTGGTGGCACCGATGAAGCGCAGCGTTCCGCGCTCCAGATGCGGCAGCAGCACGTCCTGCTGGGCTTTGTTGAAGC
>JANOBP010000310.1:0-2839 GCA_031411715.1 Verrucomicrobiaceae bacterium | reverse complement strand
GCTTTAAGGTCGGGCACCGGCACGGCTGGCATCACCACCTGAGGCGGTGGTGATTCGATGAGTTTGGGCAACTCAACTGGCAAGGCAGCTTCAACGACTGGCGCAGGCTCCGCTTTGATGACTGGTTCAATCTTCTGACCGTCCTCTGGCAGTCTGCCACTAAGCCACAGCAGCCCTTTGTCACTAAACACAGCCAACAGTGCGATAAAGCCGATGACTGCGGCCCACTCCCAGATGGAGCGACGACTCTTCAGCATCGGCTGAGGAACAATTGCAGGTGCAGTGCTAACAATAGGCTCACTAACGAGCGAGATGCTTTCGACAGGCAGTTCTCGTGGCAGATTGGTGGGCTTGGTGCTTGAGCGCTGGCGCAGCGAAATGGGACCCAGAAGATAGTCGCGGCGGCGGGCGGGTTGATTGGTGTCGCTGATGGATTCAATGCTGATGTCGAAGTCGATGACTTCCCCGCCGATGGTGAATCGAAACGGCATATCGACTTCGAGATCCGCAGCAGTGACACCATTGATGGTGCAACGAGCATCACGTGAAGCCGCACTGATCGTGAAACGACGCTCACTAATGCGGCGGAGCGTGCAATGATGCCGGAGGATGTCGATACCCGTGAGTGCAATGTCCGCATCCTCAGCGCTGCCGAGCTTGAGCAAGGCATGCGGCGGGCATGGCAGTTGGTAACTGCCATCTTCGGTGTGGAGCGTTAGGAATGCGGGGGACATGCGAAAGCGGTGCGAAATGTGGCACAGGTTGGCCAACTGTGCAGTCAGGTGAATGCAAGAATGCCGTCAGCGAGTGACTGAGACTCTCAAAGATGACATTTGCTCATCTCGCCCAATAAGAAGCCTATTTTCCTGCGCCTAGCTCCTGGTAATAACGTTTCACAAGGTCGCGGAACTCAGCGGGCACTGGATCGCGATCCACCGGAGCCAAATTTTTGCCGGCATCTCGTTTGGAGAGCTCTTCGACAACGCGGTCCCTCAGCTCAATGAGAGGCTGAGTGATGCGTGCGTTTAAATTGGCGACTTGTGGTGCTTCATTGCTGCGCTTGTGGTCAAGACGCAGCGCTCGGGCGTTATCGAGAACCTTGGCCGCTTCATTGCGCAGTTCAGGCTGATTGAGTAGTTCTTCCACATTGCGAAGGCGGTCAGACCATTTGTCGTAGCCGTTTCCAGTGAAGACATTGGTATCGGGAACCTCAGCGGATTCGTCAAAGAAGAGAGCTTCGGGTACAGCACCGCCGTTGATCCGCGGACGGTTGCGATCGTTGTCAGAGTCGCGATCCGTGTTTGGACCACCAGCGATCTGATTGTTGGGGCCATTGCGGGGAGTTTGGCTATCGGATTGAGCAGTTCGTGGCTGGCCTTGTCCTTGACCAGGCTGTTGACCACCTTGGCCTTTTCCACCGGGCTGTTTGCCTTCACCAGACTTGGGCGCACTGGCTTGCTGTTGGCCCTGGCCTTGGCCAGGCTTGTCACCGCCTTCGCCTTGTTCACCTGGTTGTTTTCCTTCACCGGGCTTGGGGGCACTGGCTTGTTGTTGGCCTTGACCCTGACCGGGTTTTTCTCCGCCTTCGCCTTTTTCACCCGGTTGTTTGCCTTCACCAGACTTGGGCGCACTGGCTTGCTGTTGGCCTTGGCCTTGACCCGGTTTCTCACCGCCTTCGCCTTTTTCACCCGGTTGTTTTCCTTCACCGGGTTTGGGGGCACTGGCTTGCTGTTGGCCCTGACCTTGGCCTGGCTTTTCACCTTCTCCCTTTTCACCTGGCTGTTTACCTTCGCCGGGTTTTTGGCCTTCGCCCGGCTCTTGTCCAGCCTGGGCCATCTTGGGGGCTGGGGATTGGCCATCTTGGCCTTCTTGGCCGGGTTCTTTGCCTTCGCCGGCTTTTGGTGCACCCTGGCCTTCTTTGCCCTCGCCGGGCTTTTGGGGGGCTTGAGCGGTTTTTCCGTCTGCGGTACCTTTTTTGGGATCAGCGGCGGATTTGGGATCGGTTGGCTCGCCTTGGCCTTTGGTTTGTTCCTGAGATTCTTGGATGAGTTTATCGAGTTCCGTTTTGGCGACTCGTAAGGCTTCGCTTTCAGAGCCGAGTACGGATTCGGCGGCTTTTTCGATGCCTTTTTGAAGGTCATCCACGGATTGGTTGGCTTTGCGCTCGGAGTCTTTGGCCTCGGCTTGAGTGCCATAGCGAAGTTGGTCGTGCGTCTCTTTGAGATTCTCCTCCAAGCCACTGGTTTGAGCTTTGCGGACGGCATCGTAGAGGTTGCGATGAAGCAGAGGCTCTGACTCCTCGGACTGCTCACTGATCTGGCGGGCGGTGTTGAGGAGTTTTTCGACGTTTTGTTGCTGCTCGGCCACTTGACGTGATGTGGCAGCATTTTGCATGCTCTGCTCGATGTCGGAGGCTGGCGTCTTTTGGTTTTCGAGAGTTTCAGCGATCTTCTTTTGAGCTGCGGCGGCATCGCGTGCTTGCTGACGAAGTTGCTTCATCTCGTCGGCAAATTTTTTGCTGGTCTTTTGGCGGAAGTCTTCCTGCATCTTCTCAAGCTCACGTTGCGCACGGGTGGCGGAATTGGCGGCAGCGGTGAGTTCCTCGTTTTTGAGTTGTTCAGCGGCTTCATTGACTTGCTCACGGGTTTTTTCGAGCTGCTCTTTGGCCTCGGCCATGTTCTGAGCGTTGTCGGGTTTTTCCATGCGCTCTTTGAGGTCGTCGAGATCGGTCAGGAGTTGCTCCTGCTCGGCTTGGAGGCGCTTGAGCTGGTTTTCGAGCTCCTGCTTCTCCTGCTCCGTCTTGGCTTTGGCGATTTGGTTTTGCAGTTCCTTCATCTTC
>JANOBP010000309.1:0-10785 GCA_031411715.1 Verrucomicrobiaceae bacterium | reverse complement strand
CGTCGCCATCAAGGTGCTGCCGCCCGGCGTGGAAAAAGAAGACCCCAGCTTCGCCGAGCGCTTCAAGAGTGAGGCCAAGCTCATGGCCAAACTGAACCATCCCGCCGTCGTCGCCGTGTATGACTTCGGCACCACGCTTGGCGGCCAGTTGTACTTCGCCATGGAGTATGTCGATGGCAGTGATGTCTCGCAGATGATCCGCTCGCAGGGCAGGCTGCCGCCGGAGCACGCCCTCGCCATCACCGCGCATGTTTGTGATGCGCTCGCCGCCGCGCATGAGCTAGGCATCGTCCACCGCGACATCAAACCAGCCAATGTGCTGCTCAACATGAAAGGCCAGGTCAAAGTGGCCGACTTCGGCCTCGCCAAGGTCGAGGAACCCGGCCAGCACGGCCTCACCAAGACCGGCTACGCCATGGGTACGCCCGACTTCGTCGCGCCGGAGGTGCTCATGCTCGGCTCCAGCATTGATGGACGCGCTGATCTGTATGCCGTGGGCGTCATGTTGTACCAGATGCTCACCGGTGAGGTGCCGCGTGGAGCCTTCAAGCCTGCCACCGCGCGCATCCCCGGCCTCGACCGCCGCTATGATCCCATCATCATCAAGGCCATGCAGAGCGACCGCGAGGAGCGCTACCAGAGCAGCGCCGAACTCCGCCGTGACCTCGACGTCATCCTCACCGTGCCCTTGGTGCAGCAGGATGACCCCGCCTCCGCCGCCATCCCCGTCTCACAAGTCGCGCAGATGCCCGCGCAACGCAGCGCCGCGCAGAAGCCCGTCGGCAAGCCACCGCAGCCAAGGAGTGCGGACGCCCCCGTCCGCCAGCCAAACATCAAAGCGGGTGAGGGCACCCGCGCTCCTGCCAAATCCAAAGCACCTCTCTTTATCGGCCTCGGCATCGCCGCAGCAGTAGCCATCGGTGCCATCATCATGTTCAGCGGCGGCAAAAAGCCCGCGCCCAGTGTGGTGCAGGCCTCTGGCCAGCCCGGCAAAGCAGCCGGGACGGCTGCAACACCTTCCCCAGCGCCCGCCAAGACCACCGAGTCTCCAAAGGCCGAGTCCAAGCCCGCCGTCGTGTCCAAGCCCGCGCCAGCCGTCGCAACGGCCATCACGCCGAAGGTTGAGCCCCCGAAGCCCCCAGCGGCCATGCCCGCTGCCGCCGCCTCCGCGTCTTCCGACAAGTTCCCTCCCGGCCAGTGGGTGAAGGTGTTCACCGCAGAAGACTCCGCTCCTCCAGACGCAATGTGGAGAGACGGTTGGCTGGAGAGTATTCAGCCATTCGGCATACCGAATTTCGCTGCGACGAACATGGGCGTTCGCATGACACTGAAGACCACGACTGCTTCTTCGAGCAAGGGTTATGTTGCCACCCTGAAAATTCGCGGTACTAGCGATTCAGCGGGACCTGGTAACTTCCTGCGTTTGTGGAAAGATGGGATCTTAACATGCGGTTTCATTCCTGCTTCCATACCTGCTCAGACGGCAGACTCTGTGGATCTGGCCAAGAAACAGATCGACATCAAACAAGGTGGGCCAGTCTCGCTTGAGTATTCTGTCGTCACCACACACCTGTTTGCCAAGATCGACGGAAGTTTGATGATTCACGCACAAGACCAGGACGTGCATAACGGCACCATCAGAATCTACTCCTCGAATCCCATCCGCGACATCGAAGTCATCAACCTCGACGGCCTGTCCGAAGCCGAGGCGTTGCGGATCCTCGGTGTGGATGAGAAGGGCAATGACACGCGAGCGGCTGCGTTGGCGGCGGCGAAGGCGATGGAGCAGAAGCAGGTGGCGCAGGCTGCGGCCAGCATCCCGGAGTTGGCCACGCTCGACGAGCAATTCAAGAAGCTCACTGCCGAGCGCGTGACCGCGCCGTTCGAGGCGGAGGTGGCGAAGCTGAATAGCGGCTACCTCGGCGGACTCGACCGCAAGATGGCGGAGGAGAAAGCCGCCGGGCATCTCGACAGCGTGCTGGCGCTTGAAGCTGAGAAGAAGCTCATCGAGGGCTATCAAGGAGTGACGACTTCCAGTCGTCAGCCCGCCAGTGACGGACGGCTAGAAGCCGTCGCTCCTTGTCCCCTCCCCAGCGCCGAGGACGACGCCACCTCCACCACCACGCCCGCCGTGCTCAAGGGCCTGCGGCAGATTTACCGCGAGGCGTATGCCAAGATCGAAGCCACCCGCGCCGCCAACCTCAAAACCCTCACCGACCCGCTGACCACGCGGCTCAAGCTGCTCGAGTCCGATCTCACCAAGAAGGACCGCATCGCCGATGCCAAGACGGTGAAGGAGTATCGGGAGGGGTTACAAGGAGTGACGGCTTCCAGCCGTCAGCCCTCAGATCCCCGACGGCTGGAAGCCGTCGCTCCCAGTACCTCACCCGCCGCCCTCAAGGACGGCTTTACCAACAGTCTCGGCATGAAGTTCGTCCCCGTGAAAGGCACCGACGTGCTCTTCTGCATCCACGAGACGCGCTACAAAGACTACGCCGCGTATGCCGCTGAGGCGCAGGGAGTGGACGGCACCTGGAAGGATCAAACGATCGACGGCTACATGCCCACGGAAAACAAGGAAAACCACCCCGCCATGAATATCAGATGGGAAGACGCGCATGCGTTCTGTGCATGGCTAAGCAAGAAGGAAGGCAAGACGTACCGGCTGCCCACCGACGAAGAATGGAGCGTTGCCGTGGGTCTGGGCGACAAAGAGAAGCGGTCCAAAGGTGCCACTCCTGCCATGCTCAACGAGAAAGAGAACACCGAATTCCCATGGGGTGGCAGCTTCCCACCGAAGACCAAAGACAAGGCTGAGAACTACAGCGATGCAAGCCGCAAGGCGAAGGTCCCAACAAGCGGCACCCAATACATCGAAGACTACGACGATGGTTTTCCCACCACGGCACCGGTGATGAGCTTCAAGCCGAACAAGTTCGGCCTCTATGACATGGGTGGCAACGTGACAGAGTGGTGTGAAGACTGGTTCGACGCTGCGCAGAAAGACAGGGTACAGCGCGGTGTCGGCTGGGGCACTAGTACTCCCAACTTCCTACTCTCATCCCACCGCTACAACAGAACGCCCAACTTTCGTGGGAACGGCAGCGGCTTCCGTATCGTCGTAGAAACCCGCAGCCCAAGCCCTACCACCAAGCCCGCCACTCCGCCACCACCGCCCACCGCCCCACCACCGGCACCCGCCACCGCCGCCAAGAGCGACTTCAGCAACAGCCTCGGGATGAAGTTCGTCAAAGTGCCCGGCACCCAGGTGCTCTTCTGCATCCACGAGACCCGCCGGCAGGACTACGCCGCGTATGCCGCCGAAGTGCCGGAGGTGAATGGCTCATGGAAGAACCAACAGATGGAGGGCATCCCCGCTGGTCACGAAGAAAATCATCCCGTCGTTGGCGTGAGCTGGGACGATGCCAATGACTTCTCTGCATGGCTCAGCAAGAAAGAGGGCCGCAAGTATCGTCTGCCAACGGACAAAGAATGGAGCTTCGCCGTCGGTATTGGCCGCGAGGAGAAGCGGACGAAGGACACGACGCCGGAGATGCTCCACGGCAAAGTTTACACTGATTTCCCATGGGGCGGCCCATTCCCGCCGAAGACCAAGGACCTAGCGGGGAACTACGCTGACACATCGTGGAAAGAGAAATTCCCCGCCCGAGAATTCATCGAAGGCTACACCGATGGATTCGCCACCACCGCACCTGTGATGAGTTTTAAGCCGAACAGGCTCGGCATCTACGATCTAGGCGGCAACGTTCAGGAATGGGTGGAGGACTGGTGGAACGGAGCGAAATCGGATCGAGTTTTGCGGGGCGACTGCTGGTATTACAATGGGCGCGACAGTTTGCTGTCGTCCGGACGCCGTCACGACACGCCCGATCATCGCAATCACGTCTACGGCTTCCGCATCGTCGTCGAGATGACCGCGCCGTAGCAGCGGCAGGGCGGGGGACGGAGGACAGGCCTCAGGCCTGTCGATGGATCGAGGCGCCCCGCCTTGATCTTGGGGTGCCGAAGGCGGGACGCCTCGGGCCGCTGACAGCCGGGACGGCCATCCTCCGGGCTGGCGGCTGGCTGCCTTCGATCTTCACCGCCGAAGAGTGCGCCATGAGGCTGGAATGGCAGGGCGACGGATCGAATGCAGGTGCTGATAGAAAGATGGCATTATACCAACGGATAGCGATAATGGATGGGGTAGCTGGCATGAGCCAGCCGCCACGGCGAACCTTCCACCGGAAGAACCGGATGCGGTAGTCCCGCACGTCTGGGTCTGTGAGGGAGCCAGCGGGCAACCGCTGGCTCTACTCGGCGGAATTATTTCATTATTTCCCCAAGGCGCTGCGTTCTCTCGGTTGATCTATTCTTTCAAAAAGAGTCATCTATTGTGGCTCCATGCGCTAGTTTTCCTGCTCGGGCAGGGCCCCGGAACCGGGCGAAGAGCCTTCCGACCCACCGCCGACCTGGCTGTAAACTAGACCGTCCTCCGTCAGCGCCAAAAAGCGCATCGCGCCCCTGACCTCCCGCTGCCCGAGTGGGGGCAGCTTGAAGGTTTTACCGCGGAAGGCACCACTCTTGGGCGCACGGCCTGCAACTAGATTCTGTATAGAGGCTTCCTCGTCACCGGGGACCACGAAAAACGCCCCAGCGGCGGCCGCAATGGAGGCGATGGAAGCGATTTCCTGGGCATTGCGCTTGTCTCTTTGATCCACAGCTCCCTGGCGCACTCCTCCAAAGCCCAAGATGACGATATTCGCTAAAAACCCGATCAGAGTGATCGCGATCAGCAACTCAAAGAGGCTGAAGCCCCTAGAGTGGCGGTTAATTGAGGGTAATGAGTGAACCAGACGAAGCATGTGAATTCTTTATAAATCACAAATACCATATTTATAAAATTTATTGTTAATATATTTATTTTTAATTATTTACCAATTTGACTGAAAGTCGGCTGACGGGTTCAAAAATCTCCGTTGCTTATGAAATCCTAGTTTCAATGCGGATTTCGAACCTCTGCGGCTACGACTGGCATCGACTAGGAGACAACGACGCCCCTGGGAGATGCTGGAGAGATGCCAAGCATTATTTTCCAGCAGAAAGAGAGGCCTTTAACCGCTCATGAGACGCTGATAAGACGCTAATCAATACAGAAAGGTATTCTCTTCATTCTGTCTCTCTCTCTGCGCCCAATCCAAGAGGCCCCAGGCCCAGACTGGATGGAATTTTCTTATTTCGATTCTCTTGTCTCAGGCCTGATGCAGGAAAGTGCCGCGATTTTCAAATGAAAAAGAGGGCTCGGGAATGGGGTGTAGAGGGCGCTGGAGGGGGGTGGAGCAATCCTTGGATCATGCATGGGTGCCTGAGTGATGGTCTGAAGGTGCGCGGGGTTGGTATTTTTAAGTTCTGAGAGGGCTTAGGTCGGGCGGAGGTTCTAACTGCTACTGCTGCCCCAGGGCCGCAGCAAGAGCGGGCCATGGCTATGCAAAACCTCGTGATGATGGGGACGAGAACGAGGAGGAAGTGGAGTAGCGGATCACTTGACGGGCTCTGGCTTCCAAGCGGCGGCGTGCTCGGGCGCGCGGGTTTTCATACCGAGGCGCTGGCTGGTGAATTCGTCCGGCAGCAAGATCTCGGTGGCGGAACCGAAGCTCAAGGCACCGAGGAAGTGAATCTCGACACGCTCGGCGGACTCGGAGAGCCAGGCGAAGGAGCGGTGGTAGAGGCCGAGGAAGGCATCGACATAGGGTGCGACGAATTCGGAGGAGTCGGAGGCCATTTTGAGGGCGGTGCCGCGCATTCCGGCCGGGTCGGCGATATTGATGGGGGCACTGGGGAGCTGCGGCAGGGGCTTGGTGATCAAAAAGTCGTTCAGGGCGATGGGCTGCTGATCGGCGGTGAAGGGATAGGCTGCGCCGTCCATGGCGGCGATGATTTGGGTGACGAGATTGATCATCTTAGGCACGACGGACTGCAGGGCGGTGAGGAAGAAGCTGGGGTCATCGACATTGGCGAATTTGGCACCAAGGGTCTGGAAGGCGAAGAAGGTGGTCAGTAGCTCGCGGAAGGAAGGTAGAGCCCCTGCCATGGCCTCGTAGATGCCAACCCATGCGGGCAGCTCCTGGCGGCGCTTGATGAGCCATTCGTCGAGCTCGGAGGCCTCACTCCACCAAAGAAGTCCCAGCGCCGAGGCGAAGCGGCTTTCCAGCACGCGCTCGCGCTCCTGCAGCGAGCCCTCCATGTGCTCCATGACCATGCGCTGGCGCGCTGCCTCGGCACGGAATGATGCGGGGCTGGCATCCTCCGTGCCGAATTGAATGCGCGAAACGGTGAAGCCAGCGAGTGCGAGTGTGGCGGCGGCTTCGAGGTCACGGCGCCTCTGCCAAGCGATGTTCCACTCCTTTAGCGCGACTTTAAACTGGGTGCCCCAGACGATGATCTCTTCGCGCACGCGAAGGATTTCACGCTGCAGTTCAATCCTGCCCGGAGAGACGGCCGGGGTGCTGCCGAGGCCGAAGAGCGCGCGCTCTGGATGTGCCAGGCCGCAGAAGTAGCGGCGGATGATGAGTAGCGGGCCTTCCTCGCGGCGGTTTTGATGAATGACTTCTTCATCAGCCACCATGCGGTGTTCCATGAGATTGAGACCGAGGTCGTGCTGATAATAGAAATAGGTGACCTGCCGTGAAAGATCGACGAATTGACGAAGCACGGACGCTGCAGGCTGCGTGGGAGAGAGGTGCTTGACGATGTCGGCACCTTTGGCGGTGTTTTGCTGAGCATCGAGAGCGTGATTCAATGCTGGATCGGGGGTGGGCTTGGTAGCTTTGTCGGCGACTTTTTGTTGGGCGGTCTTGGCCACATGCCGTGCCATGAGGAGGGAGAGATTTTCAGGTAAGCGGTGCTGGACGACGCCACGGCGAATTTCCTGCTGCGCGGAGGTCCAGGCTTCGCCAAGCATGGAGAGCTTACGTTGCATGCGGGCTAGTTGTGCTGGTCCGATGACATTGCTGCCACAACGGTCAGCGGCTTTTTCCATGGCCCACAGCGCCAAAGTGCTGGAAGCACGCGCAGCAAGTGCGATGAGAACGAATGGGCCTTTAGCGAGCCACATCCAGCCGCGAACGACAGCGCGTCCGATTTTTTGCCATTTCTTTTAACGCTTTGGGGCGACATCCAGCTCCAATTCCCATGGGTCGCGCTCCATGACAGCGCGGTAGAACCAGACATTCATCTCGCGGATGGTGTGAACAAAGAGCGTGCCCAAACCACCGGCTCCGTACCCAAGTTCCCGTGCCAGCAGACCGCCCAACTCGCGCGCGGTGATCACCGAGATCACTGGCATGCCGATGTGCATGATCGTATCTCCCGAAAGGATGCCCAAAAGCCCGCCCTTCATGGTGGTGCGGATGCAGATCGTTGTATCCATCCAAACCTGCACGGGTGGAGGTATGCGCAGGTGCCAGCACATCTCGTCGATGATCTCAAACATCTGTGGCTGTGTGGCCGGTGTGATTTGCAATGCCACTTTGGTGCTCACGGTGCGAGGGCGTAGTGGGCGCAGCATGAATGCCCATGTGATGCCAATGCCGATGAACGCCATGAAATCGACCACGAGGGTCCAGTGAAGTATCCCAGTCACCGCCATGGTTTTGGTCAACGCATGCAACTCCAGGCAGATCCAGACGAAAAGATAGGCGACAAGCAGCACATAAATCAGCAACAGGCTCGCGGCTGCAGTTGCCGCCGATATCAGCAGGGCAAAATGCAAGGGGCCTCGCCACGGCGCGATGTTGATCCGCGGCAGCGATGATGAAGCATCGTTGTCGGTAGAGATCCGGAAACTGGAGTAAGTGCGTGCCAAAAAGGAGGTGGGTTGTCTGACAATTAACAGGTAAATTATGGTAATTACAGTTAATTACATGTATTTGGCTGTCATTTGGCGAGGTTGGACCCTTAGTTTGCAATGAAGACCACCCTGATTGATGGGCGAAAAGGGACAAGTTCACTGCCTTAATGCCGTTCCTTGAAGCATGAAGGCCCTCTACATTTTCGCGCTCACTTTAGCCGGTATTTGGCCAGCCAGAGCCGAGAGTCGGCCAACCAATCTCGTTTTCATCCTCACAGACAACCAGGGTGCCTGGACGCTCGGTTGCTATGGCAATCCCGATATCCGCACGCCGCACATCGACAAACTGGCGGCTGAGGGCATCTGCTTTACCCGAGCGCTGAGCAGTAACCCCGTGTGCTCGCCCACCCGTGCCACCTTCCTCACGGGCCTGATCCCGTCTCAGCATGGTGTTCATTCTTTCCTGGACCCCAAATTCATGATGGGGCCTGAGGCTTACAACACGCTTCAAGAGTTCACCTCCATCGGCGAGGTGCTGCGTGACTCTGGCTATACCTGTGGACTCAGCGGTAAATGGCATCTCGGTGCCAACATGACCCCCAGCGAAGGATTCTCCACGTGGACCACCAAGCCGGACGGCAGCACCAAGGAATTCTACGACCAGCAAATCATCGAGGATGGCAAGCTCCGCACCGAGTCCGGCTACACCACTGACCTCTGGACTCGCAAAGGAGTCGAATTCATCCAGCAGCACAAAGAGCGTCCCTTTTTCCTCTACCTTGCCTACAATGGTCCTTATTCACTCGGCAAGCTGATGCTCAACGAGTCCCGCAACCGCCATGCGGCCTACTATGCCGACAAAGAGCTGCCCAGCTTCCCCCGTGATGCCATGCACCCCTGGCAGTATGCGAACAAAGAATTCCACAACACCGCTGCCGCACGCCGTCGCATGGCCTGCGAGGTCAGTGGCGTCGATGATGGTGTGGGTGAGATCATGGCCGCGCTCAAAGCCAACGGCCTTGATGAAAACACGCTCGTCGTCTTTTCCAGCGATCAGGGATGGATGGGTGGCCAAAACGGCATGTGGGGCATGGGTGACCATTTCCGCCCCATTGGCGCGCATGAGCTGATGATGCAGATTCCCCTCATCTTTCGCCAACCCGGCAAGATTTCAGCCTCACAGACCAGCGATACACTCGTGAGCAACTATGACTTCATGCCCACGGTCCTATCCTACCTGGGCATGGCCGGGAAAATGCCGCAAACACCCAAATCACCTGGTCGTGACTTCTCGGCAGCCCTGAAGGGGCAAAAGCTCGAGAACTGGACCAACACCGTCTTTTACGAAATGGAAACCACCCGCGCCATCCGCACCGATCGCTGGAAATACGTCTCACGACAACCCGACGGCCCCTTTGAACTGTACGACATGCAGGCTGATCCCCAAGAGCGCTTCAATCAATACACACAGCCAGGCACGGCTGACATTCAGTCGGATTTAGCCAAGCAACTCGACTCCTTCTTCACCCAATACGCCGACCCAAAGTATGACATCTGGAAGGGCGGTGGCTCCAAGGCCAAGCGCCACACGGCGGACAAGTAACTACGCCAATGCAGCAACCGGGGCGCGTTTGGGCATCGTGATGAAGGCCTCGGCGAGGTAGTGAGGGATGAGGGGCTGAGAGATCAGATCAGCGAGCTCTGTTGGACTGAGCGACTGAATGGCTTTGGCAAGACGAGCGGCGCTTGGTTTAGCGGCAACAAGGTGAGGAAGGCCGAGCGGCGGCTTGGGGTCAAAGGTGAGCCAATGGCCAGTTGCGGTTCGCTCGCGGGCGACTTCGGGGGTGACGATTTCGAGATCAGGCAGCAGATGGCCATTCTCGACGCTGGCGAGGTAAAAGCTCTGGCGGCGGGCATCGCCAATGACGTGGTAGTTGGCAGGAGCTTCGACGTCGGGTGCTGTCAGTGATGACCAACCGACGCACCAGACGTCCCGCGAAAGCGCGATGCCTTGTGCTGCGGCGATGGCGATGCGGACGCCTGTGTAGGAGCCGGGTCCATTGCCAATGACGATGCCGGTGAGGTCACTGCCTGCGATGACGAGTGCTTCGCGTAGCGGTGCGAAGACTTGGGCATTGTGGGAGCGCTCGGATTGGAATGAGGACTGAAACAGCACGTCATCACCCCGCACCACGGCGATGCTGCCTTGGGCGGTGGAGAGGTCGAGAGCGAGGATCGTCTGGGTCATTTCGTGAGCGGACCTTCCGTGACATGCCGCGAGCCATCCGGCAAGGCTTCGATGTGAAACCAGCGCGTATTTGGCGGCATCAGATCAGGAAACATATCGGCCCATTCGACGATGATGACGCCAGGTTCGGTGAGGAACTCATCCCAACCGATGCCGATGACTTCAGCGGCACTTTCCATCCGGTAGAAGTCGAAATGGAACACTGGAAGGCGACCATCAAGGTATTCGTGAACCAGCGTGAAGGTGGGGCTGGTCACATCGGCCTTCGACTCCATGCCAGCGACGATGCCGCGAGTGATCTGAGTCTTCCCCGCACCGAGATTGCCGCAAAGCGCGATGATATCGCCCGCGGCGAGTGTTGGCGCGAGTTGCAGGCCCCAAGCGTGGGCGTTGTCTGCGGTGCGGAGGGTAGTCATGAAAAAGCGTCGGAAAGAGCTTCTGCGATCCAATAACGTCTTAGCCAAAGAGACAAGCCTATGTAGGCCAGCGGCAGCAGGGTCAGGATACATGCGAGTTCTCGATGCTTTAGCTTACCACGACGAAACGCCGCAATGATGGGAAGGAGGCTCAGGCCGAGCAATAGATCGCAAGCTATTAGAATCTGACCCAAGGGTCCATCCATGATAAAGAAAACATGCAAAAGCAGAAGCCCCAGCGCAATCAGTTGCATGACGGTGGCGGCCATGAG
>JANOBP010000308.1:0-7041 GCA_031411715.1 Verrucomicrobiaceae bacterium | reverse complement strand
CATTTGGGCTCAGACGAGATCCAGTTGCGCGTACAACCCGTGCGCAACATCACTCTCGCACCCGGTGAGCGCAGCGTAAAGGTTGGCCTCTCAGGCCGCTCCATTCAGGCAATCAAAGCCACACTGCATGGAGCGGCCTGAGAGGCCAACCTTTACGCTGCGCTCACCGGGTGCGAGAGTGATTTTGCGCACGGGTTGTACGCGCAACTGGATCTCGTCTGAGCCCAAATGATAGATGTGATAAAGCGGCGAGTGCTTCATGAGCCGCTGTGATTTGGCGGTGACGGCACCTCCCATGTTTTTCATGCTCTTCTCGTCGTCATTGTCGATGGCGGTGAGATCTGAGGACATTTTCTTCCAGCGCTCAAGGAAGGCCTTGGAGGCCTTCTCAATCTTGTTGAGGTAGAAAAACTTAGCCAATGCAACGCCCCAACCGATGACGGCGAGAAGTGCGCAGAGGAAGATGACCACCCAACCGTCAATGGTCAGGTCTTTGGAGATGCCCTGGATAAGAGAGACGTGCTTCGCAATTTCACTTTCCTCTTCGTGGTCTGATGATTCATCCGAACCGACGACGATGAGCTTGGCGGCATCTCCGCTGCTGCCTTGATTGACGGCGGCGAATTGGATGAAGCCAGCAGGACGCGCTGTTTTGGCGATTTGAAGTTCATCGAGTTCACCTGTGTAGCCAGCGAGTGTGGTGCTGGTGCTATCTTTGTCGATTTCAACCAGACCCTTGAGCGAAGGCATGGCGGCGGAGAGTTGGCCGTAGGATTTGCCATCGAGATAGACGGTGATGGTGCCTGCATCGGCGACAGCAGCGACGTGATGCCATGTTCCTGCCGCGATGGGAGCACCAACGCTGCTGCGCTGCTTGTTCACCTCGACAAATGGCACGCCGTTGTTGAGGCCAAGGATGAAGGCGTTGGCTCCATCACGACGACTCAGGATGACGGCGTCAGGTTGCAGCGCGCTTGGCTTGATCCATGCAGAGACGCTCATCGGACCACCGGGAACCCACTCTGGCAGGGTGTTGATTTTGATCGGCGTTTGTCCAAACAAGCGCAGTCCGCTGCCAATGAGTGAGCCGGCGGCAGGTGGGGGCGCACCTTCTGCATTCGCACCTGTCGCAGAAGAGTCCGCGCCGACTTTGGAGGCATCCGCAAAGTGGTAAACAAGCGCGGCATTGTCATCGTAGCTTTCCTTGGCAGCAAAAGCCGGGACGGCTTCGGTGGTGTTGCCGCAATAGAGCCAGATGGTGGTGGAAGCGGCTTGTTTGAGGTCAGGCACCTGCACCCAGACGTAGGCTTCATTCAAAAGAGAGTCCCATTTCTCGATGTGGTGCTTCAGCACCGTTTTGTGGTCATCAGCGGTGAAGCGCAGGTCGCTGCCGTCTTCTTTGGAGGACAAGAAGCTAAACACGCCTTCATGCAGACGCACCAGGACGGCAGTGGTGCCGATGGGGTCTGGAATGGCAACGCCTTTGCCACTTGTGTCGATGGTGATCTGCTTGCGGATGGGCCATTTGGCATCCAGCCAGACTTTTTCAGCAGCGTGCAGTGGTGTGGCATGATGGAGTGCCAGCAGGACGAGTGCGGTGTGGAGAAGGCGTGTGGGATTCAACATGCGGGGGATGGTCTTGGAGGTCTAAAAATCCGCGCCAAGGCGGAAGGTGAGGTAAACATCATGCGCGATGGCATTGGCCTGCGTGACGAGTGGCACGCCCATGTCGAGCGAGCCGTAGAGATGGTTTTTCCAGCGCACACGCGTGCCGATGCCGGTGCTGGCGAGGTCGTGCGTGCGGCGCTCACCGGGGAGGGTGTTGTTGACGTAAAGTTGGCCCCCTTCGAGGAAGGCATAGACGCGCCAGTCGTTGCTCTTGTCCTTGCCAGATCCGATGAAGGATGGGCTGCGCAACTCCATGGAGCCCAAGATGCCCGAATCACCCAACTGCGTGGCGATGAGGTAACCGCGCACGGTATTCAGACCACCCACGGCGATTTGCTCCGTGTTGATGAGCGCAGAGGGCGAGGCCTGGCCTTGGACGCGCGCGTAAAGCTGCATGCCCGCTGGCAGGTCATGCGTGTGGGAGAGATCGCCACGGAAGTAGAAGAAATTATCCTTGGCATTGAAGCGGCGTGCGGCGAACTCGCTGGTGGAGCCGCCCATGCCACGGAGATGGAACGTGATGCCCGCATTGAACTCGGTGTAGCTATTGTCAGCGACTTGGCTGGCGGAGTAAGCAAACGTGAAGGGATAATACACGATGGGCGCTGAGATGACCGCCCCACCTGCCTGCACCTCTTGCACGAAGTCTTTATAGTCCATGCCATAGCTGAGGGAGTGGTAGAAGCCCTTCTTCTCGGCTGGAAGCGTCTGCATGAAGCGCAGGCCATAGATTTGACCTTTGCCGATGACGGCACCGCCGCCCAGCGTGGAAATGGTGCTGTCCTGCCATGCTCCGGTGAGCATCACGTTCAGTCCTTCGACAGAAGTGACTGGTGCCATGTAGTAGGCAGAGAAAACGGTGCCATCTGAGGTCTTCTCCGGCGCTACCTGGAAGCTGGCACCAATGGTGTGGCCCCAGTTCCATAGATTGCTGTAACTCAGTGATCCACTGAGACGCAAAGGCACGGTGTTGGCATTGTATTGGTTGTTCAGCTCCAGACTGCCGTGCAGCGGCAGCTTGTCCTCAACGATCAAATCGATGTCCACGGTGCCTGGCACCACACCAGCTCGAAGTTCCGGTGTGATTTTGCGATCACGCCAGCGGTTGAGCGCCATGATGTCTTTGGTGACCTCTTTGAAGTTCGGCACCGTGCCTTCAGCCATTGATGGGGCCTGTTCCTTGATCTTGCTTGGCAGGAAGTAGCGCGATCCTTTGACTCGAAGGCGGCCCACAGGTGCTTCGATGACATTGAAGAAGATGATGCCGCGCGCGCCCGTCTGCTGTGGCAATTCGACATAGACGGTTTGATAGCCGAGGCCGCGATAGGCTTTCTCCAGGCCTAAACGAGCCTGCTCAATGTCATTTTCCGACCTTCCAGGCCCCATGAAAGGATACACCGCCTTCTCGATGTCGATGGGTTTGAGGATCTTGTTTCCGCGCACACGGTACTCGTTGATGTAGAGGTTCCCGAGCTGGGCGAGCGCCGTCTTCGGCTCCGTGACGGCTGCGACCGCAGCGGGCGTCTTGGTGGCAGGCTCCTGCGCTGCCACAGGACTCACCAAGACTGCGAGCACCACACTGCCGATGAGCGGCAGTGAACGACACAGATTGAATGCTGGCTGACAGGGTGGCATGTGTGCGTGTAGTGGGAGAGATGGCGAGGGCACGTCACCTAGTTTACCCGTCAGACTGCCTCAAATGATGTTGGGTGACGTTTCTGTGACCAACTTGTGCATCAAGTGCATCAAGCCCGGCTGGTGTGACAATTTTGCCACGGTTCTTGGCTCTAAGGAAGCTGGGAAGCGGCTAGCTGGTAGCGGCTGAACAGGGTCCAGCCGAGCCGCGCACGCAGTTCTTCATCCACCAGATACTGGGCGCGATCCCAGCGCTTCCGGTACTCAGGATCCTGCGGATTCATCTCCCCGATCTCCTCTGCAAAACGGTATTGCAGCGCCTGCACATTCATCAAATCTTCTTGAGACAGCCCCAGGCTCGTCCAATCCACCGGACGAAACGCCAGCGGCACAATCGGGAATTGGGTGCGTGGCACCGGGGCCGAAACGGGGCCGGCGGCACGGGCGTTCACGACTGCCGCAGCGGACGCAGCCTGCACGCGTTCCCTCTCCTGGCGGGCGATTTGCGCCGCCAGCAGCGGCGTGGTGGCTTTGAATGTCGCGCGTTCACGGACGGCGGAAGGGCTGGCTCCCGCAGTGTCCGGCGTGGACGCTAACTGGGGCGGCGTGGGGTCGGCGTTGAACAGCAAGCTCTCGCCGCCTCCCAGCAAAATGCCGCCAACGGCGGCCACGGGGAGGGCGGCCAGCAGCAGCCAATGCCAGATATGGCGGTCATCGCCAGCGGCGGCGGACACAGGACGAACGGTTGATTTCATCAGGATGGCTTATAAAGGTGGGAGCCGGTGCGGATCACTCCGCACCGGCTCGATGGACTTGTCAGGATTCAGACGGCCATAGGCCGCCAGGACTGGCGTTACGGAAGCGACTGCGTGGAGCCGACCGTGCCACCATCCGAGCCACGGGCAACCTGCATCGAGGTCTCCGACAAGCCGGAGAGGAAGTAGCTGTTGTCATGGATCTCGGTCTTCAAGTTGTTGTAGAAGGTGAACTTGTCACCACTGGTGAGGCTGGCGTCCTTCATGATGTACTCATAGCCCCAGACGGTGTAGGTGCCGTTCCAGATCGCGTTAGGAAGCAGGTTGGAGGTCTGGAAGTTCACGGTTCCGGCAGCGGTGACCGTCGCGTTCTTGGTCAGAGTCACCTGGGTGCCGCTGTCCACCGTGAGGATCACGGAGTCACCCGGGATCTGGCCTGTGGTGCTGCGGACGAGCTGTCCGGGAACAAGACCGGCGGTGGCCAGACCCGTGACGACTGGGCTGCCGTTGGTGGTGGAAGCCGTGTTGGTGGAGATAACCACGCCGCCGAAGGCGTTCACGCCGTTGTACTTGAGGTAGCGGCATCCGACGTTGGCCGTGCCATTGATGGAGGAGCCGGTGCCGTTGACGGCACGCGCGGCGTCCGCCTCACCCAGGTAGGCGATGAAGCAGGCGCGCACGGGCCCGGAGGGGAAGTTGTTGTTGTCAGTCACGTTGTCCGAAATGTAGCGAAGCCTGTCACACAGGTTGCCACCGCTGGTGTCACCGTTGTTGCCAGCGACGAAGTCCTCCGGACCGGGGAAGTTGCCGGTAGGAGTGTTGTCCAGTTGGGCGGTGAGGTTGATGCCCGAAACCGCAATGTTCGGACTCGTGCCGGTGGTGGCAGTGTTGATGTACTGCGCCACAGTGCCCGAGTAACCGAGGCCGACTTCCGAAAGGCTGATCAGACGCGTGCCGGAAAGAGGGTCACGACCCATGGCATACACCACGCGGCCGGCGCCGCCGGAAGAGAGGGCATCCGCCATGCTGTCCGCCGGATTGTTGGTGAACAGGGAGAGGGAGGTGTAACCCGTGTTGTACAGCGTCTGCGCCAACTGCGGGGTGATGTTGTCCAGCGCGGAAGGGGCGCTGCGGCTGACAACGAAGGCGAAGGGGACAATACCCACTTTATCCAAAGTCGAGCTGGTGGCGTTGTACTTCGTGGAGGCCTTGGTGTTGTCCGACATGGCGACGTCCGCCTCGGCAACATCATCACGGTTGTCGGCGTTCACACTGGCGGTGCCGCTGGGGGACAGGGCGTAAACCGTGCCGGTGCCGGAGGGGGACGTGGTCGTGTTCAGAGCGAGGTAGGGCAGGGTGAAACCTGCGGTGTCCACAGCCTGGACGCCGGCGACAGAGCCGTTCCAAGCGCATTTCACGGTGGTCACACCGGTGATGCCGCTGAAAGTGCCGCGGAAGATGTGGAAGTTCGAGCCGGTGAAGGAAGTGCCTTCATAAGCGAAGCCTTGATCGACGCCGGAGAAGGTCATCAGGTTTCTGATGCCGTTCACTGTGGAGGCGCGGAAGGCCGAGGAGCCGGTGATGCGGACGGTGACGTCAGCGGATGCCGTGGAGGCCAGCGCAAGGCCGGCGGCGGCGATAAGAGAAGAATAGAATTTCATAGATGGAATGGAAAGGTTGGGATGGAACAATGAGGAATGGATTGATGGACTGGCAGGATCAGGCCTGACGGCGGCGGCGGAAGAGGAATCCACTGAGGCCGAGGCCCAGCAGGACGGCGCGTCCGGGTTCCGGAACAGCAGCCGTGAAGGGGGCGGTGGAGCTGAACGACACTAGGCCGTCGGAGCCGATGATGAAGGAACCTTCATAAGCGCCGGCACCGGTGCCGGTCTGCATGCGGAAGAGGTCCAACTGCGAGGTGGAACCGAGGATGCCGTCGAGATCCCAAGTGCCGCTGTAGCCGAACTGCGAGGCCGCGAAGCGCGTGTCCCAACTGTCCGCGCCAACGTTGCTCTGCACCAAGCCGGAGAGGTTTGGAGTGAGGCCGTTCTCGACGCCGCTAAAGAAGGAACCTGCCGACTGAAGGCTGGCCGACGGCGTGGACTGAATACCAGAGGCGGCGCGGGCGTAGGCCGAGCCCTGGGTGCCATAGACGGACTCCTCGCGGCTTCCATAAAGGGTGAACGGACCGTCAGGAGCAACGCCTGCGGCACCCAAGGCGCCCACGATGGCCCAGGTGACGGTGCCGCTCGTGTACCAGTCGCTACCAAAGGTGGCGGCCAGCGACGCGGCCAATCCGGCGGAGGTCGGCACCGCGATCAGCGGGCTGGAGGGGGTGGAGGTGTCGTTGCGGTAGGTGCCGCCAGCGCCCAGATTGACAATCACGCTGCTGGTGGCACCGGTTTCCCGGAAGCCAAGAAGCAGATTGCCCGCGGTGTAGGTTGTGACCGCAGCATTCGCCGTGGAGGCGACCGCAGTGATCCCAGCCACGGCAAGCATGGTGAGAAGATGTTTGGTTCGGATTAGCATGTGTATGTTTGGTTTGGTTGTCCGTTGAAGCTGAAGCCGTCTGACGGCCTCTCAGTCTTAGCCAGCTAGGTAAATTCAATCCAATGAAGGAGGGTTACAGTTTGGTCACGTTACCCCTATTGAAGCCCATTTTTGCCCACAACGCTGTCCGTGGCCAAAGCCTGCAAACTCGTGCCTTGGGAGTCTTTTTGAAGATGGGAAGCGCTTTCAGGTGAAAAAAACGACTCATCCAGCATGCTCCTGCTTCCACATTTACGGGTCAGTCACGCAGAGGAAATCAGGCGCTCGCTGGCCGACCTTGATCAGAGTGGCTTCTGCCATCTTGTTATCGATGTTCATCCGGGCATGTCCGAAAGTTTGTGTTTCGGGGTTTTGGTTATGGTTTGGTTTTGGGCTGCGTTTTTTGATCCGCAGCTAGCTGCGGATCAAAAAAACGCGCGCCGAATTGGATGGC
>JANOBP010000307.1:0-1964 GCA_031411715.1 Verrucomicrobiaceae bacterium | reverse complement strand
TGTTTGAATCGACAGTCTTGGCCAAACCTTGTTTGACTGCCAAGCAGCGCGTGAGGTGAAGCTGGGCATCCTGGATGAAGACGGGAAGCCGTGCGTGGCGGAGTTGCTGATCAAAGATGCCGCAGGTCGTGTCTATCCATCTCAGGTGAAGCGCGTGGCACCGGATTTCTTCTTCCATCCGCAGGTGTATCGCGCGGATGGCGAGACGCTGCGGCTGCCGGATGGCGAGTATGACATCACGTTCCGTCGGGGGCCGGAATCTCTGGTGGAGACACGGAAGGTGAAGGTGGCGGGTGAAAACATGGCCTTGGATTTCAAGGTGAGGCGCTGGATTGATCCATCGAAGCTGGGCTGGTGGAGCGGTGATCATCACATCCATGCGGCAGGTTGCGCGCACTACTCGCAGCCGACGATGGGCGTGCATGCGCCTGATATGGCGAGGCATTGCATGGGCGAGGATCTCAAAATCGGCGCGAATCTGACCTGGGGGCCTTGTTTCGATTATCAGAAGCAATTTTTCACCGGCACGGAGGACAAGGAGTCGCGCTTCCCATTCCTGCTGCGGTATGATGTGGAGGTGAGCGGCTTTGGCTCGCACAAGAGTGGCCATCTTTGTCTGCTGAAGCTCAAAGAGCAGATGTATCCCGGCGGTGACTCCACAGCACACTGGCCCACGCTTTGCCTGAACACACTGAAGTGGGCGAAAAAACAAGGCGCGCTCACCGGGCCGGCACACAGCGGCTGGGGACTGCAACCTCTGGCGGAAAACGATCCTGCTCGTGATAAGCAGTACAAGCTCGGCATGGCATCTGCGACGGACGAGTTGCCCAATTACATCGTGCCGCCGTTTAATGGCATCGGCGCGTGCGAATACATTGTCGATGTGACGCATCTGGTGCCCGGGCCGGATGACAAGCTGGTGCCTGCTGTCGATTTTCTTTCGATGGTCGATACGCCGCACACATGGGAGCTGAATATTTGGTATCACACCCTCAATGCGGGCTTCCGCACCCGCATCAGCGGCGAGACAGACTTCCCCTGCATCTACGGCGAGCGTGTGGGCCTGGGGCGTGCGTATGTGAAGCTGGATGGTCGGCTCAGTTACGATGGCTGGTGTGAGGGCATCCGCGCTGGCCGCGCCTATGTGAGCGATGGCAAAAGCCACCTCATGGAATTCAAGGCTAACGACCTCGAACTCGGCATGAAAGGCAGCGAATTGAAGCTGGCCAAGCCCGGCACGATCAAGCTGACCGTGAAGGCTGCTGCGCGTCTCGATGAGCAGCCGATTCCCGGCATCAAGAACGCGCCTGCGGGTCAAAAGCCCTTCTGGGACCTCGAAAGAGCGCGCATTGGCAGCAGTCGTGAAGTTCCTGTCGAGGTGCTGGTGAATGGTGAATCCGTCGCGCAGCAAAAAATCGTCGCGGATGGCACGACGCGCGATTTGAGCTTCGAAGTGCCGATTTCTCGTAGTGCTTGGGTTGCGCTGAGAATCCGCGCGAGTTCACACACGAATCCGATCTTCATCATCGTGAACGAAAAGCCCATCCGCGAGAAACGCAGCCTGGAATGGTGCCTCAAGAGTGTGGATCAATGCTGGACGCAAAAAGAAGCGCTGATTGATCCCAAAGAGCATGCGGATGCCGTGGCGGCTTATGAGCATGCTCGGAAGGTTTACCGTGAGAGATTGGCGGAGTGAGTTTGTCGCTGGTGGCCGGCGAATGCCATGGCCTGTCGGTCGCAATGGCGCCGGCAAGGTGCTGACCCGGCGCCGCTTGCTTTCCTGAAGGAACTTCGGATGCGCTGGATCAAATCGTTTCACATCATCTTCATGGTCACCTGGTGTGCCGGGCTGTTCTATCTACCGCGTCTGTTCGTCTATCACGCGATGAGCAAAGACAATGCAAGCCGCGAGCGTTTCAAAATAATGGAGCGCAAACTTTTCTTTGGCATCATGACGCCGGGTG
>JANOBP010000306.1:0-2084 GCA_031411715.1 Verrucomicrobiaceae bacterium | reverse complement strand
GCGACTGCTCTTCATCACACCACCCAAAGCAGCCCTCACAGACTACCGCACCGTCCATGCATGGCTCACCAATCTCAAAACCGAAGTCCGCACCGTTTGGCAAAAATCCCTCCCGGAACTCGCCCCCATTCAAGTCGGTTTCACCGGCGATCCCGCCTTCCAGGCCGAAATCGCCACCGGCATGGAGTCCGACATGCGCCAGTCCATCTCCGCCGTCACCTTCGTCGTCGGCTTCCTCTTCTGGTTGCTGCATCGTCGCATCAAACCACTCTTCTGGCTCCTGCTCGCCATCTTGTGCGCCAATCTGCTCACCCTCGGCTCCGCAGGTCTTCTCTTCGGCTCACTCAATGTCATGAGCATGGGCTTCGCCGCCATTTTGACCGGCTTGATTGAGGATTTCGGCGTCATCGGCCTGCACACAGCCTCACAGCATCCGCAGGAGCCGTATCGTCAAATTTTGCGCCGCGTGCTGCCCGGTGTCACCTGGTCCGCCATCACCATCGCCGCCATCTTTGCCGCCTTGGGCCTCAGCCAGCTTCCGGGCATCGCGCAGCTCGGTCTGCTATCTGCACTCGGCGTTCTCATCGGTGCTGCGGTCATGCTTCTCGGCTTTCTGCCACTCGGCATGCGCACCGGCCACATCGAAGAAAAAGCCACTGCACCTCGGCTCGCGCTCAAACTCCAAAAAATCTTCACCCTCACCATCGCCGCACTCCTTTTGGCCTCCACAGCGGCACTGGCGCTCAAAGGCCTTCCCAAAACCGACTTCGGCTCCTCCGTGCTGCGCCCCAAAACCAGCGAGGCATTCGATACCACCGAGGTCCTCGAGTCCAAAATGATCGCCAACTCACAAGCAGGCACCACCCTGCCCATCCTCTTCCAAAACAAAGACGCCACCGCACTCCGCCAATCCATCCTCGAAACGCAAAAAGCCCTCACCGCAGCTCAAATCAGCACCTTCACGCTCCCTCTCGCCCTCATACCCGATTCCACCGCGCAATCCTCCAACAAGCCACTCCTCGAAAAAATCGCCGCCAACGAAGCAGCACTCCTCTCCGCCGCTTCTGACGCCGGATTCACCGATGCTGCCACTGCGCTCACGCAAAAGGTCCTCCAGCACTGGAAACACGGCCTCATCACGCTCGATCAGATCGACTCTCAACTTGGCGGCTTGATCACACAGCATCCCAAGAACGGATTCACCGCCATCGGCTCGCTCACACTGCCTGCTGAGCACGCTTTCACCTCACCCATCCTCAAAACGCTCCAATCCATCCCCGGTGTCCATCCTGCTGGTTGGAACTACCTCCGCACCTCGCTCGATCCTCTACTGCATGGCGAAATCACCCGCGTCTGCCTTCCCACAGCCGGCATCGCCATTGTGCTCTTCATCCTCGTCTTCCACGGCTGGCGTGAGCGCCTCTCCGCCCTCGCCGTGCTCACCACGACTGCCATCGTCCTCCTCGGTGCCATGTCGCTGCTCGATCTGAGCTGGAATCTCATGAGCATCGCCGCCGTGCCGCTGTGTCTCGGCCTCGGACTCGATTTCACCATCCACATGATGCACACGCTGCGTGAAAAAGGCTCCACCGCAGCCCACGCCGCCTCGCTCGGCCGCTCACTCGCCTATTGCGGCCTTAGCACCGGCCTCGCCTTCGGAGCACTCGCCGCAGGCAGCAATCGCGGCCTGATCTCACTCGGCCTCACCACCATGATCGGCGTCCTCACCGTGCTCCTCACCTCCAGCTTCGCGCTGCCGTATTTGTGGTTCCGCAAAACCAATCCTTCCCCGGCGACCACTCACTGAAGATTTCTTCACATTCGTCATTCCACATTCGGCATTCGTCATTAATCCTCCCCGCCCCATGTCCGACGCCGCCACGACTCCCATGATGAAGCAGTATCTCGCCATCCGGCGCGAGCTGCCGGAGGACGTGCTGCTCTTCTTCCGCCTGGGCGATTTTTATGAGCTGTTCTTTGAGGACGCGAAGACTGCCTCGCCGATCCTCAATGTCGCCCTTACCAAGCGTAACGGCGTGCCAATGTGCGGTGTGCCGCATCATTCGTCGCAGGGTTACATCGCG
>JANOBP010000305.1:0-16741 GCA_031411715.1 Verrucomicrobiaceae bacterium | reverse complement strand
AGTCTTCTGGTCTTCCCACTTAAACCTGGAGACGGCCTGCAAAAAGTCACCCTCAAGCCCGAAGCCAAACGCGGCGGACTCATCACTCAGGGCTCGATCCTTAAAGTCACCGCCGATGGCACCAGCACCTCGCCCGTCGTGCGCGGCGTTTTTGTGAATGAGCGTATCCTCGGCAACCACATCCCGCCGCCACCGCCCGGCATCCCGGCCATCGAGCCCGACATCCGCGGAGCCACGAGCATCCGCGACCAGCTCGACAAGCACCGCAACAACGAAAGCTGCGCCAGTTGCCATCAAACCATCGACCCACCCGGTTTTGCTCTCGAAAACTACGACCCCGTCGGCATCTGGCGCAGCGCTTACGGGCAAAGCAATCAAGGTGCCAAAATCAACCCCACAGGCCTCACTCCCGAAGGCAAAAACTTCACCGACATCACTACCTGGAAGCAAATATATACTCAGCAGCCACAGCAGCTCGCCCGCAGCTTCGCCACCCACTTCCTCACCTACGCCACCGGCGCTCCACCTCGCTTCAGCGATGAAGCGGTGCTCGATGAAATTGCGAAGAAGGCTACGAATGTCCGCTCAATCATCCGCGAGGTAGTCTTGAGCGATATTTTCCGCCAGAAATAGCGCCGCGAGAGGAAACATTTGGGCCGCCGCCTTCATCAAAATGGGCGTGCCGGGCACGCAACGAAAAATTAATGATTGTTCATCGAAAAATGCGGCCGCTACTCATTTTCGGTGACTTCAACCCATTACTATGAAACTCCTCACCAGCCTTTTTGCTCTTTTTGCCGGCGCTGCCGCAGCGCAGCAGCACAATGTGCTTTTGCTCATCGCCGATGATTTTGGCACGGACAGCCATTCGCTATACAACAGCTCACCAGGGGCGGTTTTGCCGCCGACGCCGAATATCAATGCGCTGAAGACGACGGGTGTGCAGTTCCGCAATGCCTACGCGCTGCCCACTTGCTCGCCGACGCGGGCGACGATGCTGACGGGTCGGCATCCCTTCCGTCATGGTGTGACGACGGCGGTGACGGCGAATGACGGGCAACTTGGCGCGGGTGAGTTCACGCTGCCACGGGCTTTCGCGGCAAATGGCGGACTCAATTACGCCGTGGCGCAGTTTGGGAAGTGGCATCTGACGGTGGGCGCCAATATCGCGAACGATCCCGCGAACATCGGGGGCTGGCCGCACTATGCAGGATGCTTGACGGGCACGCTGGTGGGGGGCTCGAATGGCACGGGCACCTATGTTTCGTGGACGAAGACGGTCAATGGTCTCACTGGAGTCACCAATGGCACAACGACCTATGCCACCACGGATGTGACGAATGATGCGCTGGCGTGGATCGGCGCTCGCGGGAGCAATCCATGGTTCGCCTGGGTGGCCTACAACGCGCCGCACACGCCTTTCCACAAGCCGCCGAATGATCTGCACACTTACGACTCGACAGTGGGCAACTGGGCTACGCTGCCGATCAACAACACCGCCGCCAATCAACGCACGCATTACAACGCGGCGGTGCAGGCGATGGACACGGAGATTGGCCGCCTTTTGACGACCATGTCACCGGCGGTGCGGGCAAATACCTGGATCATATTCATTGGCGACAACGGAACGACGAATCAGATCATCCAGCCCCCCTTCAGCACCGGGCACTCGAAGGATTCGCTGTATGAAGGAGGCGTGAGGGTGCCGCTGCTCATTAGCGGTCCTGGCGTGGTCATCCCAAATCGCGAAAGCACCGCGTTGGTCCATGCGGTGGATCTTTACAGCACGATTTTGGAGATGGCGGGCATCAATGTGGCTGCTACGCAGCCTGCTGTGAAGCCGCTGGACAGCCGCAGCCTGATGCCGCTGCTGCTGAATCAAAGCGAGCCGGCCCGCACGGCTTATAGTGAAGAATCCGGCGTGTCGATCGCGGCGGCGGACAGCGGCAGGACTGTGCGCAGCGGAGACTACAAGCTCATCCGCTTCAATGACAACACGGAGCGGCTACACCTGCTCACCACCGATCCCGATGAGCAGACGAATCTGCTGCTCAGCACGCTGAGCACGCCAGCGCAGGCGGCTTATGCGGACCTGGTGGCCAAGCTCGCGACCTTCACGGCTCCGGCGAACCCTTTGAACGAACCGGTGGAGACGCAGTGGCAAAAAGTCACCGGGGCAGAGTATGCGCGAGTGTATCGCAATGTGCAGCAGATGAACGCGCAGACGCCGGTGACGACGTGGACGCCGAGTGGTCCGGTGACGGGTGGTGGGCAGGCCACACCGGCCTATGCGGGCATCGAGAGCATCCGCGTGTCGTCGAACTGGGTGTACATCAAAGGTAGCGGCTTGCCGCATTACACGATGGGGCCGTGGTACTTTGACGCGGCACGAACGCAGATCTTTGTGAACCTACCCAGCCAGTGGGACATGCTGGCCCGCATCCCGCGCCTTCCCCAGCCGGCGGCCACACGCACGAACACGAACTTCGGCCCCACGGCCATCTGGGTGAACACCGCCATCATCCACAACCAGCTCGACGCTTTCTACTGGAACGGCACGGCGGACATCGACACGAACGCGGAGGGCGATGAATACTGGACGCGAAATGCATACCTCGCGGAAGGGCCTACATTTGACACTGCCGGCGCGCATCAGCCCTTCACCGGTGAAAGTCATCACCACATCAGCCCCTATGCGCTGCGCTATGAAATGGGCGACCACATGAATTATAATGCAGCCACGCACACTTACAGTGAGGCCACCACACCGCCGAATCACTCGCCGATCCTCGGCTGGAGCTTTGATGGCTATCCGATCTACGGTCCCTTCGGCTACAGCATGGCGAACAATGCCTCCAGCGGCATCCGCCGCATGGTGAGCGGCTTTGTGGCTCGTGATGGTACTTCAGGCAGTCGCAATTTGAGCGTCACCGGTCGCGATCTGTTGCCTGCGTGGGCCATTCGCAACGGTCACGGCCTCAGCGCCGCGAATGACGCCGCCACTGGTCCGGCGGTAAATGCTGCGCAGCCACTCGGCTGGTATTTGCAGGACTTCGAATACCTCGGCGATCTTGGCTTCGTGCAGGGCACGCATTTTGATCTCGATGAATGCAATGGCCGCAGCTGCGTGACACCGGAGTTCCCGGCGGGCACCTACGCTTACTTTGTCAGCATCGACGCGAACAGCGCACCCGCTTATCCTTATGTCATCGGGCGGCAGTATTTCGGCGTGAAACAAGGCGGTAACTTCGGTGCGACGAGCACCGTGGGCTTTAGCGCCGTTGAATCACCCAGCGTGACGACGTATCAAGGCGGAGCGAATGCACCGATGAGCCTCGCCAGCCCTGCGGTAGCCGGCAATCAGGTCACGCTGCAATGGAACAGTGTCGAAGGAGGCCGCTACAGCATCGAGAGCAGCGGCGACCTCATGAGCTGGACTACACCACAGACAAACATTCCCGGTGCAGGCGGCCAAAGCACCACCATGCGCACCGTTCCAGCTGCGAGCAGCACGCGAAGCTTCCACCGCGTCCGCCGAGACAGCATCGACACCTATGATGTGATCGCGACGCCTTGATCGAAAGAGATTCAAGAAAGACCACGAGGGTGCTCTCGTTGCCATGTTACCTCCGATGAGCACCTTCACCTTTCAAAAACACCTATCACGTCGCGCCATGCTTCGCGGCGCGGGCATCACGCTCGGCCTTCCGCTGCTGGAGGCGATGACTCCGGCGTTTGCAGCGGTGAAGCCGCGCTCGATGAGATCGCAAAGAAGACCACCAACCTCCGCTCAATCATCCGCGAGGTGGTTTTGATCGAGGTGTTTCGGAGGAAGTAGCGATCAGGCCAAGGGTAGAGAGGAGTTTGATTGGCACAGTTTGTCGTGAAGATACTGAACTGCTTCGGCGTCGGGATGAACGGCATGACTGCCCAGGCGCTCCACAAAGCGACAAGATGCGAATCGGGAAGCATGCAGGTCATAGCCTGTCACCCACGCTCGGCGTCTGGGAAGATGCCCGGGTAGGAATGGCCATTTGGACTTGGGCAGCAGCTCTTTGGGTTTGTAACCAGTGCGCCAGTATTTGGGGCTGACTCGAGCGCGGAAGCATGACTGAAGTGCGCAGAGGCTCGCGAAGCGCTTGTCCGAGCTCATCTCTTTGAGAGCGTCTCGTGTAAGGTCACTCTGCGGATCAAAGACATCATGCATGGCCAGAAGGCGGTATCCGGCGGGTGTTTCGTAAACACGCAGATGCCACTCGGGATGTCTGGCGGCAAAGGCATGGATGGCTTGCAGGTTGTCTTCTTTCGCCTTCACCTCGCCAAGAGGTCGGCGCTTGAAATTGATCCAATGGTTGAACCGGGACCATAACCAAGGCAGGCCGATGATGAGGCCGGTGCCGAGAAGAAACGATGTTTGCCAAACACCTGCGACGATCCCTGCTACGACGATGATCAGGCATCCCAGAGGCTGAATCTTCAGCGCACCGCGCCACTGGGCGTCCACATCCGCAAAGAACACGTTGGGAGTGTTGAGGCAGAGCGAGCCGTAGCTGTTTCGTGTGATGGCGATGTTGCCATGGCGTGAGACGACTTCTTCACGAATCGGGACACCGTCCTCTGTTCCATAGGCATCTTTGATCTCGCGACGGCGCACATCCTCGCCGTTGAGAATCTGGCTCATCGCCTCTTGGGTGCGACGATCTGCCACGGCTTGTGCGTCTTCCTGGCTGATGTCCGACCAGCCCCAGCGCTTCACCGTCACTTGCTTGGACGCAGACTTGGTTTGAAGGCGCGATTCGGCCCAGAAGTAGGGTATAAGCATGCGTGATTTTGGGATGCGCGGCTTACTTGTCAAAAACTGTAGGCCGAGGTGCTCAGGTGACCTCTGTGTATCCCTTCTTCACCTTTTCGGTGATGAGCTTCTGTACCTCGCGGGTGGTGCGGGCTTCGTCGGGGAAGGTTTTGGTTTGGGTTTGGCCGTTGGTGCCGATGCGGCCGTAGCGGACGGTCAAGTCGCAGCCAGTTTGGCCGATCTCCCAGAACTTCTTTGAGCCGCCTTCGATGAACTCGAAGCGCTTCATGCCGGAGGGGGAGGCAGGTGGCGTGGTGAATGGTGACTGAGGATCGGGTTCGGGAGATGGAGACACCTCTGCCGCAGCAGCGGGTTCTTCGATGACTTCTGCTTCCTGTTCTGCCTCCTCATTTTCATTTCGCAACAAGCGCTCAATCCGCTCAATGACACCAGCAGGACCATGCCACCAGTCTTTGGCGAGGATGACGAGCACCTGCCAACCGAAGGCTTTGAGGATGCTCGGCTGGGTGTGGAAGCGCTCCAGCACGCCGGTTTGGCCGGTCACATCTAAAAGCAGGCCTACTTGGTGCTGTGGGGCTCCTTTGGTTCGCACGGCGACATCGCAGCGGAAGCGGCTTTGGCCGATTTGCGTCTCTGCATCCCAGCCTCGGGCTTGCAGGGCCGTGGCGATTTGTTTAGCGATGGCGGCGGAGGTTTGTTCGAGGCTCAAGGCCTGGCGCTTCAGCGGGTTGAGGCCGTCGAGCACCTGGCGGGCGAGGGACGCATCGCCACGTGAGAGGCTTTCGGCGTAGTGGAGGAAGTTTTTCAGCGCATTGGCTCCGTCGTTGTAGTCGTTGGTGATGTCGCTGTGCCTCAGGCTGCTGAGCAGGACCATGTGCTGGCGGGCGCGGCTGAAGATGACGTTGAGACGTTTTTCGCCGCCGCGTTGGTTGATGGGGCCGAAATTCATCAAGATGCGGCCGTTGGCATCGCGCCCGTAGCAGACGGACATGAGGATGATGTCGCGTTCGTCGCCCTGGATGTTTTCGAGATTCTTCACGAAGAGGCCGCAGAACTGATCGTCCTCCTCGCGGGCGTATTCGGCTTCCAAAAGCCCTGCGAAGGCGGGATCGGCCTCAGCGAGGGAATCGAGGGCACTTTCGATCTCGCCCTGCTGTGCCTCGCTGAAGGCGGCGATGCCGATGCTGAGCTTGGTTTCGCCTGAAAGCATGGTGCGCACGATGTGAGCGATGCTGGCGGCTTCTCCGGCATTGCGGCGGTTTTCATACGGCATGGCCTCGCAGCGGATGAAGCTGATGGGGCGGCTCAAAAGCTGCGGGACGAGCGCGGCGGCCTCTTCGGGCGATTTGATCGTCGTTTCGCCGCTGTCTCGCAGCGCGAGTTGGCGGTCGGGGATGGTGTAAAGCTCACCACCATAAAAGGCGGCGTTGCTGAAGCTGATGAGGGCCTCATAACGACTGCGGTAGTGCCAGGCGAGCAGTGTGCTTGGCAGATTGCGGGCGCTTTGGGCGAGGAAGCTGTCGGCATCCATCAAGACACTGATTTTCTCACCTTCGTCTTCGAGAGTGATCTCGTCCTCATCATCGCTACTGGAGCTGAAGAAGCTGGTGGGCGGGAGCTGCATCTCATCGCCGACGACGATGACCTGCTGCGCACGGTAGGCGGCGGGCACGGCCTCCTCGACGGGGATTTGGCTGGCTTCGTCAAAGATGACGACATCGAAGGAAGAGGGATCGAGCGGCAGCGTGTCGGAGACGGAGAGCGGACTCATGAGCCAGATGGGCTTCAAGTCGCGCACCACCTCGCCGCTGTCGCCGGCGGCGAGATCGCGGATGCTTTTGTAGCGCATGGTTTTGCCAAACTCATGCTCCAGCTCGCGGCGACCGGTGGTGAAGGTCTTCTTGAAGAGCTTCTGTTCCGGCGTGAGCACGGTAGCGGACTGATTAGCGAGCTGCACATGCTCCATGAAGCGTTTGCGAGACTGGGAACGAATCCATCCGGCATTGTGATCGAGCCACTGGCGATGCGATTTGGCCACGCGGTCGAGTTTTTGTTTCAAAACATGACCATCAAAGCGCTGCAAGCTGCGGTCTGCGCGATAAAGCTCGGCCAGCGACTTCGCGGCGCAGGCGGACTCGAGTTGCTCGACGGTCCAGTCGCGAGTGCGCACGGCGCGGGCGAGTTTTGGCGGAGCCGTGGCGAGATCGCGCAGGGATGGCAGCAGCTCCGGCAGGGCATCCATGTCCTCCAGGATCTCGCGGATGGCGGCGGCGAGTGCGGCGAGGCTGTGGTGCTCGGGTTCATAGAGTGTGCTGCTCAGATCACGACGAAGCTGGGCAAAGCCGGGCGTGAGGGCGGCGAGCATTTCGACGAGTGCCGCTCCTTGCTGTGAAGAGAGCAGTTTCTCACGAAGGGCGAGCGCGGCAGGTGAGGCATCACTGGCGGACAGCGTGGCGAGTTGGCTGCGGAGCGTCTCTGGATCGTCAGAGGCGAACTCTTGCTCGCAGCTTTCCTTCACGGCTTCCACTTCTGCATTCGCCGCGTGCTCAGAGGCGAGTTCGGAGAGCACCTTGGTCCAGGTGGGCTTCACCACGTGTTTGCTGAAGTCATAGGCGGCATTCAAAACTTTCCGCAGACGCCACCACGCGGGATTGAGGAAAGCGAGGAAGCCCTGGAGTTTCTCGGCTTGAGCCAATGCAGAAGCGGTTTCATCCGCAGGCAGCTTCTCGCGCCAGTTCGTGGTCTTCTTATGCACGGCTTCGAGGGCTTTGCGTTTCTTCGAGTAGTCAGCGCAGAGCTTTGCGAAGGCACCGCTGGTGCTGCTGTTGCCATCGAGCAGGCCGAGGAGATTTTTTCGAGCGAGCGGGAGCAGGTGTGTGGTCGATTCGAGGAGCTGGGCGACTTCGTCCAGCGTGTCCCAGTGCTCCATGGGCAAGCCCGTTTGCTGAAGCGCATCACCGAGATCACTGAGACGTTGTTCGAGGTCTTCGAGGCGTGCGGGAGTGGCTTCGAGGTCGTTAAGCCAACGCAGCGGATGTTTGGCAAAAATGGGAGCCGCGCCGAGGTCTTCGAGGGCGTTGGCGAGCCGGAGCACGCTGTCGCCACCTTGCTGCCATTCGGTGTAATCAGGCAGGTTTTCATCGAGAGGCGGTTCAGCGGCCTCAAAGCCGTTTCGCAGCTCGATGAGGCGCAAAAGCAGCGGATTGGCTGCGGCGCTGGATTGGGTAAATTTCTCCAAAGCAGCCAGTTCGGCCTCCAAAGTGCTCAAAGCGGCATTTCGCTTCGATTCGCTCGCATCGGCAGCGGTTCCGGTATCGAGCCATTGCTCGTAGGTTTGCTTCAGATTGAGGATGAACTCCTTTTTATCGGTCTGCGAGTCGTGGATGAGGCAGCACAGTTCATCCAGGCCCTGCTGACGCAGGCGATGGAAGACGACATCAATGGCCGCACGCTTTTCGCAGACGAAGAGCACACGCTTCCCGAGCGCCACGTAGTCGGCGATGAGGTTGGTGATGGTCTGCGATTTGCCGGTGCCGGGCGGGCCTTGAATGATGAAACTCTCGCCGGTGCGTGCCCTTGCGATGGCTCCGGTCTGCGTGGCATCCGCAGCGATGATGAGATGTTGCTGCGAGGGTGGCAAAACCGCGATCTGCGGCGCATCGACGGCCTTTGGCTCCAGCGAGAACACGCGGTCAAAGGCGGCGTTCGGCAGATCGCTGACGATGAGCTGCGAGTAGTCCCGCACGAGTGTCATCTTGCGGTAGTTGAAGTTTGCCAGCGTGAGCGAGCAGAGGTCGAACTCCCACGAGTATGGATTGCCGAGCGAGTCCTCGACGATGGAGAAGGTCTTGCGCTCGGTTTCCGCGACCATGTTGAGCTGGCGCGGCAGCGGTGGTGCTCCGGCGAGATCACGCAGCGGCAACGGCGCGGGCACGATCTTCTTTTGGAAGACCTGAAGGCCGAGCGGACGGAAGTCGGCCTTGTCATAGCTGTAGTCCACCTTTGCAGCCGTGATGCGGCGACCATTGCGAGCCATGCGACGACGATACTGATCGACACGCTGCTTGGCCTTCTCGTGGAAGAGCTGAATGCGCGGCTTTTCGGTGAGTGTGAGGCTCACACCGGGCTCGCTGGCGTGAATCTGCGCCTTCAACTGCTCGTGAAAGGCGGTGAGCGTGGTCGTGCGCAGGTCGATGGTCTCCGGGAGGTCGAGATTGTAGAGCTGCTTCAGGTGGTGGCGCAGCGCGGGGTTCACCTCGGCCACGGTGTCGCTCGGTTCGAGGGTGTAGTGGTCTTTGACGCCTTTTTTCTTCGTCAGCTCGACCGGAAGCAGCAGCAACGGCGAGTGGATGCGCTCCTGCGGTGCCTCCTTGAGATTGTGCCAGCGCAGGAAGGTCAGCACGAGGCGGAGCTGCGAGAAGCCATACTCCGCGCGGTCGCGACGGGCCTCGCTGATGAGCTTGTCCAGCTGGCCGGGCAGATACGGTGCCTCCTCCATGCGTAGCCAGCGATTCAGCGGCAACGCATTGCCCGCGCTGATGTCGCTGGCGAGAGATGCGTGCCAGTAGAGCAGGTCCTCGGGCTTCACATTCCGGTAATCGAGCACGAGCGGCACGCTGGCGATGGTGAGATTCAGCGTGGACTGCGTGCTCTTGAAGTAGAGCAGCTTGTTCCTCCGCGAGACCTCGAAAAGGCGGTCGCGCAGGTGCGTCTGGATGACGCTGCGCTTGTCCTTCTTGCTGCCTTTTTCCAAACCGGGCAGCGAGGTGATGTCGATGTCCACCGGCTGATCGCGATACGTCTCCAGCCTGCGGATCAGCGAGGGTAAATCTTGCGCCCGCTTGCCGCGATGCAGCTCAGTCATCTCCGTGATGACGCTGGCGAGCACGGGATGCAGCCGACGCGAGAGCGCGAAGAGATTCGTGCGCGAGTTCGCAAAGAGCGAGACATCCTCCGCATCAGTGAAGTCGAGTCCGCAGGCCACGCTGGCGAGAATGAGGCCGAGCGAGAGCACATCCGTGAGCTCGTCATGATGACCGATCGCATGCTCCCAGGTCGTGTAGCCCGGCAAATAGACCGACCGCGTGATCTCGGCGTCAGCGCTGCCGACATCGAGGCTCGTGATGTTTTGCGCGAAGGTATCAATGTCCGTCTCGCGCTTCGCTTCGCCGATGACTTCTAGTCCGCGCGATTGCGTGGCGAGTAGCTCGCGGAGGCGGCTGTCATTCCGCTCGGGAGGCTGGCCCTGCGGTGAGAGGAGGCCGAGAGCGCGATCTTCGATCACGCGAATGCCCGACATGCCGCGCAGTGGAGCCACGTCGCCCTTTTCATGCAAAGCCAGCACCTCACGCATCAGTGGCAGCACGGCAGCGAGCACGTCCTCCGTCTCGAAGCCACCGCGTTCGATGCCAGTGGTGAGGAAGGTGGTGAAATCGCTCATACCAGCGCCTCCTTGAGCTTTTTGAGTGTCTTTGTTTTCACCTTCAGCTCTTTGGTTAGCAGTTTTTCGAAGGCACCGAGGCATTCCAGGTCGCGGGCGAACTCCAGGCATCGCTCGATGGGTGCATCGTCGAGATCGGGATCAGCGGCGCAGAAGTCGAGCATGAGCTGTGCGAAGTATTCGCGATGCGAAGCGGGACGCTCGGCGAGTTCGGCGAGGATCGTGGAGTCGGCGGCGGGCTTGAACTCACGGAAAAACAGCCGCGCATGAGCCATCACGGCTTCGGTTTGATACCAATCGGGCGAGAGCAGATGTGTGAGGAAGCGGCGGGTGAGGGCGGCCAGCTCGCCCTGCTGCACGAGGGTGAGATCGTCGAGGCCCTCGTCGAAGTCGAGCATGCGGGCGATGGTTTCATCGAGTGAATCGTCATCCTCGACCCAAAGCTGAAGTGCTCGCGCTCGAATGAAGGTCTCGGGATGCGTGAGCTGGTCGGTCTTTGGCTTCGATTTGGAGAAAATCTCTTCTGCCTGGGCCAGGTAGCTTTTGGCGCTGACTTGAGCGAGACCGGTGGTGGTCTTCACGAGGCCAGCGACGGCGGTTTCAAGACTACCAGTGGCGAGGTAGGCTCCGCGATCTGCAAACAGCTCGGTGGCGAGCCGCCAGACGCGGGCGCTCTGCGCATGGGCAGGCTCCGCGCCGGGATGCAAGGCCGCCGAGTGCAAAATCCGATCCGCCAGATAAAAGGCACCGTCGTCCATCTGCCAGAGGTGATGATGAGCCAGCTCATGACCGATCACACCACGCAGCTCATCGGCAGAGAGAAGCGAAAGGATCGGCCCGGAGAAAATGACATGCGCCTCGCCGGGCAGATGGCACACCGCCGCATTTGGCGCGGTGGCGTCCTGCGCCTGGTAGGCATGGACACTGGCGGTTATGCCAAGCGCCGCACAGGCAGCCTCGATCTCACGGAAGACCTCTGGATGAGCCTCGGCATCCATGCGGTAAGTATCGCGCAGGAGTGAAAGCCGAACCTGCTCCGCATCGGTGGCTTCGCGCTCTTTGGCGGCGAACCAGTTCCAGACCTCCTTTTCCTCACCACGCAGCCAGTTCGCCAGGTCGCGATGTTGTGGGAGAGGAGTCAGGGCTTTCGGCATCCTTGGGAATCAAGCGGGTGGCTTCAATGTCGTCAACGTTTTGCCAACGAATAGAGCGAAAGAGAGCGTCATCCTTCTCGTTCGCACATTACCCCCATGAGCACTTTCACCTTCCAGAAACACCTCTCCCGTCGTGCCATGCTGCGTGGCACAGGCATCACGCTCGGGCTTCCGTTGCTCGAAGCGATGACGCCAGCCTTCGCGGCGGTGAAGGAGACGAAAGAGGCGAAGAGGTTCGTCGGCATGAGTTTGGCGTTGGGGCTTCACAACCCGAATTTGGTGCCGGAGGGTTCGGGGCGGGGTTATAAGCCTTCGCGTTATCTCGCGGGCATTCAGGATTTGCGGGAGGATTTCACGGTGGTGTCGGGTTCATCGCATCCAGGCGTCACCGGTGGGCACACGGCCGAGGGAAGCATCTTTTCGGCTTGTCCGAATGCACGCGGCTCGACGACGCGGAACACGATTTCGCTCGATCAGCTCATGGCGAAGCATCTGGGGCATGAGACGCGGTTTCCATCGCTCGTTTTGAATACGAACTCGCAGACGAGCCCCAGCTACACGGAGAACGGCTCGATGATTCCGGCGGAGAATAGCGCGATGAAGCTTTTCACGCGTCTATTTGTGAATGACACGCCTGCGGAGCAGGAACGGCAGGCCGAATTGATCCGCAGTGGCCGCAGCGTGATGGATGTGGTCGGCGCGGAGGCGAAATCGCTCCAACGTGAACTTGGGGCCGGAGATCGCGACAAGCTGGATGCCTGGTTCACCAGCGTTCGTGAACTGGAGCAGCGCCTCGCGGCGAACGAGTCCTGGACTCACAAACCAAAGCCAAAAGTGGCGCTCAAACCGCCGACGCAGATCCCACGCGACAATGAAGTGGCCGTGGAGCGCATCTTTCTCGACATCGTACACATGGCGCTGGCCACCGACAGCACGCGCTTCATCACGCTGCACATCACGGGTAACAACGTGCAGGGCATCGAAGGTGTCGATGAAGCCTATCACAATCTCAGCCATCACGGTATGGACGAAGAAAAGCTCGCGCAACTCGCTCTCGTCGAGCAAGGCGTCATCAACGAATGGGCGGGTTTCCTTCGCAAACTGAAGACCGACAAGCTCCTCGATGACACGATGGTACTGCTCACTTCGAACCTCGGCAACGCCTCCGCCCACGACAACAAGAACATGCCCGTCCTTTTCGGCGGTGGTAGTTTCAAGCACGGTCAGCATCTCGCCTTTGACCAGAAGGACAATTATCCGCTGCCGAATCTGTATTTGAGTGCGCTGCAGCGTCTGGGTCTGGAAGAGGAACGCTTTGCAACGAGTAAGACCACCATGAGTGGCCTGGAGGAGGCGTGAAGGTTTTTGAGCTGTCTCAAGTGGTCTTGGGCACAATCTTTGTGGGCTGAAATTCCAGGCTCACCATTGAAGACGCTTTATCGCTGGAAAAGACCACACAGCGGGCTACTACATGCGCCCCGCTCCCAGGCGGATCTTTCCCATCTCCCCTATGCCGCGCACGAAAAATCTGGTCTTTGACCCCGTGGAAGCTGTCCTCGCCGACATCCGCGATGGGCGCATGGTGATCGTGACGGATGATGAGGATCGTGAAAACGAGGGGGATTTGATCTGCGCAGCGGAGAAAATCACGGCGCAGATGGTCACTTTCATGGTGCGTGAGGGCGGGGGGATGCTGTGCGTGCCGGTTTCCCGTGAAATCGCTCAGCGGCTCAATTTGGAAAGCATGGTGCCGCAGAATCGCGAAGCCTTCCGCACCGACTTCACTGTGACGGTGGATGCGGCGAAGGGAATCAGCACGGGCATCAGTGCCGCTGACCGCACGCGCACGATTCGCCTGCTGGCGGACCCGAAGAGTCAGTCAAAAGACTTGGTTCAGCCTGGGCACATCAACCCGCTGGTGGCAAAGCCCGGTGGTGTCTTGCGCCGCGCAGGGCACACGGAGGCAGCGGTCGATTTGGCACGTCTTGCAGGCCTGCGTGAGGCGGGAGTGCTCATCGAGGTGATGAATCCAGATGGAACGATGGCGCGTCTGGGTGATCTGAAGAAATTTGCGAAGAAACACGGCCTCAAGATGTGCAGCATTGCGGATCTCATCGCCTACCGCCGCAAGAGTGAGAAGCTGGTGGAAAAAATCGAAGTGGTCGAGATGCCGACAGACTTTGGGCTTTTCAAACTGCATCTTTATAAGAGCAGCATTGATGGGGTGCATCACATCGCCCTGGTGATGGGGAAGATCAAAGCCAGCGTGCCCACATTGGTGCGCGTGCATAGTGAGTGCCTTACTGGTGACATTTTTGCCTCGCGCCGCTGTGATTGTGGCAGTCAGCTTCACGCTGCAATGAAGCAGATCGCCGCAGCAGGGCAGGGGGTCATTGTTTACATGCGTGGGCATGAGGGACGTGGCATTGGACTGCATGGCAAGATCATGGCGTATAAGCTGCAAGAGCAGGGCCTTGATACGGTGGAGGCGAATCTCAAACTTGGCTTCCCCATGGACCTGCGCGAATACGGCATCGGCGCGCAGATCATCTCTGACCTCGGCGTGCGGAAGATCCGGCTGATGACGAACAATCCGCGCAAAGTTGTCGGCCTGGAAGGCTACAAGCTCGAGATTACCGAGCAGATCCCCGTGATTTCACCGCCAAATCCTGAAAACGCTCGCTACCTGCAAACCAAGAAGAAAAAAATGGGCCACAAGCTCTGAGTTTCATTTGAATCATCATGTCACAACACGCCCCCGCCCGCCCTCGCCCGCTCGATACGCCAGTGTCCATCACCGTCGTCGCCAGCCTGTATAACAACCAGTATGTGCAGGGGCTGCTCAATGCTGTCGCGGCTGAACTGGAGGACCTGGCTCCACTGGCAACGGTGGATGTGTATCGCGTGCCTGGAGCGTTTGAGATTCCAGTTTGTGCGGAGTTGGTGCTGCGCAATAGCGAGCCGGATGTGATCATCGCGCTTGGGGTGATCATCCGCGGTAGCACAGATCATGCGGATCTTGTGGCCAGCTCGGTCACGGACGCTTTGCAGCGCATGGCGCAGCAACATTGTGTGCCATGTGTGTTCGAAGTGTTGCTGGTGGATACCGAGGAGCAGGCCGAGGAGCGCTGTCTCGGTGCCACGATCAATCGCGGCACGGAAGCGGCTCGTGTTGCTGTGAAAATGGTCAATCTCTTCGCTAAAATGCGAGCCGGCTTCTCCGGTGAACCCGAACTCGCTTAACGACATGGGAAAACGTCGCGAAGGCCGCGAAGCCGCCGTCCAATACCTCTTCTCCCGCGACATGCACAGCGAGGCCGAAGAAGGTCAGCTCGAAAACTTCTGGACGTTGCACACCGCCAAGACCTCCACGCGCCATTACGCCGAAAGCCTCATCAAAGGTGTACTGGCCCATCAACCTGAGATTGATCAGCAAATCATTAGCGTCACTGACAACTTCCGCCTGGAACGAATCGCCAATGTGGACCGGAATGTGTTGAGGGTGGCCATTTACGAGCTGTTGCACTGCCCTGAGGTGCCTGCGCCAGTTATTTTAAACGAGGCCATCGAAGTCGCCAAGGCGCTTAGTGCTGGCGAGTCTGGCTCGTTTGTGAATGGCGTGCTTGACCGCCTTGCCAAGGCCCTGCGGCCTGCATCCAACTTCAAAGCTCCAATTCCCGAGTAAATGGCCGGTTTCTTCAAATCACTCATCCAGCGCTTCACCAAGCCCGACATCGATTGGGATGAGCTTGAAGCCAGTCTGATTGCCGGTGATCTGGGGCCACGGCTAGCGTTGCAAATTGTGGCTGATCTCAAGGGCCAGCAGAGGCAGCTTCATGGCGCGGACATCGTGCAGGTTGCTCGCGAGCACGTGAGGAAAATTTTGCCTGAAACGGTGCTCGGCATCACGCCCTTGGTGGGCAGGCCCAAGGTGCTACTCATTGTGGGTGTCAACGGCACAGGCAAGACGACATCCACGGCAAAGATCGCCAATTTGCTGCATCAAAGCGGCTACAAGGTCGTGCTAGCAGCGGCGGACACTTTTCGGGCGGCAGCGGTGGAGCAACTCACCGTTTGGGCGGACCGTCTTGGCATCCCTTTGGTCAAAGGTCCGCAGAATGTCGACCCTGCTTCGGTGTGCTTTGAGGGATACGAGAAGGCGGTCAAAACGGGCGCGGATTTCCTCATCTGTGACACCGCTGGCCGCCTGCATACCAAGCACAACCTCATGGAGGAAATGAAGAAGATTCACCGCATCCTCGGACGTAAAGACGACACCTCGCCGCATGAGGTTCTGCTCGTTTGCGATGCCACCACGGGCTCCAACGCGCTCCAGCAGGCGCGGGAATTTCACAAAGCCATCCCTCTGACTGGTGTCATCGTCACCAAGCTCGATGGAAGTGGTAAAGGCGGCGTCCTAGTGGCCATCCAGCAGGAACTCGGTGTCCCGACGCGGTTTATTGGCCTTGGGGAAAAAGTGGCCGATTTTCAGGCCTTTGAGCCCAAGAGGTTCGTGGAAGAGCTGCTCTAGGATGGGCTAGATGCCTTCGGAGGCGGGCTCAGCAGCTCAGAAGCTTGGCTTTACAGCACAAGGGCCAAAGTCCTGAATTTTAATAAAAATTAACTAAATCCATTGCTGCTAGGCTTGGTTTGAGTATAATGAGTATAATAACAATAATTTATGTCTCGCTCAACGAACTTCCCAGCCCGCTTCCGGTTCGCCTGCCTTTTGGCGATTTTGTTCTTCTGTGTTCGATATGCGCGTGCTCAGGCACCAGCTCTGCAGTCCACGGTGTCCCCACCTGCAAGCGCACTGGCTTCTGCAGGCAAATATAAACCTGTTGGAGATGAAGCCGGGGTGAAGGTCAATTTTCCCAACGTGCCTATTCAGGCCATCATTCCCTTTTACGAGGACCTGACCGGCAAGAAGCTCATCCTCGACTCCAATTTGCAGGGTAATCAGCTCCGGATCATGTCGCAGCAGCTTTTGACCAAGCGTGAGGCCATCGCTTTTGTCGAATCTTCACTGCTGCTCAACGGCTACGTCTTCATTCACGTTGATGCCACCACGGCGAAGCTCATCAACCACAGCTCCGGCGGTAACGTGTCCAACAAAGGGCTCGAGGTTTACAACAGTGTCGCTGATTTGCCGACCAACGAGGTGATCTGTCACTTTGTGCTGCCGCTCCAGTATGTTTCAGCCACGGATGCGGCCAAAGCATTTCAAGAAGCCATCAAACCAAACACCTATGGATCACTGATGCCTGTGGCCAATGACTCGGCACTGCTCATCACGGAGAACAGTGTCACCATCCGCAGCATTTGCCGCATCGC
>JANOBP010000304.1:0-3841 GCA_031411715.1 Verrucomicrobiaceae bacterium | reverse complement strand
GATGACGATATTCGGCTTATCGGCAGCGAGAAGGGTGCTGGTGAGGCAGAGGAGGGCGAGGAGAAGGAGCTTCATGTGGTTTGAGCGGCCTGAAACGTTCCAAATTCCATTTTGTGTCATGTCAATGCGTTGAGGATTGCGAATGGCACTGCTCTTGCTCTACCAGAGGCTCAGCCTGACCAACCATGACTCCTGCTCCGCTCGATACCGCCATTCCCACACTCGGCCCGTGCCTGCTTCACTCTCCGTTACACCGCATCGGGGCTGTGGAGGCTCCGTTCAAGTCGGACATGAGTGACCGCATTCTTTATCACAGTCATTTGCTCGAAGATGGACGCGATGTTTCGACGCCGAGCTTTGAGGAAGCCGGTGCGCGGGAGATGATCTACTTTGATCCGGCGAAGACGACGGTCGGTATCGTGACCTGTGGTGGTTTGTCCCCCGGCTTGAACGACATCATCCGTGGCATCGTGAACCAATGCTCGCTGCAATACGGCATCAATCGCATCTACGGCTTCCGCTATGGCTACGAAGGCCTGGTGCAGCGCTATGGGCACACGCCGGTGGTGCTGAGGCCCAGTTCAGTAGAACAAGCACACAACTTCGGCGGCACCATGCTCGGCAGCTCGCGCGGCCAGCAGGATATCGGTGACATGGTCGATACGCTGGAGGACATGAAGGTGGATATTCTCTTCGTCATCGGCGGTGACGGCACGTTGCGTGGCGCGGCGGAAATCGTGAAGGAAATCGAGAGGCGTGGCTTGAAAAAGGCCGTGGTCGGCATTCCGAAGACCATCGACAACGATATCCGTTATCTCGACAAGAGCTTCGGCTTCGAGACTGCCTTTGCTGCTGCTGTGCAGGCCGTGAAGTGTGCCTACACCGAAGCCACAGGTGCGGTGAACGGTGTTGGCCTCGTGAAGCTCATGGGCCGTGATTCCGGCTTCATCGCCTGCTATGCCGCACTGGCTGGTAGCAATGTCGATTTTGTGCTCATCCCCGAAGTGCCGTTCGAGTTGGAAGGCGAAGGCGGACTGCTGGAGAGCTTGCGCTACCGGCTTAATAAACGTGGTAGCACTGTGATCGTCGTCGCCGAAGGCGCGGGGCAGCATCTCATGCAAACCAGCGACGCCACCGACGCTAGCGGCAATCAGCGCTACGGCGACATCGGTCACTTCTTGAAGGACCGCATCAATACCTTCTTCAAAGAGCGTCGCACTGAGGTGAATCTCAAATACATCGACCCCAGTTACATCGTGCGCAGCGTGCCCGCGAATGCTGCGGACAATGTTTATTGCTCACGTTTGGCTCAATCTGCTGTGCATGCAGCCATCGCTGGCAAGACAGGGATGCTTGTAGGTCGCTGGCATGGTTCCTTTGTGCATCTGCCGCTCGAAATGGTCATTCATGGCCGTCGCAAAGTCGATCCTACTCAGGAGCTGTGGCACAGTGTGCTGCAAGCGACGGGTCAGCCGCCGGTGATGCGGTGACTTGAATCACTCCCACTTTAAGAGGGTGCCGACGGGTAGCAGCTTCATGGCTCTGGCCACATCCCAGTTCGTCATTCGGAAACCGCCGAGGCTTTCCTGCTTGTTCATGGTGCCAGGAATGCTGGTGCCATGAAGGCCATACGGTAGAACTTTGGAGTCGGCTGCCTTGGCTAAATTCAGCCACACGATGCCTGCTGGATTATTTGGGCCCGATGCCAGTGTGAGAGGTGTTGGAGATTGCGCAGCGGCATCGCCAGTGCTTACCAACTTTGGCCGCGGCACGGCATCCAGAACCTTCCACGTGCCACGTCCGGTCAGGCCTGGGCGTGCGGCTGAGATCGGCATGTTAGCCACAACGACGGCACCTTTACGGATGATGAGGCGCTTGAGTCCCATCACCTTCGCCGTCACCGACTCATCCGCAGGGGGTTGTAGCGGCTCCTTGAGGGCTTTTTCGATCTCAAAGGGCTCCACATTGGGCACCAGCAAGATCGTGCCTGCGACTGGAGTCTTGATGGCTGAGTTCATCTTCCGCAGCAGGGTCTCGGAGCAGTGAAACCGCTCCGCTGCGAACTCCCACGCGCTGCGATAGGCTAAAAACGACTCCCGCGTCAACTCATCCAACGTCACCACAGGTGGTGGCGTCGTTTTGCTCTTCTTGCTGACCGGTGCGGCACTTGCCGTTGGAGAGATCCATTTCCAGTCCGCGGCACGCATGGCGTACTCCGTATAAGCACCGCCCATCTCCACCATGGCTGCGCTCGGCGTCCCATCCGACATAAAAAGTCCGCCAGGATAATCTGCCTGATAAGCCTGGAAAGCAGCTGCATAACTTTGCCCATCCATCCCATCGATGACACCCACGGAATAACCACGGCGATCCAAGAACGCTTGAATCTGCACCAGTCGTGCCGCTTCCCACGCTGCCTCTGGCGGACGACGCACCGGCTTAAACGCGATCAGAAACGGTGGCAGTCCAGCGCCCGCTGTGCTTGCAGTGACGACCTTTGGTTTGGGGGCTTCTTCAGGCTTGGGCGTCGCTTCCGCAGTTGGCACCTCGGGTTTCATCATCATGGCCTTGATGTCCTCCACTCCAGGAATACGTAGCTTGGCACCCACGCGGATCACATCCGTTTTTAATGCGTTAAAGCGCTTTAGATGATCGACCATTAGCCCATACTTGCTGGCGATGATCGTCAGCGTCTGGCCGCTGGAGATGACGTGCTCCAGTTCTTTTTCAGGTGGGCCTATTTTCACCGGTGCGGGTTTGGTCACGGCGACCGCAGGCAGGACTGTTTCCACTGGAGCACCTGCATCATCCTCAAGACCAGGTATGGACCATCCCCATGTCGCCGCATCACCGGCGGTCACTTGCCAAGTCCACTTAACCGCTTGGTCCAAGCCCGGCTCCACGGTTGGGGCCACGACGACCTGCCCGAGAGCATTGCCAAGCATCAACAGCCACACTCCGAGTGGGCACCGCAAAATCTCAAAAACTGACTTCATGATCGCACTCATAGCACCATCAGCGGTCATTCGTCATTCGGAAATCCTTATTTCCCCAGTACCTGCCGCATCACCTCCACGCAGCGCACACACTGGTCCAGGGTTCCCACACTGATGCGCACCCAGTCCGGCAGCTTATACGCCGCCATTGCTCGAACGATCACGCCTTGGTCCATCATCGCTTTGAATACCGCAGTGCCATCTCCCACCTTCACCAGCACAAAATTGGCGTAACTCGGGATGTACTCGAGTCCCATCTTGGCAAACTCACCCTGCAAATACGTGCGTCCTTCATCGGTGATGCGCTTGGTCTTGTTTTGATGCTCTTCATCCAGCAAGCCAGCGAGCGCACCCGCTTGGGCTACGGAATTCAGATTGAACGGCTGACGTGTCCGTTGCAGCACATCGATGAGTTCCTTGTTGGCGATCCCATAACCCACGCGCGTGCCTGCCAGGCCCTGGATCTTCGAGAAGGTCCGTAGCACCACCACATTCCGGCCCTCGCGCACATACTTCAGCGTGTCCGGTGGATTATCGAGGAACTCATAATACGCCTCATCAAACACCACCACTACATGCGGCGGCACCTTGGCCATGAAGGCATCAATCTTCTCCTGCGTCACCAAGGTGCCCGTCGGGTTGTTCGGATTGGCGATGAAGACCTCCTTGGTCTGTGGCGTGATCGCTGCGGCCATCGCATCGAGGTCATGCACATAGCCGGGATCAGGCACCTCGATCGTTTCCGCACCGAAAACCTTCGCCATGAGTTTGTACACGAGAAACGCGTGCTCTGCGGTGATGATGTTGTCACCAGGCTTCAAAAACGCATGGCCGATGAACTCGAT
>JANOBP010000303.1:0-5330 GCA_031411715.1 Verrucomicrobiaceae bacterium | reverse complement strand
GAGCATGTCGAGGCCGCATTCCGGGCGCTTCACTTCAAAAAAGCTTAAACCTGCTAGCTGCGCTCCTTCCTTATCACAACGCGCATCATCACCGACATGCAGACAATGCTCCGGCTGGGCATCTGAAGCCCTCAGTGCCGCTTCAAACATGCGTGCATGCGGTTTGTAGGCACCTATTTCACTCGAAATGATCAGATGTGTGAAGTAGGCCAGTAAATCATGCCCCTCGAGGATTCTTCGCAGTCTGCGGTCGAAGTTGGACAATATGACTAGCTGGTGATTTACCTTCAATTTGTCTAATGCAGGCCGCACGTCGGCAAAAACTTTCCAAGCTGCAGGTTCTGCATAGTGAGCGTAAAGTTCGTCGAAGAGTGGCTCCATCAGGTCGCTTGCCACAGCGTAGCCCAAGGCACGCTCAAAAGTCTGCGCGGCTATTTGTTGCCACCAGGAACGATCATCGTCTGCCGTCGGCTGTCCCTCGGGACGTTGTGGTGTTGGAGTTGTAAGCCAAGTTGTTCGGAAGGCAGTGTTTATTGCTTCAGCCGATATATTGATACCGTATCGAGCAGAGAAATGGGAATAGGTGCCACCGACTGATTCAGCCAGGTGAATCAGTGTTCCTGCAGCGTCGAAAAAAATGGCTTTAAATGGCATGAATCAGACAAATAAAACGGGAGTGGCATGACCACTCCCGTTGGAAAGACAAACTCTCAGCGAAGGGATTATTTACCGGAGCTATAAGCTGGACCGTAGGTTTCCATCACCGGCGTTTGTGGCACTGGACCTCTCCAACTGGAGCCTGGCAAAGCGTACTTGCTAGGCCACTGCTCCTGCACGCTACCGACCATCCAAGGCTTCGTCTCGGCCATGAACAATGCAGGGTAGCGGTTGCGTGTTTTGCGCCGGAAGATAGCCTCCGGGTCTTCGGAGTCACCTGGGCTGAAAATACCACGCCCGCCGTCATATTCCGGGCTACCATATGGCGCAAAGGAATCACCACCTGAGACCGTACGACCACTCGATGTCGTGTTTGGGTGAAGGACAGCACAGGAGGACATAAGTGCCGCTAGGGCGAACGAGAAGATTAATTTCATATGAGAGGGCGATTGTGGCCGGAAATGCAGGGGTTTGTCAAAGTTTTTTCATGGAAATACCACAGCTCTTTTTGATCCCAGCTTGGTGAAAGAGGACTCAAGGCGGGTCGTTACAGCCACACCCCGTTCTGTTCCAAAAAAAATGCCCCGCCAAATGAAGCCCACCTATCGTAGTCTTTGCCTCGCCTTGATCGGCCTCGTGCTCACGCTGGACACACTCGCAGCCGCTCCAGAACTCAAGACCACCGTCGCCAAAATCGACGAGCTCGTCTCAGCCAAGCTAGCCAAAGAGAAACTCCAACCCAACAAGTCCGCCAGTGACGAAATTTTCGTACGTCGTGTGTATCTAGACGTCGCAGGCCGCATCCCGACGCTTGCCGAGACCTCCCAGTTCCTCAAGAGCACCGATGCCGACAAGCGTGCCCAATTGATCGACGAACTTCTCGCTGGCGACGGTTACGTGCAGAACTTCTACAACTACTGGGCCGACATCCTTCGCATGAAGAGCCAGATGATCGGCGGCGGTCAAAGCCTGCCAGCCTTCTACGGCTACGCCAAGTGGCTGAAGGAAAGCCTGCGTGACAATAAACCCTATGATCAAATGGTGCGTGAAGTCGTCACGGCCGACGGCAAGAGCTACGAGAATGGTGCAATCGGCTTCTACATTCGTGATTACAACATGCCGCTCGATAACATGGCCGTCACGACGCAGATCTTTCTCGGCACCAGCATGGTATGCGCGCAATGCCATAACCATCCGTTCGATAAATGGACCCAGATGGACTACTACCAGATGGCGGCACACACCTACGGCATGACTGGCAGCAATGGCCTCACCAATCCACTTCTGGCCGGAGCCATTTACGGCGGTGGCGCGGCGAAAAACAAAAGCAACCGCTATGGCGGTGCCGTCACCAAATTCGACCTGCCTGCCGGACTTGAGCGCAAAGACGTCGGGCGTGCCATGACAGAAATCCTCCGCCCCCTGCGCTACAACACGGTCCTCGATCAGACAGACAAAAAAGCCCTCAATCTGCCGCATGATTACCAGTACACCGACGCTAAGCCCAAGCAGAAGATCGAGCCTCTCATCCCCGCTTCCTTCAGTAAAGATGGCAAAATCGTCAAAGACGGCACCGCACCAATTGCCTCCTATGCTACTTGGATGACGAGCAAAGAAAATCCACGTTTCACCACTGTCATCGCCAACCGCCTTTGGAAAAAGCTCATGGGCCAGGGTCTCATTGAGCCAGTGGATGAAATCACTGACAGCACCGTGCCCAGCAATCCGCAGCTCATGACCTTCCTCGAAGAGACAATGAAAGCATCTGGCTACGACATGAAAGAGCTCCTGCGCTCCATCCTCAACTCGCAGGCCTATCAGCGCGAGGCCTACGCCAAGGATGTCGAGCTCGGTGAAGTCTATCACTTCCCCGGCCCACTTCTCCGCCGCATGAGTGCCGAGCAGATCTGGGACAGCATGGTCGCCCTTTACAAGCCTAACTCCGACAATTCCAGTATCGACACCAAAATCGACGCCGAGATTACCCTGCGCCGCATCGAGTGGCTCGACCGCGCTCTAAATAGCCTTAGCCCAAAGCAACTTCAAGAATACACCGTCAAAGTGGCTCAAAAGCAGAAGGAACTCGCGGCTGAGGTCCGTGCCGCTCAAGAAAAAATGGAGGTAGCCTCCAAAACCAAAGACGAAGAAGCCATCCGCGCCGCGCGCCAAGCTATTCAGAGCCAGCGCAAGCGAATTGATGAAGCGGTGGACGCCATCGTCTATGATGCAGGCTTTAAGCGCTTCGCGGAACTCGCACGCGAAGGCAAGCTCGGCGATTTTACCCATGATGAAGCCTTCGCCAAGGAAGTCGACGCTGCTCTGAAGCTTAAAAAACAGGGTGAAGACCTCAGCATGGAAGAAGCCCTCGGAATGCTCGCCAAGCAACGCCGCGCGAAGCTCCTCGAAGTCGCCAAAGCCCGCTTCAAAGCTGATGCTGAGCGTTTTGATGTCAAAGACGACAAAGACCGCGCTTCCCTCAAGGCATGGGAAAACTATCGCGACACTTACATGCTCCGCGCGGCCGACCTCCGCAGCCCCGCCCCCAATGGCCACTTCCTTCGTGACTTTGGTCAAAGTGATCGGGAACTCGTCGAAAACTCCAACGATGACGCCAGCGTTTCCCAAGCGCTGATGCTTCTCAATGGCAAGATCTTCAGCAATCTTATGAACCGCTACACCAGCATCGCTCGCGCCATGGATCATGCCAAAAAAGGCGGTAGTGAATCCGTCATCGACACCGTCTATCTCAGCCTTCTCAGCCGCCGAGCCAGCCCTGAAGAAAAAGCCCTATTAACTCCAATCGCCGACAACGCTGATGCTACTGATCGCGGTGATGTTCTCTGGACTGTCCTTAATACGCGCCAGTTCTTCTTTATTCAGTAGTTGGTGTGCTTTTGCTTACCGATCCACTATAACGAATGCAGAGATGCTGCACCTAACAAGCCGTGAGTGTCCCTACCATTTGCGATTGAGAAGCTTAACCATTTTTGCCAGGAGTGCTTGGCTTCCAAAGACTGAGCGGGTTTTGGCGGCAACGCAGGTAAGTGAACAGGGCGCGAGCACAACTCCATTGCAGGAGTAAAAAGCCAGCTGGTATGGTTATAAAACGGGCGCGGAGCTGAGGGAAAAGACAACCCAAAATACCCAGTCCATAGCAGAAAATTTGCCCGATAAGAAGACAGCAAATAGCAGGGGTGAATGCACTTGTGACCGTTAGCAGCGCGATCATGATCATCAGCCAAGGAACCATAAGGCGTGCATATTTGTGAGATAGTAACTGACACCATAGTCGGTTCCGCCATGGTAGAAGCCATTCCGGATAGTTTTCGATCATCTGATAGTTCCCCACCAGAGTGCGAAGCTTACGGTCGCTTTCTTTTTTGGGGTCAAGCGACTGAGGATCAAATGCTTTGGCCAGAGGTTCGTATGCGATGCGCCAGCCTTTCATGGCAATCTGCATGGGCACGACGACATCATCCAGAAGCGTGCCGGGGCGCAACTCAGTGAAGAGGTCTTTGCGGATGGCATAAATGGCACCTGTGCAGCCGATGACGGAATCAAAACGCGCTTCCCATTCTCTCAATTTGCGTTCCATGCGCCAGTATAGATCCACCCCACGGCCACCACCCTTGCCTGAAGCCGAGATTTCTAGCAACCCGCTTACGGCACCCACTTTTGGATTCTGAAATGTCTTGGCCAGCAAGATGAGGGCATTGGGATCGAAAGTTTGCCTCGCATCGGCAAAAATGATCACTCGGTGAGTGGCGGACTTTATAGCCTGATTCAAAGCAGCCCATTTACCTAACTGAGTTGGATTGGTCGTCACTCGGACGCCATCGACACCAGAGTTCTGTGCTTTAAGAGCCGTTTCATCCGTGCAGCCGTCGCAATAAACCAGAATCTCACGTTCTCCCTCCCAGAAACAAGCATCCAGATTACGCAACCTTTGCTGAATTAACGCGGCTCCGTTATGAACACAAAGAACGATGGTGATGCCATCCGGCAAAGACTCTATTTGAACATTTTTAATGGGAAACAAGCGTCCGAGTATCCAGATGATGCAGGAGTAACCCACCTGGATGTAAATGAAAACGATGAGGGATAAGATCAGTAACAGAGACATCGAGAGGGTGTTTGGCGCGGAGGCGGGTGGCTGCTTAGCTTTGACTTACGGGCTCGAATCTCTCATACGATGGTTGAATTCAAAGTTCATATGAAGCTTGAATTTCGGAGATTTCGAGTCAGGAAAAGATGGTGGCTACTCAATTTCACAAAATCGCCCAAACCAACCCTCCTAGAGCAAGTAAGCTTCAGGGCACAGGGCAATCAACCTTGACTGTTCGATGCTAAAAGCCCTGGATAAATGGTTGCTACCTTGGATGCGTCAGCGGTTGATGCGTTCTAAAACTCCTTTGACTGATGTCATGCTCAGTGTGGGCGATCACTTTGAACCTTTTCACAAAACCGATAAAGCCGGTGCCATGCGTCGATTGGGATACTGGCATGAGCAACTACCAGCCATTACTGCAGCGGGACGTGATTATGACGGATGTGGACCTAAACACACTTTTTTTTAGCCCATTGAGCAGTATGACTCCGACGTTCTCAGTTCACTTGCTGATCTCTGCCGCAAAACCCGCAATGAAGTTGAGGTGCATTTGCACCACGAGAAT
>JANOBP010000302.1:0-8522 GCA_031411715.1 Verrucomicrobiaceae bacterium | reverse complement strand
CTTCACGCCGCTGAGCCAGAAGTTGATGTAATCATGCGGCAGCAGGATGGTCTTGGTCTTGGCGAAGTTCTCCGGTTCATTCTGCTTCATCCATAGCAGCTTCGGGATGGTGTAACCCGGCAGCATGGCATTGCCTGCGAGCGCGATGACACCCGGCTGGCCGCCGAAATGATGGGCGAGCTCGGCGCACTGCGCCTGAGTGGAAGTATCGCACCACAGCTTGGCTGGGCGCACCGGTTTGTCATCCGCACCGAGTGCCACGAGGCCATGCTGCTGGCCACTGACGCCGATACCAGCGATCTTGGCCTTGTCCGCACCGATCTGCTCCAAACACTGCGTCACACACGCATCCACCGCATTCAGCCACTCCTGCGGCTCCTGCTCCAAGTGACCCGGTGGCAGTCCTTCGATCAAATCATACGTCGAATGCCCGCTGGCGAGAATCTTGCCCGTTTCGAGGTCCAAAACGATGGCCTTGGTGCTTTGCGTGCCGCTGTCGATGCCGAGGAAATACATGGTGGGTGGGGAGTGAGAGGTAAGAGGTGAGAAGTCAGAGGTTATTAGGCTTGGTTTTCGGCGAAAAGGATGCGGGTTCCAAGTTCAAAGTTTCAGCTTCGAACATTGAGTCGATGGATCAGTTCATCCAGCTTGTTGATAAAATCCCGCATCTGCTGCGGTTTGTAGCCACCAAGCCCAGCGTACCCACCTTGTTGCTGTTACTGCTCGTTCATTCTCACAGAGTCGTTGTCAGTGCCGATGATCGTTGCTACTCTCCGCGCATGAGCACGATCACTCTTGAATATCCGTCTGCATGGCTTGCCGCGATGGGGCTTGACGCCGCACGCTTTGCCAACGAAGCGCGAGTCGCCTCGGCGATGAAGCTCTTTGAGTGTGGGCGGTTGTCCAGTGGACAGGCCGCTCAGTTTGCCTCCATGAGCCGAGCTGAGTTCCTGCTCAGTTGCCGCCAATGGGGCGTAGCCAGCGTGCAGTGGGATGACGCGGAACTGGACGCTGAGTTCTCCAGCGAGTTGCGCCATGCCGCTCCATGAACACCGTGGTCTGCAATTCAGGCCCACTCATTGCTCTGGGTGGCATTGATCAATTGCCGCTGCTGCGGGAGCTTTTCGGCACCGTGTCCATACCGCGAGAGGTGCAGGACGAATGCCTCGCTGGTGGCACTACTCAAACTGGGCGTGATGCGATCCGAGCAGCATCATGGCTGGAAATCATCGATCTCGCCAACCCACCCGACCCACTGATGACGTCATTGCTGGATGTGGGTGAATCACGTGCCATCGAACTCGCAAAACTTCTCAAGGCCGACGTTCTCTTAATGGATGAATCCCGTGGTCGCCATGTGGCGCGGGACATCTACTCGCTCACCGTGGTCGGCACAGGTCGCGTGCTCGTCGAGGCAAAGCGAGCCGGGATCATCTCCGCCGTGGCACCCCTGCTCAAAACGATCCGTGCCAACGGCTACTGGCTGTCAGATCGCATCGCGGCTGAAATCTTGCGCCAAGCAGGTGAGTGAACGCGTGCCGCGTGAGCTACCTCCTCAGCGCATGGATCAGCTCATCCACCTTGTTGATCAAATCCTGCTTCTGACTCGCATCGTAGCCGTCACCAGAACCCATGCTCAGCGCTGGCTTCTGACATGAGCATGAATGCCTGGATGGCGGAGTTGTCCGGGAAGGTACCACTGGTGCGGTCAGAGGGAGTGGCGTCAAGGGTGACCCAGCGCCTTATATTAATCCTTCGACTGAATGTTCCCGGACTTGCGGATGGCGCGCATGAGGCGCCAGCCGAGGTAGAGGGAGACGAGGTAGCCGAGGGCACCAAAGATGGACACGCCGTAGAGCAGCGGCTTGGCCTCGCGGCTCCATAGCTCGCTGGAGCCGAGGAAGACGGCGGCGGTGAGGATGCCGAGCACGAGGCGGTTTACGATGGGATCGAGATGACGGTGGTCGAGATGCACGGTGAGCGTGCCATCGCGAAAACGGGCGAGTAAATCGGTCAAATCACGCGGCAGGGCTCTGAGCAGGCGATCCCAGGAGCGGAAGGTGCTCCGAGCGCGCTTGGCAATGCGGCGGGGGGAAAAGCGTCGCAGCATCAGGCGTGAGCCATAGGGCTGCATCAGCTCCGTCAGGCTCACGTCCGGGCTGAAGCGGCGTGAGGTGCCCTCCAGCACGATGATGGTCTTCAGCAGCAGCGCCAGGGCCGGTGGCAGCACGATGTGATGGCTGCGGATGATCTCCACGAGGTTGCTCAAGGCGGAGCCGACCTGGATTTCATTCAGCGGCATGCCGGTGTAGTCCGCCATGAAGTCCTGCAGGTCTGCGCGCAGCTTTTCGCGCGCGCAATCATGCGGCACGGCACCCAGGCGCAGCACCTGCTCCGACACAAGGTTGGAGTCATTCTCCACGATGCCCATGAGCAGCGCCTCCACCTCGTCACGCAGGTCGTCGTCGATGCGGCCCACCATGCCACAGTCGATCACGCCGACGACGCTGCCGGGCAGCAGGATCAGGTTCCCAGGGTGCGGATCGGCGTGGTAGAAGCCGTCACGGAAGACCATTTCGAGATACATGTTGGCCCCACGCTTGGCGAACTCGCCCAGATCCTCACCAGACTGCTTCAGCGCCTCGATGTCGGTGCCGATGATGCCTTCCAGCCGCTCCATCGTCACCACTTGGTGGGAGCAGAGCTCGCTGAACACCTCCGGGATGTACACCGTCAGGTCATCCGCGAAGTTGCGGGCGAATTCCTCCTGATTCTGCCGCTCGTAGCTGAAATCCAGCTCCCGCAGGAGCGAGCGGCGGAACTGCCGCACCAGCGCCAGCGGCTGATAGGCACGCAGGGCCGGAGAGTGCTTCTCCAGCAGCTCCGCCAGCGCCTGGACGATCTCCAGATCCGTGGCCGCCTGCTCCGCCACGCCGGCGCGGCGCACCTTCACCACCACGCTTTGGCCGGTGTGCAGTTGTGCCGCATGCACCTGCGCCACCGAGGCCGCCGCCAGCGGTTGATCCTCAAAGCAGGCAAAGAGCTCATCAATGGGCCGCCCCAGCTCCTTTTCGATCGTCGCGCGCGCCACCTCGGCGGCATCCGGCGGCACGTTGCCTTGCAGTTGAGAAAGCTCCGCCGTCAGGTCCGGGCCGATCAGGTCCGCCCGTGTGCTGAGCATCTGGCCCAGCTTGATGAAAGTGGTGCCCAACTCCGTCAGCGCCATGCGCACCCGCGCCGCCTGTGTCACACCTTCCGTCAGCGACTGCCCATCCGCGCTCTTCAGCCGATCCTGCAGCCACGCGTATTGGAAGCCGCCAAACAAGTCCGCCAGCCCATACCTGCCCAGCACACCCGCGATCTCGGCGATGCGCTTGGCGTGGCGTTCCAGTCTGGATAGTGCATCGATCTTCATGATGAGGCCGAGTGTCCGCAGGAATGGCCGCACTGACAATGGGGAATGCGTCGCGCGGGTTGCGCTGGAGTTGGCCCATACTTAATGGCTAGAAGCATGCCCCATCCGCGAGATCAGGTGGCCGAGTTTGGTTCCGCGTAGAGTCTTCTCACGGAATCACGGCCGAGGATGATGATGGTGAAGACACCGAGGGCAGTGCCAAGAGGGAAGAACAGGCAGAGACCGCCACCGATGATGATCGAGAACATACGGTTCACCCGACGCTGGATAAAGCGCGCGGAGATCAGCGCGAGGATGCTGGCCACGAGCATGAACACTCCGCCGATGAGGTAAAACCATTTGAAGAGCGCAAAGAACTGCTGGGGATCAAACGGCATGCCCTGCCCCTGTTGCGCCTTCATGATTTCCGGATTGTCCAGCACCAGCTTCATCATGCTGTAGTGCAGGTAAAGGAAGCCAATCATGAGGAAGGTCAGGCCTGCTTTGACGTAGTGGCAAATGATCAAGATGCGGAGGTGCTCGGCATCGTTGTTCGGAATAGGTGGTGGTTGCATGGAGTGCGAGATCGGGATGTGCTCATTTCAGCCCGCCTGATGTCGCCCGTCAATGACTCTCAAGTCAATCCTCTGGCTCAGAGCCGCAGGTCCATCACTTCTGCTGGAAGGCCGCCATCAGCATCTCAAATTCCAGCTTCGCCATCTCGCTGCCATCCACAGTTTGGTGGATCTCATGACGCAGGGCCGCGCGGTAGTCTTCCAGCAGGCGCATCAGTGCCGTGCGCATGGCACCGGGACGCATGTTGAGCTCCGCCGCCATGCGTGTGCTGTCGTGGTCATTTAGGCTGCCGCCTGTCAGCAGCACCGGGCGCAGCGTGTCAAAGAGTGCGGCCTTTCCCCTGGCTTCATAGCGAGCGCGCACGCGCTGCATCACCAGCCGCATCAGCTCCTGGGCCCACTGGCGGTCATAGAGCATGTCCGGGCTTTCATGATGCCTGGCCTCCTCCTTCACATAGCGTCCCTCCGCAGCGGCGATGGCGGCCTCGGCATCGGCGCTGACCTCAAGCCCGCGCTTGCGGTGCTGGTCCCGCCGCCAGTTGCTGAGGAAGCGCTGCAGCGCCATGCTCAGAAAGGCCCGCAGGCGGCCTTTGTCAGGATCGGCGATGCCAAAGCTGTCGTTGCGCAGCAGTTTGGCCAGGAAGTCATGCAGCGCGTCCTCCGCATCGTGATGGTCCAGCCCGCGCAGGCGGATCTGGCAGTACAGCGGGTAATGGTAGGCGCAGCACAGCTCATCCAGCGCGGCACGCGCCTGCACCGTGTCCCCGCAGTTCAGCCGTGCGATCAGGCTCCACTCCGTGGTCGGCATGCGGCCATTCGGCTCGGGGGCCATTGGAAGGTCATTTGCCATGCATCATTTCATTCCGGAAGATCTCACGGGGACGGAAGGGGCTCGATCTCAGCGCTTTCGAACCACGCGCCATTGAGTGACTTGATGCCCCATTCGCCAGCAGCTTTGAGTTTGTCGTGGCGAAAGTCCAGCATGGGCATGCCATTGGTCAGAGCGCTGATGTGATCCCCCTCCAATCGTAGCTCCAGCCTCAGCACATCCCCCACACGCATGGTCATGTCCTTGGGCAACGGCCTGGAGCCCAAGTGCTCATATTCTTTGTGACTGCCGATCGCATAATAGCTGAGACCCACCATGGAGCTCTTTGCATCCCAAAATGCCATATAGTAGCCCCGTTGATCGGAGAAGCGCCCGAACAACATGGGGTTGTCGTTCTCAGTCTTGATGCGAACCACAGCCCGTATGGCACCGTCCGCCGTCGAGGGCATGGACCGTCTGAAGCCGACGTTGGCCTTGACGTAGAGCAACCCGTCTCCGTATGAAGACAACCTTTCCCATGCATCCTGCTTCTCGACCGGGAGGAGCTGATGCCACTGCTCCAAAGAGAAAGGGGCGGGGGCTTTCTTCGGCGAGTCCGCAATCAGGGCGGGTTTTGGCTCGGCTGGTCGCGGTGACTCGGCTCCCCCTTGCGCGGGGGACGGAAGGGGCTCGATCTCCACGCTCTCAAACCACGCGCCGGTGTTTGACTTGATGCCCCACACGCCGGGGGTTTTGAGTTTGTCGTGGTGAAAGTCGAGCAGGGGCTTGTCATTGGTCAGAGCAGTGAGGTGATCTCCCTCCAATCGAAGCTCCAGCTTCAGTACGTCCCCCACCTTCATGACCATGTCACCTGGCATCGTCCTAGAGCACAGGTGCTCATAGCCCGCGCCGCGTCCCGTGGCATAGTAGGCGAGGAAGAGTACGGCGTGCTCCACGTCCCAAACGGCTTGATAGTAGCCTCCTGCTTCCGAGAAGCGTCCGAACAAAGTGGGGGTGTCCTTCGCGGACTTGAGGTGAACCACCACGCGTATGGCACCGTCCGCCGATGGCAGGGGCTTTTTGAAACCGTCGGAGAACTTCATGAAGAGCAGCCCGTCTTCGTAAACGGTGATCTTTTTCCACAAGTCCGGCGGCGTAGTCGGAAAGAACTGATGCCACTGCTCCAGGGAGAAAGGGGCGGGGGCTCCCTTCAGAGAGTGCGTGATCGGAGCAGGTGTTGACTCTGCGGGTCGCGGCGGGGTTGCGGCGGATGAGTGACCAATCTGCCTGCCTTCCGCCTCCGTCGGCTCTTCCATCAGGAACCAGGCGGACGTGCCGAGGATTACAGCAGCGGCGGTACCCAGGAGGAGCGGCTTGCGGCTCTTTCCCAAGGAGCGACGGGTTCCCCTCGGGGCTTCGCAGCCAGCCGTCGGTAGGGCTGGGGCGGATGGCTTGAAGCCATCACTCCTTGTACCCACGCTCTCCACGTCCACCTTCATCTCCAGCGCGGTGCTGTAGCGGTTCTCGCGGTCGGTCTGCATGGCCTTGTCCACGATGGCGTCAAAGCCCTTGTCCACCTGCGGCACCACGCCGCTAGGCAGTTCAAAGCGCCCGCGCGGGACCACCCCGGTGAGCATCTGGTAGAGCATCACCCCCACCGCATAGATGTCCGCGCGGCCATCCATGACCATGCCGGGCATCAGTGCCTCCGGGGCGATGAAGTCCGGCGTGCCCATGGCCACATTGCTGCGGGTCATCAGCGTGGACTCGATGTTCACCGACTTGGCCAAGCCGAAGTCCGCCACCTTCACCCGACCACGCTTGTCCAACATGATGTTGGAGGGCTTGATGTCCCGGTGGATGATCCCTTCCTCGTGCGCAAAGGCCAGCGCCTCACACACCGCCGTGGTGATCTGGATGGCACGCTTTGGCTCGATGATGCCCTCACTGGCGATGAGCTGGGCCACGTCCGTGCCCTCGATGAACTCCATCACGAAATAGAGCAGCGTCCCTCCCGTCGGCTCATCCCTCTGACTACTGACCTCTGACATCTGACCTTTGTCCGTCTCCCTCCCCGTCTCCTGTTCGCTTCGCGGCTCCGCAACTCCCCCTCTCCCCGTCTTTCCCACCACCACCTCCCCGGCATCAAACACCGCCACGATGTTCGGGTGACTGAGCTGTGCCATGGCCTGCGCCTCGTGCTTGAAACGCTCCACGAACTGCAAATCCCCGTCCTCCATGTCCGGCGGCAGCACCTTGACGGCCACCGCGCGTTTAAGCGTGCGCTGCTGGCCCTTGTACACCGCACCCATGCCACCTCGGGCGATCAGGGCCGTGATCTCATACTGCGGCAGCGCTGCTTGCAGCATCTCCACACTCGGCGGCTCCCAGCCGCGTGACGGGCTGGTGGGCTGTGTGGCAAAGGCCCCCGCGCCCACCGCAAACAGGTTTTGAATCTGCGAGTCCGTCACCCCCTCCGGGTGCGGCGTGTCGTGCTTCGGAAGCTTCAGAGTGAGATCTTGGTCTTCCATGAACGAGTTGTTCCGTTCCTATGGCGGGCCGCGTCCAGTGTAGCAAGCAGCATCAACGGACGAGGCTGGAAAAATAGTCTGTGACGCTGAGCAGACGGTTGGGGTATCACCTCATGAAAGATGAGAATCACCGCCCATCTGCCCCAGTTTGCCTCGAACTGCCTCGCCGCCGCCATCCATTTCTAACTTCATGACACCGAAAACCTTGCTCAAACTCCCCCTCCTCAGCGCAGCCCTCATCCTGCTGGCAGCACCCCTGCAAGCTCAACTCTCCGGCACGGACAACTTTAACGACAACATCAAGGACACCGCCAAATGGGGTGCGGATGCCTTCGGTGGCGGTGCCATACTGGTGGAGGCGAATGCGCGCCTCGAATACCGGGTGGCCACTCCGCAGACATTGGCGGACTCGGATGAAGCCACTCGTCCCTGGATTTTAAACACCGCTGGGAACTCCGATGGGTTTGACGTCATTCTGGATGTGTTTAACAACGCCACTCCGAGCGGAGACAACAGCGCCAGTATCGGCTTGGTGGTGACGAGCTTGGAGAATGCGGCAGACAGCATCTCCATGGACCTCAATCGCAGTGGCCCTTCGGGGGATGGCAGCGGATTCCTCGCCATCCTGCGTTCCAATGCGGCTAGTGGCGAAGTCTTGCCTTACACGGTGCCGACGTCCCATCCGTCGGTAACGACCGGGTCGGTGCGACTGAGCTACAATCCAACCACCAAGATATTCACGGCCTACTATGACCCCGATGGCAGCGGCAATGGGGCGCAGTGGGAGGTGTATGGCAGCTTTGGCGTGGGGGCATCCGGGGGCGGCAGCATGCGCAACAGCCCGTGGCAGCTCGCCAGTAACATGGGATTCCAAGTCAGTGTCAGCGGCAGCTCCGAGGGACTGATCGTCGCCAGCGGCGCCATCTATGCGGACAACTTTTCTGCTGCGCCTCTGGGCAGCAGTAGCAATAACGCCGATCTATTCGCCCTCACGCTGAGCAGCGGCACGCTCACGCCGGTCTTTGCCAGTGCGACCACAAGCTACACCGCCAGCGTGACTAACGCGACCACCAGCCTCACCGTGACACCCACGGTGTCCCAGGCCAACGCCAGCGTGAAGGTCAACAACGTGTCTGTGGTCTCCGGCACGACCAGCGGCGCGATCTCGCTCAATGTGGGCAGCAACACGATCACCACCGTGGTCACCGCGCAGG
>JANOBP010000301.1:0-4993 GCA_031411715.1 Verrucomicrobiaceae bacterium | reverse complement strand
CTTCGCGAGCAAAGTGATCTCACTTCGTGGGCAAAGTGATCTCACTTCGTGGGCAGAGTGATCTCACTTCGTGGGCAAAGTGACCTCACTTCGTGCACAGAGTGACCTCACTTCGTGGGCAGAGTGATCTCACTTCGTGGGCAAAGTGATCTCACTTCGTGCACAGAGTGACCTCACTTCATGGATGCAGCAGGCAGCCTTTTTGCAGAAATGGGGACCTTTTTTTGAGCGATGGGGCCGGGTTTGAAATCAGACAAAGTTCAACCATGGACCGAGGGGCCTTTCTGTTGTGGGCTTTGGACCGGTGCGCTTCACCTTGGGCATTCCGCGTGGAGAGACCGGCTACACCGGCCCCCAAGGCGATCAAGGTCCGCCGGGAGAGGTGACGAATTCGGCGCTGGCCAATGCCATCAGTGGCACCAGCAGCAATAGCAATACGGTGACCACGCTGGACACACCCTTTGCGGACCCGAATGCCGAAGCACTGCGCGCGGCCTACAATGCGCTGGTGCTGAGCCTGCGGCGGTAGAGTAGACCTGTTCCTGCGGAACAGGTTTCTGGGACCAGTTGCACAGCAACTGGGCTACTTTGGAAGCTGCATCCGCGCATTCCAGCGCTTTATCAGGCAGACGGCGGCCTTGGTGGGCGATAAACAGGAGGCATGCGCATCTGCGACATGGGGCGTGGCCTGGCGACGGCTGGTTTACGCATGTCAACCACACGCGTCTCACTCCAACGGTCATGCCAGCCACCAGAGCTCCCGAAGAAAGACAAAGGTTCAAACGGTACAAGACGCGAAAGAGATCGCGCCAAAATCGTCAGGAAGCTTGGACGTTTACCGTGTAAATCGATCACCTTGGTGCCCGTGATGAGTTTTCCAAGCGTGCGTCCCAAGAGGCTTTCACACACGGTGTAGTAGATGACGAAGAATCCCGTGCTGATGACAAAATCCGTCACGCGAGAAATATTCTGAGCGAAATCAACCACACCAGTAATCCAGCCAAGTTCCTCCATGAGTCCAGCCAGGAAGAAAAAGAACGTGATCAGTCCCATCCATGCAATGCGGTCGATGATGTAGTTGAGGAAGCGCTTGCCGTTGGAAGCGTCCTGCCTGTTTTCATCCTGATCGAGATTGATCACGCCGAGATCGGCTTGAGGGGCGGCGTATGGATTGAGCGAATCGTCGTTCATGACGAAACAGCTTTTAGACGAGTTTCAATCGTTTGCGCAAGAGCCATTCCGCGGTGAGCAGGAAAATAGCGGCACCGAACCACCACCAGCTTGACCAGAGGTTGGTCTCCTGGGTGATGACTTGCTTGCGGTCCAGGGTTTGAAGCAGATTCGGCAGCTCGGTGGCGGCTTGTTCTTCGCGGAGGAAGCGGCCGTTGCTGTTGGTGGCCATGGTTTCCAGGAGGGTGCGGTTCATGGTGAGCGTGGCCCATTCCGGATTCCCGAGATCGGAGACGTGGAGGGAGAGACGCGCATCATTGCGCGGCGCGCTGGGGCTTTCGGCGATGGCGATCTCGTAAGTGCCGGCCTTGAGCGGTGGCGTGAGGGCGCGGTAGATGCCGATGTGTGTGCTGTCGGCCTCAAGCTGGAGTGTGGCGACCTCCTGACCATCATGCAGGAGGTAGGCACGAGGCTGGGCGTCAGTGATGATGTCACCTTTGTCATTGCGGACGCGCACACGGATCTCGGAGGCTTCTCCGGGTGAGTAGCGCAGGCGGTCGGTGCCGAGAGAGATTTTCTTTTGCTCGATCTGGAATGGTGGCGCGGCGATCCAGGCACCGAGCTGCATCCACAGCCGCTGATGATACAAATCCGCCACTTGAAAGCGCCAGCGCCAGAATTCATCCGTGCCGATATAAAGAACGGCACCTGCACCGAGCTGGCGGAAGACGATGAGGGGTTGCTGCGCTTTGGCGAGCGTGACCGAAGCGGCGAGTGGGGTGATGTTGGAGCGCCAGTTGATCTTGGGAAGCGATGGCCAGAGGAGCGCATTGGCGCTGGGGCTGTCGCTCAGGCGGAGTGCGTCGATGCGCTGGCCCTCTGGCGTGAGTTCAAGCCCTGTGGGGCTGAGTTTGGCGGCGGTGGGGCCAAAGCTGACCGGGATGAGGGCGGACGTTTTTCCTTTGGCCCAATCGTGAAGCTTGCTGCGCTGTCCGTCGATGAGGATGAGGCCACCGCCGCGTTTTTCGACGAATTCGATGAGCCAATCCAGGTGCTCCGGCTTGAAGCGGGTGACGGCGGCATCGCCGAGGATGACGAGGTCGAATGAGAGGAGGTCGTCGCGGGTTTTGGGGAAGCTTTTTTGCAGGCTGCCTTTGGTTGGGTCGTCGGTGAGGTCGTCGAAGACCAAGGAAGCTTCCCAACGGTCATCGCGGTCGAAGTGGTTGTGAATGTAGCGAGTTTCCCAACGCGGACGGCCATCGAGGATGAGCACCTTGCGTTTTTTATCGAGCAGATGAATGGCAAGCTCACGGGTGTTGTTGGAGCGTGTTTTTTCGAGAGAGGCTCGCTCACCGCTGGCGGAGATTTGGATATTCACGCTGCGCAAGGTCTTGTCTCGGGTGCCAGGGAGCGCGGGAGGGAGTTGGGCGACAGGGAAGATGAAATCGAAGGCCTTCTCTCCTTTGCCGCTGGTGGTGAAGTCCTTTTGCCACAGGACCTTGCCCTGGCTTTCGATGCGCACATTGGCAGGGATGTCTGCGGGCATGCTGTCATTGATGGTGAGGCGGCCTTGGAAGTTCTCTTTGCTGAAAACGGACTCAGGTGCGCTGACATCGAGCAAGGAGAGATCAGGCGGGGGCACTTCAGAACCAAAGCCAACGGTGAAAATGGAGGTGCCGCTGGCCTTGACTGCGGTGCTGAACTCCTCCGGTGAGCCCGTGGTATTGTGCTGACCGTCCGTGAGCACCACGAGTGCGGTTCCCGTGGTGGCAGGGCCGAGTGCGGCGCGCAAGGTTTGGTCGAGATTGGTGATCGGCGTGGTCGCGGGAAGCTCGAAGGCCGTCGGAAGCTCGCCCGACGTGTCTTTGCCGTTTTGGCGATGCCACCAGAGCCGCTGCGTGTTGTTGCCACGCAAGGCGACAAGCTCGACATCCTGCGTTTCGGCGAGCTTTTTGAGCAATGGCGTGGTTCCTTTGAGCAGGAGGTCTTCGGCTCGATGAAAGCGCGATTTAGACTTGGCATCCTCGGTGCCGTCGGTGAGCTGCATGGAAGCTGAACTGTCCACGGCGATGATGACCCGGCCAAGCTGCCGCAAAGTCGTGACATGACGCAAAACGGGTCCCGCAAGGGCAATGACAAGGATGAACACAGCCAGTGAGCGCAGAAGAGCGGGAACCTGAGCGAAGCGACTGCCCACGAACTTCAGCTCACGTCGATAAAGCCACCACATGAACGCGGCGAGACCAAATGCGATCACGATCACTGGAAGCGGTGGGTAGCCGCCAGTGAAGCGAAGGGTGGTTTCGGTTTGGGTGGGCATGTGTATCAACCTTTAGCGATGCGTTGCTGAAGCAGCACCTCGAAGAACAGCAGAACGAGCAGGGCAATGAGTAGCGGCTGCCAGAGCTCATTGCCATGACGACGCGTGCGGTCTAGGGCTTGGTAGGCAGGCAGATTGTCGGCGAAGGCGGCGTCGTGACGTTGGGCGATCTTTTGCAGATCGGGTGTGGAGAGCGGCTTGAGATTGGACTCGGTGTTGTCGGTATTGAAGGCGTGGAGGGTGACCTTTTCAGAACCCGTGCGCTGGAGTTGATGAATGCCGGGCTGCGTGATGGCGGGGCTTTGGAGGTAGATGTTTTCGCCTTCTTTGGTGTGCTTCAAGGTTTGTGATTGGCCGGTGGGATCACGCAGCGTGAACTCGGCTGTGATGTCCGTTTTTTCGAGCGAGAGACGGATGGGAGTGCCGATGAGCTGCCAGGCTGGCGCGCTACCAACAGTGGCTAGGTAGGTCGTGAAGCGCTGCATGAGCGGAACGAAGAAAGGCTGAAGCGGCAGGTTGCTCCACTCGGCATTCGCGGTGGTGGCGGCTGCGATGACGCGACCGCGTCCGTGCTTCTTCTCGACAAAGAGCGGTGCGTTGCGGTCGAGATTGAAGATGCGCTGAGTTTGATCCCCTTGAGGCGAAAACTCGAACCAGTGACGAAATTCCGCGTCCTGGAGACGACCGCCGCGTGCGTCGTTGAAGTAAAGTGCGGCAGGGTGTGTGTTTCGCTGCTGAAGGATGCGTGCGGGGGATGCGTCGGCGTGGGTTTGGCCTTTGATGAGGGCTGGAAGAAGCCCCTCCCCTTTGCGAAAGAGCTCGCGGTTGTACCAATCGAGATCACACTCAGGACCGGCGAAGATGAGAAGGCCGCCGCCGTCTTTGACGAATTTGTCCAGGTCCGTCATGGCGCGGCCTTGCAGGCGATCGACGTCAGCAAGGATGATGACTTCCTGCTGGCGGAGGTCGTCTTCACGGAGCTTGCGCGCGTCGATTTTCTTGGTGCGAATGAGGTCCTTGAGTGTGGTAGCGGCGGTTGTGTGGGGAGTGAGGGCGATGTCGAGGAAGTCTGTGGCACCTGTGAGTGGCTCGATTCCCGGTTTGCCATCAATGAGCAGGACGTTGAGCTGATTGCGGATCTGAATGATGGAGTGGAAGGCATTGTCGTCGGCGAGTGTGTCGCCCTCCAACCGAACGGAAAGCGAGTGGTCACCGACTTTGTCAAAGGCATGCGTGAAGGAGAGAACGGCCTCGCCTTCTGGTGCGAGGGAGACACGGGCGGTGCGGAGACGTGCGCCATCAGCTTCGAGATGGACGGGAATATCCTGCCAGGGACGCTTGCCGTGGTTTTTGATGCGAACACGAAGGCCGATGGGCTGTGACTCAGCCGCAACGAGTGCCGAGATGTCAGCGCTGGCGATGCTCAGGTTTTCAGCGAGGTCACTACCGACCCGGTAAAAGGTGATTTGAGGCTTGGGTTCCTGTTTGGAGAGATTTTCCAGC
>JANOBP010000300.1:0-13304 GCA_031411715.1 Verrucomicrobiaceae bacterium | reverse complement strand
ACGCTCCGATGCCTTCGTAGCCGGATTCCTCGATAGCTGGCTGAACCTTCGCAACCTGGGCGGCATGCCACCGGATCGCGGCGAGTTTGAGGAATACTACTCGAAGGGCTTCCAGGAGGCCTTCAAGACCGAGACGCGGATGTTCATGCGTGACCTCATCGACCGTGATGCCAGCATCGTGAACTTCCTCGACAGCGACTACAGCTTCCTCAACCAGCCGCTCGCCACGCACTACGAGCTTGGTGAGCTCGGCGATCCCGCCAAGGCGCACGAGTTTCGCAAAGTCAGCTTCAAAAATCCGAAACGCGGTGGCCTGCTCGGCATGGGGTCCGTGCTCACGATCACCGCCAACGGCATCGACACCTCACCCGTCACGCGTGGTGTTTTCCTGCTCGAAAACATCCTCGGCACACCGCCGCCACCACCGCCGGATGACGTGCCAGCCATTGATCCCGATGTGCGTGGAGCCAAGTCCATGCGCGAGTTGCTCAGCAAGCATCGCGAATCCCCGAACTGCTACGGCTGCCATCAGAAGATCGACCCGCTCGGCTTCGCCCTGGAGAACTTCGACGCCATCGGCGACTGGCGGCCCCGCATCGAGAAAACCAAGATCGACTCCAGTGGCGAACTGCCCAGCGGCGAGAAGTTCGAGGACGTGTCCGGCTTGAAGAAGATTCTCGTCCAACGCAAAGACCTCTTCGCCCACATGCTCACCGACCGCCTCCTCACCTATGCCTGCGGACGCCGCATCGACGCCCTTGATGAAGCCAGCGTGGAGAAGATCGTTGCTGATCTACCGAAGCAAAAATACGGCCTGCGCTCGCTCATTGAGGCTGTGGTGACGAGCGAGCTGTTCCTTACTCGCTGAGTCTCTAAAATCTTTTACCAGCGCTAAAAGCTCCCATGATTGCCCGCCTCGCCTTCTTGCTCTTTATATTCGCATCCCCAGCGCTCGCCGCGAGCCTCCATCTCGCGAACGATCCCTCCACTGGCGAACCCGGTAAGTTCGCCGCCGAGGAGATTCGCCGCGAGGCCGCAGCAAAAGGCATGACCATCGGCGATGACTCCACCGCGACCCGCATCGCCATCACTGTCTCCAAAGACGGCAAATCCACCCCTCAGAGCTACCGCATCCGCGTCCAAAACGAGGGCGACAGACGCATCATCACCATGCGCGGAGCAGATGCCAGCGGAGCGATGTATGGAGGCCTCGACATCGCGGAGGCTATTCGTCTGGGAGCACTCGACACGCTCAAAAGCTCCGACAACAAACCGCACATCGAGAAGCGAGGCATCAAGTTCAACATCCCGCTCGATCTGCGCACCCCGAGCTACACCGACTGCTCCGATGCCGCGCAAGCCAACATTCCCGAAGTCTGGGAGCGTGAATTCTGGATCGACTACCTCGATGCAATGGCGCGTCATCGCTACAACGTGCTCTCGCTTTGGAGCCTGCATCCGTTTCCTTCCATGGTGAAGGTGCCGGAGTTTCCCAAAGTAGCTCTCGACGATGTCTAGCGCACCAAAGCGAAACTGGACGACACATTCAGCATGGCTGGCACCGACATGGTTCGGCCTGAGATGCTTGCAGACCATGAAGTGGTAAAGAAGATCACCATGAATGAGAAGATCGAGTTCTGGCGCTGGGTCATGCAGCAGGCCGCAGATCGGGGCATCACCATCTATGTTTTCACCTGGAACGTCTTCACCTTCGGCGCCGATGGCAAGCACGGCATCACGAACGACATGGGCAGCGACATCACGAAGAAGTATTTCCGCGCCAGCGTGCGTGAGATGGTGAACACCTATCCGCTGCTCGGCGGCATGGGCATCACCGCCGGTGAAGGCATGCCACATGACATGGATTCCAAGCTCAAAGAGAAGTGGCTTTGGGAAACCTATGGCGAAGGCGTGCGCGATGCCTTGAAGTTCGATCCCAAGCGGAACTTCCCGATGATCCATCGCTTCCACTGGACCGCGCAAAGCGAGATCCTCGACGCCTTCAAAGACTACCCATGCGCCTTTGATTTCAGCTTCAAATACTCCGTGGCGCACATGTATTCGATCACGAAACCGGCTTTCATCCAACCGCTGCTCGATGGCATCGCCAAAGGCCGCCGCACCTGGCTCACCGTGCGCAATGACGACATCTACACCTTCCGTTTTGGTGATCCAGCCTACATCCGCGAATACGTGCTAAACATGCCGCCAGCAGACAAGTTCGCCGGGTTCTACATGGGCCCTGATGGCTACTGCTGGGGCCGCGAGTATCTCGATCGCCATCCCGCTCCTGGTAAGCGCCCGCTCGTCATTGAGAAGCAGTGGTATTCCTTCATGCTCATGGGCAGGCTGGCCTACGACCCATCGCTGTCCGATTCTCACTTCGAGCGCATCCTCGCCGCACGCCATCCGCAGGCTTCCTCTGCGCATCTCTTTACTGCTCTGCAAAGTGCCTCACAGGTGATGCCGCTCATCACCCGCTTCTTCTGGGGCGACATCGACCTCAAGTGGTTCCCCGAAGCCTGCTGGAGCCATCCCAACCACAAGAACAACAAAGGCTTCTACACCGTCACCAAGTTCATGGAAGGCAACACCATGCCCGGAGCCAACGTCCTCTGCATCCGCGAGTGGCGCAAACGCCTCACCGAGCGCACCCCCATGACTGACACCACTCCGCTCGAGATCGCCGAATCTCTCGACCGTGCCGCGCTCGAAACCTTCACCTCTATCGAACCCCTCCGTCAGCCCGCCAAAGCCGACCCCGAGCTTCAAAAGAACCTCAACGACAGCGAAGCCCTCGCATGGCTAGGCCGCTACTACGCCGCCAAGATCCGCGGCTCCTGCGCTCTCGCCTTATTTGATTCCAACAGCGACACCTTTGAGCACGCCGCCGCGCTCCTTCACCTCACCGATGCCCTTTCCCATTGGAAGAAATACGCCGCCATCCGCGATGCCAACTACGTCCCCGCCCTCTACAATCGTCTCGGCTATGTGGACATCACCGCGATCACCGAAAAAGTCGCCGCCGACATCGAGATCGCCAAAACCTGGAAGTCCGGCAGCCTCAAAGACGACGGCAAACGCGGCGGTGCCGAGAAAGGCTTCCGCAACTAGCGGCCTATGTCCGATGAGACGTTTGGGAAGATGACAAGCGACGGCACCCAATGGCTGGAAACCCCTACCGCATCTTGGAAGCGTTCGGATATCAGCACTGCTTGGGACACCTTCAACCCTCGAACCTCAGCGCCGACGAGAAGCAACTCATGTTCAACGAACTCTGGGAATGAGCTGATCAACGCGCTGACGCGGTAGATTTCCAGATGGGGAGCTGGTAGATGAGCGTCGCTCACGGCGAATGCCTTTTGTGGCGGCTTCGTGTGACACTTGAAGTTACGGCACACGCTCATGCGGACGCATTTCGCTGTTCCCTGCGGTATCTTTGGCACGCGCTGTCAGTTTGCCAGTCATTGGCAGCGTGATCTCCCACTGGGAGAGATTGGCCGCCGTTTCATGCGCAGGCTTGTCGTTGACGAGCACTTGCTTCACCTCGCCGTTGTCGGCGGTGGTGCCGCGCACGAGCAGGGTGCCGTCTTTTTGCTTGAGCACATGCGTGATGATGCTGGAAGGCGGCAGATCGTCCACGGGCTGAAGTTTGCCGGGATACTCGTCGGGTTTGGGCTGGCTGCCGATGGGTTGGAAATCAGGGTTCACGGTGATGTCGCTGAGTTTGATGCCGCGATAGGCGTGGCGGTCGTAGTTGGCGAACCACAGCACCTAGTGCGAGTGCGCGGCCTCCATTCCATCGAGCATCACGCAGGGCGGGCGCGGGTGCAGTCCACCGATGGCAAATGTTCTGCCGCCAAAGCGCAGCCATCAAAAAATCTGGCGGTGAGCCTTTGCAGGCGATGTCGAAAGCAATTGCGCAAACCGACGCCAAGTCGCAACGATGCCCTAACCATGCAACACCTTCTCTTCCTTGCTCTCTTCACCACGTCGCTGCTTTCCCAAGAGCCGGAGCGCATCCGCGATGTCATTTACACCAAGCACGATGGCGTGGCGCTGACGATGGATGTCTTCAAGCCCGAGAAGCCGAATGGCGCGGGAATCATCAAGATCGTGAGCGGTGGGTGGAAATCGAACCACAACGGCATCAGCGATGGTGGATGGCCGAAGGCGGGCTACACGACCTTCGCGGTCGTGCATGGCACGCAGCCGAGGTTTCAGGTGGAGGAGATCGTCGCTGATTTGAATCGAGCCGTGCGTTTTGTTCGTGCGAATGCCGCGTCGTATGGCGTGGACCCGCAGAAGCTCGGCGTCACGGGCAGCAGCGCGGGCGGACACCTCAGCCTGATGCTCGCGACTCGCGGCGGTGACGGCGATGCAAAGGCGGCAGACCCGATTGATCGCGAAAGCAGCGCCGTGAATGCTGTGGCGTGCTTCTACCCGCCCACGGATTACCTGAACTGGTTCGAGCCAGGTGACAACGCCGTCGGCATCGGCAAGCTCGCGGCATATGCTGGAGCCTTTGGTCCCAAAGCCGCCACGCCGGAAGGCCGCGAGGCACTTGGGCGTGAGCTGTCGTCGATCTACTGGGTCCACAAAGGTCAGCCTCCCATCTTCATCGTGCATGGCGATGCCGACCCGCAGGTCTCCATCACGCAGTCGGAGCGCTTTTTGAAACGCTGCCACGAAGTCGGCACCGTGTGCGAACTCGTCATCCGCCAGGGGGCAGGCCACGGCGGATGGCAGGAGATGCCGCAGGACACCGAGCGCATGGTGGAGTGGTTTGATCTCCAACTCCTCGGCAAGCAACCCGCAAAGCCATTCACGCTGGATGTGTCATCATTGCCGAGCACGCCGGTGGTGAAGGCGAAGAAGTAATCTGACGCATTCCGCACACTCTTTGTCGTGGAGTTGGGCTGTCGAGGGCCGTTATGATCGGTGTATGAAACCTCTGCTCAGTTTCCTCCTGCTCGCCACCGCCTCCTTCGCCGATGACTCGGCGAAACTCGCCGCACTGCTGGCGAAAGACGGCGTCGTGATGATTCCGACGGGTGATTATCATCTCGATGGCGCGAAGCCGATCCCGCTGCGCTCGAACACGACCGTCATGGCCCACAGTGCGCGGTTCATTCTGCCGGAGACGTTGCCGGACAAAGCACGCGTGGTGCTTTTCGCGGGTGAGGACATCGCGCACTTCGCGTGGCATGGCGGTGAGTTCATCGGGCAGGTGTTTGATCCAGCTCGGCAGGAGAACTCCTGGGAGCCGAATGCGAACACGAAGGGCATCGAGATCACCACGACGAAAGCAGGCGGCACGCATGACATCCTATTTCGCGATGTAAAGGCGAACGGCATGGCCGCAGCGGTCATCGGCGTGCATGGTTTGTCCAAAGGCGAGAGCGAGGTCATCGCCTATGCGGAGCGTGTCGCCGTGGAAAGCTGCACGCTGCTGCGCAGTGGCAAGTTCATGTGGGACTACGGTTACCTCTGGCAGATCATGACCTTCCCGGAGGCCTACGAGCCGTGGGAGGTCGAGCGGGCGAAGAAATACTTCCGTACCGATCTGATGCGCGAGGCGACCTTCAACGGCGAGCTCGTGAAGTTCGACAGCACCAACCGCGCTCTCGTCGTGAGCCTCACTGACGAGCCGAAAGAAGCGATCACCTTCATGGGTGCGGATTTGCCCAAAAACATCGATCGCGGCCTTCAATACTTCGTCGTCGAATCCACGCCCACACACATCAAAATCGCCGAAAAGCCCAAAGGAACACCGATTCGCTTTGAGAACGATGGACGCGGCTCGTTAGCCTTCAACGTCCACGCCAACTACCTCGCCGCTTATGCGCCCACAGGCAGCGGAACTGGCAAAGGAGCCTTCGATATCACCGGCGCACGCGATGTGCGCGTCACCGGCTGCCAACTCAGTGCCATTGGCGATACCATGCACATTCAGAAGTGCCGGAACATCGTCTTTGCGAACAATCAGATCCTCGGCAGCCGCATGGGCGCGTTCTTTTTGGCCGAGTTCTGCCAGAATGCCACCATCACCGGCAATCTCGTCGATGGCACCAATGGCAGCCGCGTCATCAGCGTCGAGAAGAGCTGCACCGACGTGACGATGACCGGCAACACCTTCCGCAACGGCGGACGCGGCGCGTGGATCAACCAGCCCGTGAACTTCATCATGACCGGCAACGTCTTCATCAACAACACCACGAAGAACGAGCCCGACATGCGCCGCGGTCGTATTGCCTTCCAGACCGCGAAGCCCGGCCAATTCCCCGAGCTTTACTTCACCCTCTACGAACCCGGCGCCACCTACGGCCCTGTCATCGTGAAGGACAACATCTTCATCCTCGGTGACTCCGCACCAAATGAAGCCGTCACCTTCGCCCCGAACGGCCACGACCTTATTTTCACCGGCAACACCTTCCAAAACAAAGACGCGCTTATCGTCGTCGATCCCACATGCACTTGCAGCACCATCGAAAAAAACCTCGGCGCGAAGACCGTGAAGAAGCCCGTCGATTTCAATCACGGACGGCGGTGAGCGCTTTCTCCCTTTCGATTTGCCGCAAAGAGGCAGAGAGGCAGAGAGGCAGAGAGGCAGAGAGGCAGAGAGGCAGAGGACGCAGAGTTGTATTGCTGCAAAATAACACGCGGCAGCGTCGTGGAGTGCGGTGACAGAGGGGCAAGGCGCAAGCTTGCCCCATCGGCATCGCTTTCGACGGCAGGCACAGTTACACAAGAATCCGAGTTCGCAGCGGGAAGAAGTTGTCCGCCTTCGACTCCCCCGGTAAAACTGCCCTTATTATGTCCGCCCAAGCCTTCCTCGAATACGTCGCCACCATTGATCGCGCCACGACCCAGCCAGTTCTGGCGGAAGCTGACAAAGCGCGAGCCGAGATTATCCAAAAATTTCCCCTCGATCAGTTTGCCACCCTGCCTTTGGAGCGTTTCGCGGTAGGCAAGAACGACAAGACCACTCTGTGCTACCTCCTGGAATTTGGCTCCGACATCCTCGGGAGTATGAGTGGAGGCAGCGCCGACAAGTTGGGGGTCTATTTTCACCGGAAAAGTAATTCCTGGCGCAGCGCCATTCCTAGCACGCCTGATCCCCAGGCAGCCTGGGAAGCTCTCCGGGCAGACTTTCTCCAATGCATCGGCCTCGGCAAAGCAGGCAAATGGGAGGAAATCGATGCACTGTCTGTTGCTCGCTACACCGCCGCACTGCGCACGAAGTGGTTGCACGTTCATTTCCCAGACGATGTGATCAACATTTACTCGTTAGGGCATCTTCACCGATGGATCAAAGAGTTTGGTGGCGTGTTCAAGCACGTCCGAGGTAGCAAGTCCACTGCCTCGGCCAACCGACAATTCGTCACCATACTTCGTGAAATCCCAGAACTCGCTGACCGTAGTTTGCGCGAGATCGGTCACCTATTGTATTCATGGCCTTCGAGTCCTTTGCGAAAAGAGAACTCGGAAGAGAGCGATGAGGATGAACAAGACACCGGAGCCAAACCCTCGATCATCAAAAGCAAACAAGTGTGGCCGTTGAACCAGATTCTCTACGGTCCTCCTGGAACCGGGAAAACTTATGAAGTTGTTCGTCGTGCCGCCGAGATCGTCGAAGCACGAGAAATACCTGACGACGATCATGCCAAGGCTGCATTCGACCGGGCTTGTGCGGAGGGTCGCATCCGACTCGCCACGTTTCACCAGTCGTTCAGCTACGAAGACTTCATCGAGGGCATCCGGCCTGTGATGCGCAGGGATGGGACGGCTAGCTTCGAGGTGCGCAGCGGCGTTTTCAAGGAAATCGCCATGGATGCCCGCTTCGCGTGCGAGATGGCTTCCCAAGGCACACACATAATCCTGCCGCCGAACTCAGGCTATTCGAGGCCGAGGAGCGTCGAGTCTGAAACCGGCCGTGTTTGGAAGATCGCAGATGATATGCTTAAAGCTGAAGGAACAATGCCTGCAAGGCAGGAAATCATCGCTCAAGCCGTGCAGTCCGGGATCAACCGGAACACGGCAGCCACACAGGCAAGCAAGTGGCTGAATTCCCAAGGCATCGAAACACCCGCTGAGATTGATTTGGAAGATGAAGAAGATGAAGCACTAGGAAGCAAGCAACCACTTCGCACTGACGGAAACTACCCGCCCTACGTCCTCATCATCGACGAGATCAACCGTGGGAACATTAGCCGTATCTTTGGCGAGCTGATTACGCTGATCGAAGACGATAAACGTGAGGGTGCGGAGAATGCGCTGCGAGTGACCCTTCCCACATCCCGCGAGCTTTTTGCGGTGCCGCCGAATCTTTACGTCCTCGGCACCATGAACACGGCGGACAAGTCGTTGGCACTGCTGGATGTGGCCCTGCGGCGGCGGTTTGAGTTTGAGGAGTTGGCACCGGATTTCAGCAAGTGTGGCGATCTGCCGGAGGAGATGAGAACCGTGCTGAACCGGCTCAATGAGCGGATTGAGCTGCGGAAGGACCGAGACCACCGCATCGGCCATGCGTTCTTCATGGGCGTGAAGGACGTAGAGGGCTTCAACCGCGTGTTTAGCCGGAAAGTGGTGCCACTGCTCCAGGAGTATTTCTTCAACGACATCGAAGGCGCACGCTTCGTGCTCGGCGAGGAGACCCAAAGCAGTGAAAAAGGCTTCCTGCGACCCTTGAAGGCCAAAGTGGAGTCCAAATACCAGCGTAACCGCTGGCGCTGGTTTACTGATGAGGAGCCAGGTATGAACTGCTGGGCCGTTTTGAACGCCAACCTCGCTGAAACGTGATTTACGAGCCTCTCCGCCTTTGCGAGCATCAACGTGTGAGCGTGAGCTGGAGCCACGACACACGCCAGGCGGTGCTGGATGCTGCCACGGCCTGGCAGGAGGCTCATGGGCTACCGCAACCGCCGTTGAGCTTTGAAGGTCTGGACGGAACCGTCTTGAGAGCGCAACAGCATGTGGGCGTGATCGAGGCGGGCGGTGTTTCTGTGGAGATTTATCCCAAACTCGACGCCGGACTTGTGAAGGATGGGCAGGTGACGGATCAACGCGCCGCCACTGTGATGAAAAACCTGCTCTGGCTGCTGGAGGAGTCCGGCCACGAAGGCCTCATCGACGCTGGCGAGGCCGAGGTGGAGGAATCTCCCGATTCCATCTGCGATCTCTTGGCGTGGCTCTTTGCGCGGCGTCTGCGTCATCAGCTCGGGATGGGGCTGGCACAGGAATACATCGGCATGCGAGATGATCTTCCGCTGGTGCGTGGCCGCATTGACTTCTCACGGCAGTCCACGGTTCATTTTGGCCGCCCGGATGTGATCGCGTGCGCGTGGGATGAGTTCACGCCAGACACACCGCTTGCCCGCCTGCTGCGTTGCGCCGCTGAGGTGCTTCTTGAGCGCGTGCGCCTACCCGGTGCCGCTGCGGACTTGCGTGATGCGCTCGCCATGTTTGATGAAGTCGAGTCCGTGCAACCCGTCCAGGCCGTCGCATCAGCCCCAGGCATCCGCTGGTCTCGGCTGAACGCCCGCTGGCGGACGTGCCATGATCTCGCGCTCGCTGTTTTGACCGGTCAGGGCCGTGAAATGCACGCTGGGAGCAGCGGCAGCTTCGTTTTCCTCATCGACATGAACCGCCTGTTTGAGGACTACTGCCTGCGCTGGCTCGAAAAGACCTACAACAAGCGCATCGAGCCGCAAAAACGTCTCGGCACGCTGCTTGTGGGCCCGGACAAACGCATCGCACAGGATGCGGACTTCTTCTGGTTGGATGAAAGCGACATCTGGGTCGGTGATGCAAAGTACAAGCTGCCCGATGCCCAAAACTGGCCGCGCATCGAAGATCTTCGCCAGCTCATCTGCTACGGCCAGCTCGCACAACGACTCCACACGGGCAGCCCCAGTAGGCTCATGATCCTGCACCCCACGACTGGTGTGGAGAAATCTGAGACGCTGCAAACCTTCGATGCGCAGGAATTGCGTCTTCAAAGTATTCGAGTCACCCGCCAGCATGTCTGACAATCCGACCTGTGATTCACGCCCCAAATTAACCTACCCAACCATGACCCTCCGCCTTATCACCCTCCTCACGCTCGCTTTTCTCGCCACAGCTCGTTCGGAGCAATTCGTGCTCTTTGACGTGACCTTCACCTTCACGCAGGAGGACGCGCTAAACTCAAAGCCGAGTCAGTCGCACTACTACCTCAAAGACGACCGCCTGAATCCGCAGCGTCCGAAGGATTGGACCGCGCCGGTCGATTACCGCAACGGCACGGTGCATCTGCGGCTCGAGGTGCTCGAAAAACCAGCGGGCGACCAGCCCACGTCTTGGAGCGTGTGCTACATCCCTTACAAAGGACAGAACCACGGCTACGGCTGCATCGGCACAGGCTCGTATTCTAAGACAGGTGTGATCGAGAAAGATCTCTCGATGACCAGCTTCTGGCAAAACAACGACATCATCTGGAGCCAAGGCATCAAGGAGATGCACCTCGTCCTCAAAGATGACAAAAATCTGCACGCTCACAAGCGCCCCGATCCCGAGAAATTCTTCCCGACGAAGGTGCGCATGACGCTCATCCAGGTGTCCAAGGGGGCAACGTATGATCCGAAACTGGTGCCGGGACTACCTTGATCCAAACGACGTCAATTCTCCTCCATGCACCTCACTCGAGACAACCTCACGCTCACCGACGAACAAGACCGCTTCGACGTGCCCGCGATCTGCGCCTTGATCCAGACGGCCAATTGGGCAGCACACCGTGGCGTCACGCAGATCGCCGAGTCGCTGCGAAACTCCACCTGCCTTGTTTTGACAGATGAGGGCCGCACCATCGGTTTTGTGCGGGCCATCACCGATCATTCCGTAAACTCCTACATCTGCGACTTCGTCATCGCAGAAGAGTATCGTGGCCAAGAACTCGGCACTTGGATGCTGGAAGTGCTCATCGCGCATCCCGATCTCGCACGCACGAATCAACTGCTCATCACCGAGAACGCGCAGGCGTTTTATGAGCCGCACGGCTTCCGCCAGCATCCTTTCACGTGCATGAAGCGCCCCACTAAAGCTTGGACATGATGGCACGCGTTACCGCCATCTACATCAGCCCTGCCGCTACCGTGCTGCCGCATGCGGTGAATGAGGCAGAGGCACGGGCGCATCGCGGCCTCGTCGGGGATCGCTACTTTGAAGGCTGCGGCACGTTTTCTGATTGGGAACCGAAAGGCCCGGGCCGCGAACTCACGCTGATCGAAAGCGAGGTGCTCGCCGAGATCGGTCTCAGCGCCGCCGAGGCACGACGAAACATCGTCACCGAGGGCGTGCGACTGAATGACCTCGTCGGAAAGCGCTTCCGCATCGGTGCCGTGCTCATCGAAGGCATCCGCCTCTGCCCGCCGTGTGCCCATTTGGACAAAGTGATCGGCAAAGCCCTGTTGAAGCCCCTCGCCGACCGCGGCGGCCTGCGGGCGGACATCTTGAGCGATGGTGTGATCCGCGTGGGGGATGTGATCACTTGTATCGCCCCTTGATTAAAACTCCTTGGCCATGCGCACCACTGGCAGGGTCAATCCATTCGCGAGCGGCACCTTGTAGCGTTCCTCCACGCGGTAACCGGAAGCAGCATAGAGTGGCTCACCGGCGAGCGTGGCCACCATGACCGCACGCCGAAAACCGGCGGCAGTCAGCGCGGACTCGCAAGCTGACAAAATCATCTTCCCGATACCTCGCCTCTCCCAACCGGGGCGAACAAAGAAGGCGCGGATGCGTGCAGGATCGTGAGACGGATCGAGCGTGTCATCTTCTACAACGCGGTGGCGGTCACCACCAAACACGGCGCGTCTCCGGCTCCACCCGCCACAACCCACGATTTGCTCGCCCTGTTCGACGACGAAGTAAGTCCCGTCCTGAATGAGTTGGGCATCCACACCAAAAACGGGCCCCAGCGCGGCCTCCATTTGCGCGGTCGAATAATATGAGGCCTGCAAAGCAAACACGGACGCAGGAATGAGTTGCTCCAGCGCCGGGATGTCAGCCACCGAAGCCAGACGAAGGTTGAAACTCACGATCATGTCGCCATGAGAGTGTGAAAGCCTCCTTGACGCAAGAAGGATCAACCGTTGCAGTGTCTCACTGCCAGCATCCAAACCATGAATTAGCCTTGGTCACTCAGAAACCTTCATGAAGTCACGAAAACTCACATCATCCAGCTAGCCAAGGTGGAGCGTGCATATGGAAAAATTCACGAGTCCTCCCATGAATAGCGTCATCGAACTTCCTTTTAACCAGCATGTGGGCCTGCAGATCGCGGATGATCCGGCGAAAGTGCTGCAACTCCCTGCCGGGTCGCAGTATTTGAATCACCTCGGCACCGTGCATGCCAGTGCCCAGCTCGCTTTGGCGGAGGCATCAAGCGGCGAGTTCCTGCTGCGGGCCATCGGTGACCTGACAGGTATCGTGCCAGTGGTGCGGCGGTTGGAGTCGAAATTTCGGAAGCCTGCCAATGGTCGGGTGACTTCCACCGTTTCATTGCCTGATGGCATCGAGTCGGTGAAGAACGATCTCTCCGCCAAAGGCCGAGCCATCGTGAGTGTGGTAGTCGATCTGCACGACGAATCCGGTGTGCACACGCTTTCTGCCACCGTGGAATGGTTCATCACGCATGCGGCGGAGAAATGAGACGCTGATGGAGCGTTTGAATGCCGCATGAAACTTGCTCTCGCCGTCCTATTTGCCCCTGCTGTCCTTCTCGTCGCACAAACGCCGCCGCAGAAGCCGAAGCCGGCATTCCAATATGAATCCGGTGACATCAAAGTGAGCATACCCACCGCTGATGAGCCAAAGGTGACAAAGTTTGGCTCGGAGTCGGTGCTAGCAGCCGCGAAGTATCTTGACGACGGCGCAGTGTGCTGGGTGCGCGAAAAAACCTGCGTGAACTGCCACACGACGGGGCCTTACCTCAGCGAGCGTCCGGCTTTGTCAGCGATGCTGGGCAAGCCGAACGAGGAGATCGTTGCTGACTTCATCGATTACGTGCCGAAGGAGATTAAAGAGGTTAAAGAGACTGCCACCAAGAGTGGCTACAAGCACATGCCAGGTGCTTTCATGGCCGTGTGGCGCTCGTTGGGCCTCGCGGAGTGGGACAAGCATGTCACGGGCAAAACGTCCGAGCACACCGAGCGGTCGATCCGCGACATGTTCGAGCGCCAGGCAGCCAACGGGGCGTTTATCAGCCATGGCGAGGTCGAAATCCCACACATCACGACCGACTACGAGCTTTCGCTGCAAGCCGC
>JANOBP010000299.1:0-2126 GCA_031411715.1 Verrucomicrobiaceae bacterium | reverse complement strand
CGCCTGAAGAATTTTGCTGGATCGATCAGCATTATGATTTGGTTTTCTCCACCAGTTCCTCCCCGACATCTTTTGCGGGCTTAATACTGGCTGCCAGCCTTGTTTCAGGAACCGTATATGTGCAAGCCTGCAATCAGGATGACTACGCACTGATCGAGCGTATTCACCCGCGGCTCAAGTGCTTGCCGACGATGCCTTGTGACTGGATTCATTCTGGCCTGCATCAGCCGAAGCCGCACTCGGAGCGTACATTTGATTTTATCATGGTTGCCATGTGGGCTCCAGTGAAGAGGCATTGGGATTTCCTGGAGGCGCTCTTATTGTTGCCTCCAAACTTGCGGATCGTACTTATTGGCACCCATGACGGGCATCACACTCATCATCATATCCGTAAATTGGCTGATGAGATTGGAGTGAAGCAAGAACTCGTCATTCTAGATTCCATTCCAATCGAAGAGGTGGCGCGCTATCAGAGTGACTCGAAGATCTCCGTCATCATGAGCAGGAGAGAGGGGTGCTGCGTGGCTGCGGTCGAATCGCTCTTTGCCGGATGTGCCTTGGCGCTAAGGGATGATGCGCATGTGGGACCGTTGGCCTATATCAATGATCAGACAGGCCGCCGCTTGCGTCCAGATTGTATCGCGCAGGATTTGCTGAAGCTTCTGGCGGATTCAGTAAATACTCGTTCACGCGAATGGGCGCTCGAGCATGTTTCAGGTAATGCATCCTGGATCAAGGTAAACAACATGCTGAAAGTCGAATCGGTTAAGCACGGACGGCCATGGAACCGTGATATTATTGAGCCGCAATGGAGACCTCATCCAACTTTCCTTCGGTCATCTGACCAAGAGGAAATGAGACCTGCCTATGATGAACTGCATCAGCGCTTCCCGAAGGTCTTTTCCAGTAGTTTGATCACCGAAAGCTGGAGGTGAAGCATGGTTGCAAAACTTCATCCTGCTGCATAAGGGTAGGCTTGCCCGAAAGGGAATGGATCCACTAATCAGAAATGAGTCAAAAGCGCAATCTAACACAATGGTTACACGACGGGCTACATTCGCTCGGCGCCAGACTCCAGACGCGCGAGGGGCGAATTAAGATTGTGGGTGGATGTTTTGGGCTGCTGAGACGATTGCTCAGATGGGCAAGCGTCGCCTACACAATCGCGCTTCTTTTAACATGCCTGCTACTCCGCTATATTGGGGAGCAGAATGTCTTTTTTGCCTTCTGTATCTATCTCCCGCCTCTTCTGTGGCACCTGCCAGCCTTTATGCTGCTGCCTGCATGCGCGCTTGTAGTGGAGTGGCGAGGTTTGTTACTTGGGATAGCTGGAGTATGTGTTTCGATCCACTTTTTCTTCGGTTACGAGATGCCTTGGCAAGGAGATGTCATGGCGAAAAGCGGTGAGAATCAGGAGCACCAACTTGTCGTGCTCACGAATAATCGAGGCCAGAACGCTGGACAAAGCATGAGGGCTTTCAAAAATGAAGTCGCACCCGATGTCATGGTATTTCAGGAGGCAGCTGGATATTCTGTCCGCTACCTTGGCGATCCAGGCTATGCGGAGTTCAAGCACGGTCTTTACACTGGTGAATTCTCACTGGTAAGTAAGTATCCAATTGTCTCAGCGGAGCCGGTTTCGGTTAAAGTAATCGCTATCTCGTCATCTCCCGTCCCTTTGGCAACCGTGGTTGGAACAGAAGAATCGGTCATTGTGGCGGGGAGGTTTGTCATCGACTTCCATGGAAAGAAGGTTGTGATCTACAACGTGCATCTACCGAGTCCGCGCGGCACACTGAGCTATCATATGAGGGGAGCTTTCCTTTATGGTTTAATTGGCATTCCAGGGACATCTTTCGGTGAAAAGCGTGCTGCCATCCAGCGAGGTTGGGACCAGCGAACTGAAATGTTGCGTGCGTTGCTAAAGTTAGCCGACAAAGAGGTCGATCCCACCATCCTGGCTGGTGACTTTAACCTGCCTTCCGTGGGCTATTGCCATGGCTTGGTATCAGATCACTGGCGAGACGCGCATGAGGACGGCGGTTCGGGTTTTGGGTTCACTTTTCCGGGGACTTCAAGAAATCCGCTCTGGTTAGGCGGCCCTGGGCTGCGGATCGATTATGTTT
>JANOBP010000298.1:0-13326 GCA_031411715.1 Verrucomicrobiaceae bacterium | reverse complement strand
CAAAGGCCGCAACTTCGCCAATGGCGAAGCCATGAACCGCAGCATCATGTGCGCCACCTGCCACCGCTTCAACGGCGAAGGCGGCAGCATTGGCCCCGACCTCACCGGCGTCGGCAACCGCTACACCTTGCGTGACCTCTTGGAAAACATCACCGACCCCAGCAAAGTCATCAGCGACCAATACGACAGCCACGAGATCACCAAAAAAGACGGCAGCGTCCTCATCGGCCGCATCATCGTCGAAGAGAACGGCAAAGTCTTCCTCATGACCAACCCCTTCGCCCCCAACGACCACACCGCCATCAACGAAGCCGACATCGCCAAAAAAGGCACCCGCAAAGTCAGTATGATGCCCCCCGGCCTCATCAACTCCCTCAACCAAGACGAGCTCCTCGACCTCATCGCCTACCTCACCAGCGGCGGGAACAAGGCTGACAAAGCGTTCAAGTAATCAACACTCATGAAATCCATCCTCCTTGCCCTATTTGCCCCTGTAGTTCTCGTTATCGCCGCAGAGCCCGCGAAAAAGGAAGAACCCAAAAAAGAAAAGCCCTTCACACCCGGTGGCATCTATCGGCAAGGGGATATGCAGCGGCCACGGCCCACGGTGATCACTCCGCCGACGGAGAAGACGCCGCCGAGTGATGCGGTGGTGCTGTTTGATGGGACGGACCTCGCGAAGTTCAAGCGCCAGCCGCGCAAGGATGATGCGGACACTTCGGATGTGCCGAAATGGAAGATCGAGAATGGTTATGCGGAGATCACGCCGAAATCAGGCCAGATCGAGACACGCGATAAGTTTGGTTCATCGCAGATCCACCTCGAATTTGCCACGCCTGCGGAAGTGAAGGGCAGCAGCCAGGGCCGTGGCAACAGCGGCGTGCTGCTGCAAGGCTGGGGTGAAGTGCAGGTGCTCGATTCTTATGACAACGACACGTATCCCGATGGTCAGGCCGGCGCGATCTATAGCGCCTATCCGCCCCTGGTGAATGCCAGCCGCAAGCCCGGTGAGTGGCAGACCTACGACATCATTTGCGAATGCGCGAAGCTGGATGACAAAGGTGCCGTGATCACCCCCGCACGCATCACGGTGCTGCACAATGGAATCATCGTGCAGCATGCTGTGGAGCGTGACACGAAGGTGCAGGAGTTTGGTTTCGCGCTGCAAGACCACAACAACCCGACGCGCTACCGCAACATCTGGGTGCGGCCGCTGCATCGGTATGATGAGAACGCGGCGAAGTGATGGGGCGTCTGGCGGTCATTGAATCCGAGCGTCGATTTTAGATTGACGCTTCGTTGATTTCTCTCTTGCCCAATAAAGGCCCATTCTGTTATGACCACAGAATGATGCGCGCTTGGTTACTTCTTCCGTTTCTCATTGTCAGCAGTTTCGCTCAGATCGCCGGAGAAGCAGCGAAGTATCATGGGATGCTGCTCAAGCGCCCGCAGGCGGGGCTGGTCTATGACCGTTTTTTCGCCGCGTGGCTGGAGACGGGCACGGTGGAGTCGCTGGAAGAGTTTTTGTCTAAGCGGACTGAAACAGCGGCGGATTGGCTCGTGCTGGCGATCTTCCATGAGCAGCGTGGCCATGAAGCGGAGGCGCTGAAGGCTTACACGGCGGCCCTGGAGCGGGAAGCGGCCAATGCGGTGGCCTGGGTACAGCGGGCGAAGCTGGAGGCCCGCACGTTGGATTTTACGGCGGCGCTGATGTCACTCGAACAGACTGCTGCGCATGCGGATGCTGATTTGAAGCGTGAGGTGGGCAAGCTCCGTGGACGCTGGCTGCTGCGCACCGGCCAGCCAGAGGTGGCCCTGCAAGCCTGGCGTGATCTACTTAAAGCCCACCCCGCAGATGCGGATCTCGCCGATGAAATCATCGACTTGCTCATCGATGAGGGCCTGTTCGTTGAGGCTGCGGCGCAGATGGCCGCGCTCATCACACGCAGCTCGGATGCATATGAAAAAGCCACACGGCAGTTACGCCTCGCCGAGATCATGCTGCGTAGTGGGAAAAAAGACGTGGCACTCACCACGCTGACGGAGACGCTCGGCGTTACAGGTCAGGGAACTTGGATCGAGGCCGAGGTGCTCGCGCAAATCGACACCGTTTTTCGCCAGGATGAAAATTTAACCGGTCTCGTCACCAAGCTCGAAGAGCTTCAAAAAGCTTACCCACAGCGCATGGCCCTGGAAATGCAGCGCGCGCGAGTGTTGGCGGAGCTTGGGGAGAAAGACAAGGCGCTGGCCATTTATGCCGCGCTGCTGGAGAAAACACCCGGCCAGCGTGAGTTACGGGAGAGCTACCTCGATCTACTCGCCCGCTTTGAAAAATTCAGCGCTGCCATCGCACAAACCAAGCTACTCATGGAGCAAAGTCCGGATGATCAAGAGCTGCGCATCCGCCTCGCCACTTTACAGGAGCGTGCGAGGGACCAAGTGGCTGCCAAAGCCACGCTGGATGGTTATTTGACCGCCAAGGGCATCACCGAATTTGATCACCTGCGTGTGGCACGGCTCTATGAGAACTGGCAACGTGCCGAGGATGCTGCAGCGGCTTACAGTGGCATGGTGCGGGCCTTTCCGGCCAGTAACTCGGCCAAGGAGGCACAGGCGCACTATTTACACCGCAGTGGCAAGCGTGAGCCCGCTCTAGCGGTGTGGCGTGAGTTGGCGCGGGGGGAGCTGCCGCAGCTCATGGCCGTGGGGCAGGCACTCATGACACGGCTGGAGCCACAGGCCGCACTGGAGCTGCTACTGGGCCGCTATGCCGAATTTGCAGCGGATGAGCGCTTTCTCGGGCTGCTGATCAACGCCGCACTCAGTGCCAAAAAAACGGCTGACGCCATCCCATGGGCTTTGGCACGTGTGCGCGCCACGCAGGATGTCAATCGGCTCGATGATGCGCTGCGGCAGTGTGTGCTGACTTTGGCGGCGGATGAAGCGAAGTTGGATGAAACACTCACGGCATTAAAACAAGCCACGCTGAGCCCACAGGAGCGTCTTTTGCTGGCCGCACTGCTGGATAAGAAGGATGACCGCCTCGGTGCGGAGCAGGCGCTGCGTGGCATGCCGACTGGGCATGCGCTGGCCGCGCAGTTGCAGCTGCTGCGGCTCATGGAGACTCGCCAGGACTGGCCACAGGCCTTGCAGGAGGCTGAGAAGCTGGTGGGCATGCCGCAGGGCAAGAACTCATCCTATGTGCAGCGCCTCGTCGATCTAGCAGAGCGCTGTGGTAAGCCAGAGCTGGCTCTGCAGTGGATCAAGGAATGGAAAATACTCTCTCCCGGCTCCACGCAGCCTTGGTTTAAAGAAGCGCGGCTCATGCAGCAGGGCGGTCAGGCGCGTGAGGCACTCCAGGTGCTCACCACCGCTGCGCGGAAGTTTGAGGATGATGACTCCGTCGCTGACGCGCTGGCCACCGCGCACGCGGAACTCGGCCAGCTCAGTGAAGCGGAGCGCATTTATGTCAGCTTGTTTGAAAAGGAGCAGCGCACGGAGGATAAGCTGCGCTGGGTCGCCACGCTGGCCCGTGTGGCCAATGAGCGTGGTCAGATCAAGGCGCTGACGGAAAAATTCACCGAGCGCCAGCGCACCAATCGTGCGGATGCCACGCCGTGGCTGGCGCTGGCGGAGATCCACCGCACCAGCGGCAATACCACGGAGCAAGAGCGCGCCATGCATGAGGCGCTGCGCCTACGCCCGGATGATGTGGAGTTGGCCATGCAGCTGGCACGCATGGATTTGGAGTTGGGGAAATGGAAGGAGGCCATCGCAGGTCTGGAGCGCATCGCAGGCCGTGCCAAAGGTGGCCGCGTGCAGCAGATGATTGCCTCCATTCAGATCGAGTTTGGCGATGAAAACACTGGCTACCGCATGCTCTACGAGATGGCGGGTGGTGATGCGATAGCGGCGGATGATGCACTCACGATGGCCAAAAGCATCAGCGCCAAGCGTGACTGGAAGCGCACCCTCACCTTCACCGAGCCGCAACTGCGCCGCTTCCCTGACGACTACCGCCTGCATTACCTACACGCCGTGGCGCTGGAGGAGGAAGGGCAGGCGGATGCTGCCGTGGCGCTTTTCATCCAGCTCATGGGCTGGCAGAGTGAGCTGCCTGCTGTCATGGCGGTGAAAAAGCCCATCAACACCAACCTCGCTGACCTGGAGCAGCGTGCGCCAAAGGGCTACTTCGATCTCATGCGTATGATTGACTTTGGCAGTGGCTACCAAGCCTACACATACCGAGCGAGTTCACGTTCCTCCACTCAGGGTGCTAGCAAGGCGGTGAACACGCCAACAAACCTGGATAACCTGCGTGGCATGTCAGTGGCGCATCTGACGGCGCTCTTTAAAGCTGAGCGTACAGAAAAAAGAGCCGCCTGGCTTGCCCTGGCGCTGCAGAGCAGCTTCCCCGGCGCCCGTTTTCTCGACGTGCTCGACATCGACCAGTATCAGCGCTTGAGCTTGTCCGCTGTGGCGCTGGAGAAGTATCCTGATGATGAGGTGATCCTCGCTAAAATCGTCAGCGACTCAGCTCGGGCCACTTTTGCCACCGCTGCGCGTGCTTATGCTCATTTCAAGGGCCGCTACCCTGACCTCGCCCTACAAGCCGCCAGACAGGCCGCGCAGGCAGACCCTGCGCGCGGTGCGCCCATGCTGGCGGAGGTGCTGACTGAGCTGGAAAAACTCTCGCCACAGGAGTTGCTAAAAACGAGTCCCCGGAACTTCTACCTCGGCTACATGATCGGTGGCGCTGCGCGCATGCAGGATACTTCGCGTGTTGTTAACCTGCCTGCGCCGCTGCGTCAGCGCATCCTCGCGCTGATGCTGCGTCAGCTTGATACGCTCAATCCCGCCTTACCCAAGGCCGCCTACGCCAGTTGCATGCCCTACATGCTCAATGCCTGCCGCACGCAGCAGGCGTGGAAGGAATTCACCGCACTCGTGGAGCGTGAGGAGCGGCTGTGGCGTGAGCATGAGCCCACACGCCAGTATTTCGCGAAAAGTGTCACGCAGTACAGCAGCCTCAGTCGGCGGCAGCTCAAGCAAGACCTCATCACCAGCCTGCCCTTCCCCGGTGGTGCGGCGCTGCCGCCGACGCTGCCTTTATACTTTAGCCGGGCGGACATGTTCGATGTGATGGCGGGGGGCATTCCTGGGCCAGAACCGGAGGTGTACGCCGGTTTGAAGCCCCACATCACTAGTGTGAAGTCCGCCGCACTACGGGCGCTACTGGCTTACAAGGCGGGTGAGGTGGAGTTGGCGGAAAAAGAGATACAGCAGCTCGTCGCAGCTACTAAGCCGAGTGTGGAAGACCTTCTGCTGGCTGCTTCTTGGTTTGGCATCACAGAAAATCATGATCGCGTGCTTGAACTGCTCATGCGTGCCTCCAGCATGGCCCTGCCCTCTGCCGAGCGGCCTGCGGTGGATGCGGCGCTGGTGCATGCAGCGGTGAAATCAAAGCCCGCCGCCACCAGCCCGCAGACTGCCGCAGCGCAGGCCGCGCTGCGCCGTCTGCGCGGCACCCGTGTCACGCTGGAGCAGAAGGATGAGCTGCTCACCGCCATGAATATGCTGCATCTGGCGGAAGAGGCGCGGCAGTGGTCCCGCATCGTCGTCGTACTGCCGAGCACCACCACACGCAGATCGAGTTCTGTCAGTAGTTTGCTCATGAGCAGCAGCAAGCTCAAGCAGCTCATTATGACAAAAGATGACAACGCCATCGTGAAGGAGGCTGTGACGCAACTCCGAGCGGGTATCGCCTCCGCCAGCAGCTATGGTAGTAGCATTTCAAGCATTTCATCTTACCGCGTGAAGGAGATTTGGAAGTTACTGCGGCCTGATTTGGCGCAAAAAGTGCATGCTGCCTTTGATCCAGGCTCAAATGCCTCCGTGGCTAAATTAATCGAGCAGGTGCAGTTTTTACAACTCGTGGATCTCAAGCCCAAGGCCATCGAGGTGCTGGAAAAAATCTTGGAGGCCAATCCCAAGCACGATGAAGCGCGCTTGCTACTCTGCTCACTCATCGCGCCAGTGGATGCCGAGCGTGCCGTGAAGCTGCTCGCTGATGTGCCGCTGGCGGCCTTCCAGAAGTCGAATCTCAGCACTCAAATCAAAGATCTGCTGGGCAGTAGTACGAGCCTCTCCTTTGAAGGCCGTGTAAGCATCATCACCGCACTCACGGACATGCTGGAGGCCGCGCCGCCCACCAGTGTCAAGGACATCGAGTGGATGATCGATCTGCCCGCCATCCTAGCGCGGCCAATATACAGTCCCACGCGGCTTGGCTTTCTCTACGCACGCACAGGGGCGCTGGGGGAGATCATCACCACGGATGCCGTGGCCGCGCAGCGCCGCCGTGAGGTGCATGACAAGCTGTGCCGTGCCATGCTGAAGCACGCGCCGCTGGCGCAGGAGGGCTTTCGCCGTCTCGCCTGCTTGACCATCCAGGAGGGTAAAAATCTCGATGAACTCGCGCTGACGGCTTGTGTGCTTCTGGAGGCTGGTAAAATGGCATCGGGTGCGGTCCGTAGCACCAGCTCCTCCAACGAGGTGACTGCCCTGTGGTCTCCAACGCCGGAGGAATTCCTGCTCTGGCATGCGTGGAAGCAAAACAAGCTCGCCGAGACTGAGACGGGTCTTTTTGCTCAGCTTGACAGCACCCGTCAGGGAGTGCTGCGTTCGCAGTTGAGCGTGTGGACTTGCCCTCCGGAAGATTTCGCCGCCCGTGCCAAGGCCTTTCTCAACACGAACTCGGGACGTCGTACATCGAGCTATGTTGAGGAAGAGAATCTCGTCTGGCTGGCGGACCGCTGGGAGGAGCGTGACATCCCCGGCACACCGCTGGATGATCTGATGGCGGGCTCCATCGCTCGGTCGAGTTCGAGTCTCCAATCCTATGCGCTGACGCACTACCTCAAGCAGCGGCTGCGCCTTCGGCCAGAGGCTGGGCTGGACGCGCTGCTGCGGCGGCTCGTCACCACGACGCTCGGTGTGGGGAGTGATCCTGCGGCGTGGAAGAAGGCTATGAAGTCCATCATCGATAACAAGTATGGTGGTGGCAGCATCAGCCTAGGTGCTCCCTACTCACTGCTGCAGACCAGTGAGTCCCTACTTGGTCAGTCAGGCACCTTCGGCGCGGGTTTGCAGCTGGCCACGCTGCTCGGTGCCACAGAGCATGCTGGCTGGGCACGTCGGAACAACGTCAACGCTGACATCGCCACCAGCAGCGCTGATAACGCGCTCGCCACTCTCAGCGCACTGGGTTGGATGAGCAGCGCGGAGCAACTGCAACTGCCGGAGAGCGTGAGATGCACCCAAGTCGAATTCATGCAGGCGCTGTGGAAAAAACGCGATACCTGCCGTGATCTGCTGCCGAAGCTCGCCGCGCTCAAAAGCCGCACCTTCGGCGTGGAGCTGTGTGAGGCACTGCTACAAGACGCACCGGGCACGCCACTCTCCGCACTGCTGAAAAATCGTGCGGCGGATGTGGCCAAGATTCCCAGCGGCAGCGGCCCTGCACTCATGGCGCTGTTTAAAACCCACCTCCCCGCACTCTCCGAAGATGCTGCTCTGGTGAAAGCGCTGGACCCTTTCATCTCCATCGAAAAAAACAAAGCCCTAGCCGAGATCGAGAAATGGATCATTGCCACGCGCGCAGATGAGATCACGGCGAATCAAGACGAGTATGACGAGAAGCTGATCTCCGCGCTGCGCATGCTCATCCCGCTGGATCGAGTGAAGGCGGAGAAGCTCTTCCTCGCCGCATCCAAGTTGATCGAGGGGCGGAAGCACGCCAGCACTGGAAACGGCTGGACCGCACGCTCAGAGGTGTTCGATGAGCTGTTGCGTCAAATGCCGAAGGTCGAGGCCATCGGCTTCGTCATGCAGCTCTATCACACGGACACGACAGGCCAGCTCGCGATGAATGGTTGGGCGCGGAGATCGAACTACGGCCTAGCCTTGCTCGAAATCTGGAGCAGCAACGCGGGTGGTGCCGTGATGGGCCTTGGCATCGAGGCCGCACTCGAAAAACTGGCGGCAGAGCTGCGTGACACGCCCCACACCCTCATGGGCTTGGTGTTCTTTGACTTCATCAATCAGATGCCAGCCTCGCAGCGTTTAGCGGCGCTGAACTGGGCCGTGAAAGCACCACGGGACCACCCACAGGCCGCGCTGGTGCGTGAGCTCGAATATGCGGCGCGGCTCTTCCTCGCGCATGATGCGCAGGGGCGGCAAAGAACAGCTGCGGGTGACCTAAAACCGACCTGGGAGCACTACCGCAAGCATTTGAGCAACAAGTCCGTCAACGCCCGCGTGCGGCAGACTTTGGCGCATCACTTGGCCTTTGAGACGCTGGATGAAATGGACGCTGCCTGTGCACAACTCGGTGCTGCAGCCGCTCTGGAGAGCCAGCAGCAAAAACACTGCCTGCACGGCTACCAATACGCCTGGATCATGCGCGCCTTCAACCGCCTGCCTGTTGACGCCGCGTGGCAAACAGCAGCGCAGGCACACTGGGACGCCTGGATCACACGCTACAACTCCACCGCGCGTGATCCCTGCGACTGGGCCATCAACAGCATGCTGCGCATGACGGCACACGCGGGCAATGATGACTGGATGCGAGAGATGCTGCGGCGCTTCCATCTCTCACTGAGCAGGGAGCCATCCGGCATCGCCAGCCTGCTGCTGGGTGGGCAACCGAAGCTGGCGGCGGAGCACTTCAAGGCCGAGTGGCGTGGTTTCCTGGTGGAGCCGCAGAATGAGCTGCTGTGGAGCAAGGAGATCGTCGAGCAGTTGCCCGCGTTTCAAGCAGCCTGCGGAGATCCCGCACTCGCTCTGCTGGGTGAGATCTACCTCTCCTACCTCAAAGATCAGGCCGGTCTCAACGGACGTGAGTCTCGTTTCAAAGACCTCGCGCAGCGCTTCAATAAAACCAAGTTCACCGATGCGGAGATGCGCAAGGATGCTGTCGAGGTACTCTGCACGCACTACGCCGCCGCCGCGCTTATCCAGCATGAAGTGGATGCCCTCGCTGCCAAAACCGACCTCAACGCTCTCGCCGCCATCGACGAGACTCAGGAGCACTGGCGGCAGCTCAAGCCGCTGCGGTTTTCACTCGGCATGAAGGCCGTGCAGGGTGACGTGAAGCCCAACATCGATGCGTACAACCGCGCCATGGCTGCAAAGTCGAACCAGAGCTACTACATGCGCTCCGTGGTCAAAGAAACCGGCTGGGGGCCTTACCTACTTGCCACATGGCATTGGTCCCGTGAATCCGCGGCTGGCCGCGTGCCCAACACACGTGCCGTCTTACCCTTCCTCGATCACGTGCTGGCCAAAACGCCTGCGGATTTACGTGATCTGCACATCGCTGACTGCATCAGCCTCAAATGGTTCATCCATCTGGTGAATGATGAAGCGGCTGTTTTTGACAGTTGGCGTCAGGTGCTGGCTGAGGAAGCCCGGCGTGACTATCAGAGGCGCCTCAGTGAGCGCTGGGAAATCTGGAATCACATCCGCCAGCTCGCTAGCACGCAGAAAAAGATGCCACTCGTCACCGCCGTGCTGAAGGATGAATGGTGTGCCGCAAAATATCCCGCCGCAGGCCCCGGTATCCCAAATCTCATCAACGACCTCATGCAGAAGAGCAAAGTCTTCAAACTCGATGAACTCGCCACCTTCGCCGCTCAAATCGCTGAAACCCTGCCGCGTACGGGCCGCACCGCCGGTGAAGCAGCGGACTATTTAGACGCCAACGACCAACATGCCGCCGCCGTGAATCTCTACGCACTGGCCTTCACGCAGGCGAGAGACGACTATAACCTCGCCTCAGGTTACGCCATCAAACAGGCCGAGATACTCGAGCGCACCGGCAAAAAGCCCGATGCACAGAAGGTGCTCAAAGAGCTTGATGAAAAACGCCTCGGTGCCGGAGCGAAGAAACTGCGGGAGTTGGCGCTTAAGCGGCTTGGAAACTAACTGCATTCCTTCCCAAGCAAACCCTTGTCCGAAACGTCTCACTCTGGTAAAACCCATTTAATCCCTACACACTATGCCTGCTCATGATCGAATCTTAGCGTTCTTGTCTGCTGTGAAAGCCCGTCTCGATCTTGTTTGGCTTGTGCGAGCGGTGGGTGGCTCACTGCTCGCCATCGGCGTGGCGCTTTGTGTATGGTGCCTGTGGTGGGTGGCGCAGGGGTATGCGGTGCCGCGCGTCGGCTACATGGTTGCCGGAGTTATTTTACCGCTCATGGCGATGGTTGCGTGGTTGATGGGCCGAGCGACTCACCGCAAAGCAGCGCGTGTCGCCGATGAACACTTCAACTTAAAGGACGCGATCAGCTCGCACCTGGGATTTAATGAGGCGAAACGCGAAGGCGACTTCATCGCACTTCAGGCGGAGGCCACCGCAGTGCGCGTTCAGACGCTTTCACCACGGAGCATCCCGATCACTTGGCCGAGGCGCATGCTCACGTTTGCCGGTGTGCTGTTGCTGGCCTGTTTCGTCATGGGCTTCAAAAAAGCCTCGCCCATTGTGCTGGAGCGACTTTCGCTTGAAGAGGAGACCGTACGCAAGAGTGATGAGATTAACAAAGAACTGGAAAAACAAGTCGAAGAGCTGCTCAAAACAGCCAGCGATGAGGAAAAAGAACTTTTGAAGCCGGACGAGTGGCGTCAGTGGGTCAAAGAGCTGCGTGAGACCAAAGACCGCAAAGAAGCGATGCGCCAGTATGCCGAACTCGAGCGCAAGATCACCGAGGCCGCGCAGAAACTCAGCCAGCGCGACACCGAGCAGCTCCTATCCAAGGCCGCAAAGGAAATGCAGCAGGCAGCGGAACTCAAGCCCATCGCCAAATCCTTGGAAGAGCAGAATTACCGCCAGGCAGCCGAGCAGCTCCGCCAAATGAAGCAGCAGGCCGATGTGAGGAAGCCCGATGAAGCGCAGAAGGAACTCGCCAAGCTCAAATCCGCCGCTCAACGCATGGCCGCAGCGGCGAAGGATTTTCAGCAGCGCACCGGCAAGCAGGGCAATCAAGAGAAGGGAAACCAATCGCAGTCCCAAGGCCAGCAAGGCAGCCAAGGGCAGCCAAGCATGGACCAACAGATGGCCGCGCTGGAGCAATCTGTACAGAATTTGGAGCAGCAGCTTCAGCAGCAGAATCCAAATCAAAGCGAGTGCCAGCAGTGCCAAAATCAGGCCAACCAACAGCTTCAGAGTCTCAGCCAGAGCATGTGCCAGTCTGCTGCGCAGCGCGACATGATGAAGAAGCTGCAAAAGCTCAGCCAATGTGCTGGTCAATGCCAGGGCTATCTCGGCAGCAAAGAAGGCCAGAGCCTCTCCCAATGTTTGGGCGAAAAACCCGGCGGCAAAAAAGCTGGCAGCGGCAGTTCAGAGGACCGCCGCACTGCCAGTGACCCCACCCTAGACAATGGCAATCGTGATCAACTCACCGGCCAAAAAGGCAGCGGTCCGAGCAACACCAGCATCGAGTCCGCCGATAGCGGCAGTGGCAAAGTTTCTCGCGCCGCAGCGCTCAAGGAGAAAGTCTGGCAACGCCAGATGGAAAGCTTCATTCAACGCGAAGATGTGCCTACTGAAGTCAAAGAAGGCGTGAAGGAATACTTCAAAGGCATTCAGCAAGTTGGAGAAGATCAAGCAAAGCCCGCTGATCCCGCCAAGGCTCCCTGATTCAATCGATCACGAATAGACAACAAACCATGCCCGACACACCCGTTGCTGTAATTCACTTCAAAGAAACCTTTGAAAAACTCCGAGCCGAAGTCTCCAAATTCATCGTCGGACAGCAGGACATCATCGAGCAAGTGCTCAGCGCGGTCATCTGCGGTGGGCATGTGCTGCTTGAAGGAGTTCCAGGGCTCGGCAAGACCGCGTTGGTGAACACGCTGGCCAAGGCACTGCATTTGAAGTTCCAGCGTATCCAGTTCACGCCAGATTTGCTTCCTGCGGACATCGTGGGCACGCAAATTCTCGTCGAGCGTGGCGGGCAGAAGGTATTTGAGTTTCAACAAGGGCCGGTGTTTTGCAATGTGCTGCTCGCTGATGAAATCAACCGCGCCACACCAAAGACGCAGTCCGCGCTGCTCGAAACGATGCAGGAAAAGCGCGTTACTGTCGCCGGTGTTTCGCACAATCTTGGCTCGCCCTTCTTCGTGCTCGCCACGCAGAATCCCATCGAGCAGGATGGCACTTATCCGCTGCCTGAAGCTCAGCTTGATCGCTTTTTCTTCAAACTCTTCGTCCCTGTGCCTACGCATGGTGAGTTCATCGAGATCCTCAATCGAACCGGTGGAGCCGCGCAGCCGGAGATCAATGCTGTGGCCAACGGTGAGGACATCTTGAAGATGGGGCAGGTCGTCCGTGAAGTGCCAGTTGAGGCGAGCGTGCAAGATTACCTCGTGCAAATTGTCCGCGCCACGCATCCGACTGACGCCAATGCCACAGATCGCGTGAAGAAGTATGTGCGGCACGGTTCCTCACCTCGCGGAGCGCAAACCATCCTCGCTGCTGCTCGCGTGCGTGCGTTGCTTGACGGCCGTTACCATGTTGCGCGTGAAGACATCGCCAAAGCCGCCACTCCTGCCCTCCGTCACCGCATTCTGCTCTCGTTTGAAGGCGAAGCCGAAGGTGTGAAAACCGACGAAGTCATCGCTGACGTGATTGAGAAGGTGAAGGCATGACGCTGACCGATCCAGCCTTCATCCGCCGCCTCGAATCGCTCTACTTGCTCGCACGCAAGATTTTGGGAGGCTCGTTGCAGTCGGATCGACGCAGCACCAAGAAAGGTGCGGGGATCACGTTTGCCGATTACGCGCAGTATTCACTCGGCGATGACTATCGCAGCATTGACTGGCGGGTTTACGCCAAGTTTGAATCGCTGCTAATCAAGCTCTTCGAACTCGAAGAAGACGCTACGATCTATCTGTTGGTTGATTGCAGCCCGTCAATGAGCACCAAGCATGCTTATGCGAAACAAATCGCGGCAGCTCTCGGCTACATCGCACTCAATACGCTAGACCGTCTGGCGGTGTATGGGCTGGCGGATAACTTGAAGCCGCTGTTTGATCCGTGTCGTGGTCGCAATCAGGTCATTCCATTTCTTCGTTCACTGGACGCCGCTACGACGTTTGGTGGCAACACAGACCTAAGCACCTGTGCGCGTGAATTTGAAGCGCGGCATCGGCGCAAAGGCCTCGTATGCGTCATTTCGGACTTCCTGCTGCCTGGAGGCTTCGAAGAGGCCCTCAGCCGACTGCAATGGCACAAACACGAGGTCTTCTGCCTGCAAACACTCGATG
>JANOBP010000297.1:0-5110 GCA_031411715.1 Verrucomicrobiaceae bacterium | reverse complement strand
GCGCATTTTGTCCAAGCGCTCGTGCAGCGTGGAGACGTTGCCATCATGACCGAGGTGCGCGCTGTCTTCGCAGCGCAGCGCCCACTCCGGCGGGATGCCGAGTGCTTCGCAAACGTTCTTGCTCGCGCCTTCGGTGCAAACCTGCACGCCGAGATCGGCGGACACGCGGCGGGATTTTTTCGCCTCGCGCTGACCACGGCCTGCGCCGGTTGGCGTGCGCAGCAAAATGGCGTCGATGAGGCGACGGCGGATGGTTTTGTCGATGATCTCATCGGCAGGGATGTCCATCTGCAGCAGCGACATGGAGCACTTGATGTCCACGCCGACCGGCCCTGGATAAATGTGCGTCGGCGAGACCATCACGCAGCCCACCGGCGCTCCGTAACCGCTGTGCGCATCGGGATTGAGCACGAGATCGGTCACGCCCGGAGCCGAGCGCGAGTTCAGCGCCTGCTCGATGCAGGACGGGTCAAAGCCCGCGCGGATCGCCTCCGTGCCGATGACGGTGATGGGTTTTCCAGCGTTGTTGCGGGCTGGGAGGATGGCTTCGGCTTCGCCGGTGATGTGGAAGGGGGAGTTCATTTATGATTTATGACTTTTGATTTATGATTTGGTGCGGTTAGTTTGCGGAAGATGAAAACGATGACTTTGGAGCCAGAGATTGTGACTCGACGCGGCAAGCCCGTGTCGGTCATTTTGCCTGTGAAGGCCTACGAGAAGCTGCTGGAGCGGCTCGAAGATGCCGAGGACGCCGTAGCGATGAAAGCCGCGCGGAAGAAGCCGCTGAGCTTCCGCCCAATCTCCGAATACCTCGCTGAACGCAAACTGCGCCATGCATGAGGTGCGGATCGAGCGTGCGGCGGAAAAAGACCTCCGCCGGCTGGATGACCAGACGCATGACCGCGTGGTGAAACAGATCGTGGCACTCGGCAAGGAGCCGCGACCATCCGGCTCGAAGAAGCTCAGCGGCACCACGAATGACTGGCGCATCCGTGTGGGAGACTATCGCGTGCTTTATGAGATCGCGGATACGATCCGGGTGGTGCGTGTGTATCGAGTGAGACATCGGCGTGAGGTGTATCGGTGAGAAAAGGTGGTGACGACAAGGATTGATGAAACGTGTTACTCCGCTCTACCGCTGAGCTACGGTCCCGAAAAAATGGATAGGTGGGACCGGAGGGATTCGAACCCCCGACCTGAGGCTCCGTAAGCATGTAGTTCCATCGGCATTCGTCACCATTTGAGGTGATTGGTTTTTGAAAATAAAAGTGGCGACAAGGGTGGAGAGACTTCGCCGCATTGCTGCGGGGCGGGGTTCGAACCCGCTGGTTGCCAATGTAGTCCGCTCCGGCATTCGCCAGGATTGAGGGTGATTTGAAAGTGGTGATGGCGACAAGGTGATCGAGAAACGTTTCAATTGCTCTACCGACTGAGCTACTGCCGCGCTCTCGCGTGACAGGCAGGGCTCGAACCTGCGACCGACTGATTAAATGTAGTTCCTCAGGGCATTCGCCATCATTTAGGAAAAGGTTGAGAGATGGAGCCTGGTGACAAGAATTGGAGAGACATTCCAGTTGTAAATGTAGTCCGCTCCGGCATTCACCAGGCTCCAAAGGGTTGTTTAGAGTGGGGTTTTGTCGATCTCGCCGACCCAGTGAGCGCCGGTGAGTTCGCCGCTCGCGAAAGCGGCGATCACCTGGAACACGGAATCGGAGAAACCGCCGATGTTGAGGATGTCCTCGCGCTCCTTGGCCTGCGTTGTCGCGTTCGGCTGGATGTCGAGACACACGAGACGGGCTTTTGGATTCCGCTGCTTGAACTTCATCCATTCGCTCATCGTGCGCGTCGCGGAGCCACCGAAGCGGCCGTGCTGAGGCGTGTCCATCCACGATTCGTTGTCGGAGACGTAGATCACCAGATCGGCCTGCACCTTGCGGGCATTCAGATCGATGAGCACGGCGCTGCAGTTCGTCCCGCCGCAAGGCAGAGACGCGAGCTTTTGCGCGTTCGTCATCACGGAATCACGCGGATTCAGCTTCACACGAACGACATTGGTCTCAAACGGCAGCACATCGGCATCGCGGTTCTGACGCAGGAAAGCGGCGGCGACGAGCGCGGCGATATCAATGCAGCGCACCTTGCTCGTGGCACCCTTGCGGACACCGGTCACAGGCGAGTGCATGGAACCGGACACGTCCGGAGCCACAATCACTTTGCCAGCCACCACAGGCACATTGGAGACGGCGATCTCCATCGCATCCTGCAGCGCTTCCTTCACCTCGTGCGGCACTTCCGCGCCGACGTTGTGATAGGCGGCCATGAGCTGATATGGGAACACTTTGGCACGACGCACCTGGTCCTCGCTGCGCAGACGGCTGGCGATGAGGCGGGCGATCTCCTTCACGGTGAAAACGCCATGACGGGCAAAGGTGTTCAGGTTCATCCGCGTCATCTGCCACGGGGCACGACGTGCGATGGCCTGCCACTGCTCCGCCGTCAAAGGCAGCGCGGTGAGCATCTGGAAAGGCACCTCGGGCGGATTGCCCGCCGGATCGGCCTTCCAGTCCTCGAACTCGCGCACGACGCGCGGCAGAGCCGCCGCCTCGTGCTTTCGCCCGATGAGATAACCGTAGAGCGCCTCGCGGGTCTTCGTCGCCGGACGTGGGTGCACCATTTTCACGATGTCCGCCAGCGAAGGCGACTGACCCACGTCCGCACGGAAGATGGCGTCGTCCGAGCGGGTCTCGAACCAGCGGCGCACGAGGCGCTTGGGCAGCGAACCGAGGGACTTCCGACCCGTCACGCCGGAGCGCAGGATCTGCACGAAATTCCGCAGCATCTTGGCGTCGTCGATTACGCGATCAAAGATCAGCTCCAGGCGCTCGGCATCACGGGCGGCCAGCACGGCGCAAAGCAGCGCTGGCACATCCTTCATGAAGCCCTTCTGGCGGCAGTGTAGCGCCGTGCGGGCGATGAAATCGGTCGGGACCTTCTCGCACAGTTTCAGTACCTGCTGAAGCTGGTCCTCCGCCGTGGCGTAATAGGTGCGGTTCAAGCAACCCGTGGCCGCAAACTGCGCCAGAGCCTGGCGTGGAGCGGGAGTGTAAGCCCGGCCTCCGGCTTCATTGAAGCTGTCAGTCTTCGGAGCGAGAGCTCCGGCGATGGTTTGGAAGAGTGTTTTGTTAGCCATGTTGGTTTCGGGTTGTTGATCCCGTGTGCCAATCTCTATTGCTAGTGCCGTGCCAAAACCTGGCACGGCGGGGGAGGATGACGCTGGAAGCCCTGTAAATACAGGGGAAGAAAATTATTCGGGTGTTTCTGGAGCGAGTGGTGGATCGGTCCTGAAGCAGTAAAATAGCTAGCCTATTGGCTATTGATTTATCTTATTGGAGGTCTATGAGGCAGGGAGCCCCAACTTGAAAGCTTTCTTGCTACTTTCCGAGCCAAGAGACTCAATCCAACCATCATGCCTGCCTTCTCCTCCCCATGCCCGCCGAGCCTGATTCCCACGCAGAATTCGAAGGTGAAAATATTGAGTCCTGCGCAGGCGAAGATTGAAGACTCGCCGCCGCAAAGTCCGTCCTCGAAAGAGTTCTTGGCCGCCGTGGAGAAGAGCATTGGAGCACCGCTGACTAGAGTGAGGCTCAAAGTCGGGAGATAACCTTGCACTTGAACAATTTGCCTTTCCCCAAGATAATCCGGCCATGATACTCGAGACCTTACCCACAGTCCTTCGCTTCACGACGGAGCAGAAAATTCGTCTCTGTTGGGAACTGGCCGATGACGTCGCGCAAAACGCAGTCGTGTCACCCGAACTGATGCATTTGCTCGATCAACGTCTGGATGCCTATGAAACAGATCCGAATGCAGTGAAGACAACCGCGCAGGTGTCTGAAGGGATCATGGCGCTGAAGCAACGTCTCGCTACAGCGTGAAATCCATGGACGTCGTTTGGACACTTGCTGCCGAACTTGATTTGCAGGCCATTTATGAGGCTAAAGAACTGCGAGAAGAGGGTTCAGGAGATGAGTTTTATGCAGAGGTGTTGCGCGTTACGCACTTACTGGCCCAGTTTCCTCGCCTTGGATCGGCGCTGTCGCATCGCCGTTTGAGACGTGTGTTGGTTTATAACCGCCACTTCGGACTGTTTTATGTCTCCGAAGCACGTGGGCTCGTTCTGCATGCGCTGCTTGATTTGCGGCAAGATCCTCAGGCGATTGAGCGCCGCTTGCGAGGTCTCTAAAACATGAAACCCATCATCACTTTCGGTTTCCTCGGCTCCACTTTGGACCGCGCTCAGGGCGCGGAAAGGTGGTCCAAATGGCGACCGACGGTCGCGATGTGTCAGCAGGAGGATTTGCTCGTTTCGCGGCTGGAACTGCTCGTGGAGCCGAAATTTGCCGATCTGGCAAAAAGCGTGGTCGCGGACATCGCGAAGGTTTCGCCGGAGACGGAGGTGGTGGTGCATGAGTTCGCGCTGAAGGATCCGTGGGACTTTCAGGAGGTGTATGAGCGCCTCTACGACTTCGTGCGGGGCTATGATTTCCAGCCAGAAAAAGAAGACTATCTGATCCACCTGACCACGGGCACGCATGTGGCGCAGATTTGCTGGTTCTTGCTCAATGAAGCGAACTTCATCCCGGCGCGGCTGCTGCAAACCTCGCCGTCACGCGAGGGCGGACGGGATGCGAAGGCCTCGGGTCGTTACGAGATCATCGACATCGACCTCTCGAAGTATGACCGGCTCTCAACGCGCTTCGCGCAGGAGCAGGAGCGCACGCTGGATTTCCTGAAAAGCGGCATCGCCACGAAGAGCAAAGGCTTCAACAAACTCATCGAGCAGATCGAGTTGGTTGCGGTGAACTCCAAGGCACCGATCCTCATCATGGGGCCGACCGGTGCAGGCAAATCGATGCTCGCAGGCCGCATCTACGACCTGCGACGCTCACGGGCTGGTTTGAGCGGTAGATTCGTCGAAGTGAACTGCGCCACGCTGCGCGGTGATCAGGCGATGTCGGCGCTCTTCGGGCACAAACGCGGTTCCTGTACCGGGGCGCAGTCGGATCGGCCTGGATTGCTCAAAGAAGCCGACAAAGGCCTCATTGTCCTC
>JANOBP010000296.1:0-2311 GCA_031411715.1 Verrucomicrobiaceae bacterium | reverse complement strand
GAGCGCTCCTGTTAAAAATCGCGGCCTCTTGAGCCTGCTTAGTGTCCCCCTCTTGGCACTGGGTAGAAAGGCGGTTATGACCTACGGCACGCATTTCATTCAGTCTTATCTCGGCAGACAACAACCTCCTAATGATGACGGCCCAACAGCCATATAGCGCCTAATTTTCATGTCCGAACCTGAACAACAACAACCAGCCGATCTCATTCCCGTATTGGGCTCTGTGGACGAATATCTACAATTCTGCGCTCAATATGATGCTTCCGACCTCCATCTAGCGACAGGCTCACAACCCACTTGGCGCCGCTATGGCAACTTGCAGCCTATTTGGAACAATGCTGCCATCTTAACGCCAGAGGACACCCGCCGCTTGGCTTATGGTTTCCTGGGCGAGGTTCAAATCAAGCAACTTGAGACACGCGGTGACGTGGACTTTGCCTACTCGCCCCCACATGGTCGCTTCCGCTCATCCGTGGTTCAGCAGCGTCTCGGCATCGACATGGTCTTCCGTGTGATCAAGACCAAGGTTAGCTCCATCGAGGAACTTGGACTGCCGGAAACCGTGCGCACGCTCATCCGCTACCACAACGGCCTCGTCCTTGTGACCGGCCCCGTCGGCTGCGGAAAGTCCACCACGCTTGCCGCTTTGGTCGATGCCATCAACATCGAGCGCAAAGATCACATCATCACGCTAGAAGACCCGATCGAGTACATCATCAGCCCCAAAGGCTGCCACGTAAACCAGCGTGAAGTTCATTCTCACACCGCATCATTTGCTGCTGCTCTTCGCGGCGCGCTGCGTGAAGACCCGGATGTCATCATGGTCGGTGAAATGCGCGACCTTGAAACCATCTCGCTCGCCATTACGGCGGCTGAAACGGGTCACTTGGTGCTCGGCACACTGCACACGGGCAGTTCGGCACGCACACTCGACCGCGTGCTCGACGTGTTCCCCATCGATCAGCGCGACCAGATCCGTATCATGGTGTCCGAATCACTTCGTGGCATCCTCTCCCAGCAACTCGTACCGCGCATTGACGGCAATGGGCGTGCCATGGCCTTGGAAGTCCTCGTCAACACGCCTGCCGTTTCCAACTGCATCCGCGAAGGCAAAACCTACATGCTCGGCGGCGTCATGCAGACTGGTAAAAACGTCGGCATGATCACCATGGATGACTCTCTACGTGGTCTTTACTCCTCCGGCCTCATTAGCAGAGAAGAATGCGAAGCCCGTGCTGAAGACAAAGTCATCATGCGTAAATTCTTCGAATCCTAAGAGCGAACTGCGAACTCAAAACCGCGAACCCAAATTTCAATGCCACTCATCGACAACTACTTCCAGCAGCTCATTCAGCTCGGAGGCTCCGACTTGCATCTCAGCCAGGGACAACCCCCAAAAGTCCGTGTACACGGCAGTATCCAGGCCATTTCCGAGGAAATCCTCACCGGCCAAGCTCTCGAGACCATGATGCGTGAAATCTGCGAGCCGCGCGCTTGGGACCGCTACGCAGAAAAAGGCGATCTCGACTTCGCTTATGAGATGGACGCAGATAACCGCTTCCGCTGCAACTACCTCAAGCAGCAACACGGCTACGCTTGCGTGTTCCGTATCATCCCCACCAAGATCGCGAGCTTAGAGCAGCTCAACATCCCGCCGATCGTCAAAGAATTCGGTCACATGCGTAGCGGTCTTGTTCTCGTCACTGGTCCCACAGGCTCTGGTAAATCGACAACGCTTGCGGCCTTGCTGGATTACATCAATACCAATTTCCGGCGCCACATCATCACCGTCGAAGAGCCAATCGAATTCGTCCACCGCAACAAGAAGAGCATCATCACCCAGCGTGAGGTGCCCATTCAGACCCCAAGCTTTGCAGACGGACTGCGCGCCGCTTTGCGTGAAGACGCGGACATCGTTCTTGTCGGTGAAATGCGCGACCTTGAGACCATCTCACTTGCCTTAACCGCTGCTGAGACTGGCTTGCTGGTCTTCGGCACACTCCACACGAACAACGCCCGCAAAACGGTCGATCGTATCATCGACGTTTTCCCTTCTGACCAACAAAGTCAGGTGCGTACCATGCTCGCGGCTTCCTTGCGTGGTGTCGTGGCCCAGTTGCTCATGAAAAAAGCCGACGGCAAAGGCCGCGCTGCGGTGAATGAAATCATGGTCTCCACTTCCGCCGTCAGCGCCATCATCCGTGAAGGTGCCACTCAGAAGCTCTACGACGTCATCATCGGCGGTAAAGCCCAGGGCATGCAGTTCATGGACGAAGCCATCTGGCAAAAGCTGCGTGACGGCTACGTCACC
>JANOBP010000295.1:0-4425 GCA_031411715.1 Verrucomicrobiaceae bacterium | reverse complement strand
AGGTAGGATGGATTGGAGCAACTGATCGACTGGTTTGAAGAGGAAGAACGAACGTACCTCCCCTCCGGCTTCGAAGCCTTTTTGACCCCTCAGGATGTAATAACCGAGAAGTGGGATGAAGGTCATCGAAACGATGCGGGATGAGACAAGGGCCAACGTGACGACGATCGGAAGCGAGACAATGAACGCCCCCATATCATCCGGCAAAAGGATGAGCGGCAGGAAGGCAACGATGTTGATGACGGTGCCGAAAAAAATGGCGCGGCGCAGTTTGAACGGCCCGAGCCACGCGGCGATGCCACGTGGCTGACCGTCGGCAAGTTCGCGATTGATGCCGTCCGATGCCACGACTGGATCATCGACGAGCATGCCAAGTGCCAGGATCAATGCGGCGATGGAGATCTGTTGCAAAGGTACACCCAATGCAGCCATGCCACCGAGTGTCATCGAGATTGTCAGCGGAATGGCCACAGCAACGACTAATGCGGTGCGCCAGTCCATTAGAAGCAGTGTCACAAGAACAACGACTATTACAGCTTCGAGAAAGCAGCGAAAAAACTCATGAATTCGATGTGCTGTGGTGGTTGGTTGATCGGAGATGGTGGTGACGTGAACCGCAGCAGGAAGCTTGAGACTGTCGATCTTGGTGAGCACGTCATGGTTGAAATCACGGATGATCTGACCCTCTTTCATCTCCACACCGATGAGGACACTGGTGGACGCCTTCAGCGGGCCGTTCTCTTCGCGCACCAGAGAACTCACGCTGTAGCCATCGAGTATCATGTCTTCGATGGTAAGCACTTCTTCTGGTGCATTGCCAAACTGACGGATGCGGCCAGCGCTGGTGACTTTTTTGAGTTCGGAGGCAATCAAATCAGCGGCGGACTCCACCGTTGCTTTTTCGTCGCCATGCACAGCGAAGAGTAAAGTGACTGGATTTTGAAATTCGGTGTCCAGTTCAGGTAATCCGCATTCTTCAGGCAGTTTGATGGCTTGTAGAATTTCGCGCACTTCTTCCCACTGTTCCTTGATTTCCTCTTTTCGGTCCGTTTTGAGAGTGATCTTGATTGCGGAGGCATTTTCCCATGATTGGGACTCCAGTTTTTCCAGCGCTGGCAACTTGCCCAGATTTGCCTCGAGCAAGCTGGTGATTTCTTTTTCAACGACTTCGGCGCTCGCGTCTGGGTAGAGGGTTACGAGTACCGCGACGCGTCTCGGGAATGATGGATCTTCCTGCTGCGGCAAACTTTGAAGGGATATGCCCCCCCAAACGAGCACCGCGATCATCAAGAGCCAGCCGAGGAGGCGATGTTCGACAAAGAGTCGAGAGAGACCTCCTTTGAGAGTGTGTTGTTCTGGTGTTGAAGCCATGCTGGGTGCGATTTCGTCGCGGGTGACTTGCCGCGCAAACGGAGCTTCTGAAAAGCCAGCTTGATTGGCGACTGTCATCGTGGTTTACGAGGGAAGATGAAACATCGCCATATTCGCCCTGAACTGCTGGATCTGCTGCCGCAGGATGATCCTGATGCGATTCGCGCGCGTGAGGAGATGGTGCAGGTGAACGGAATCATGGGGAATCATCGCTGGATAGAACGGATGGTCCGCCGTCATGGCGAGCCGGGTTGGAGCATCACGGAACTCGGGGCAGGGGATGGCACGCTCTCGCTGCGTCTGCTGAAGTCGGCCTTGTGCTGTGAAACTGGCCTGCATGGCGTTGACCTTGCCGCTGTGCCACCAAACTGGCCTGCGCAGTCGGGCTGGACCTGTGGTGATGTATTGGCACAGCCCTTGCCGGAATCCAACATCGTGATAGCGAATCTGTTTTTGCATCACTTCACGGACGAGCAACTGCGTGAACTCGGCGCGCGCCTTTCACCCGTGACGCGCCTCATCGTGGCCGCCGAGCCGATGCGGCTGTGGATTCACTCGATCACAGGCCGCTTGTTTTGCGAGCTGGCGGAGTTGAATCACGTACAGCGCTATGACATGCAGGTGAGTATTCGCGCGGGATTCCGCCGGGGCGAGCTCCAGGAGGCCTTGGGACTTGGCACCGAATGGCAAGTGGAGGTGCAGGCTCATCCGTTGGGCGGGTATCGGTTTTTGGCGCAGCGCTAAGTCAGTAGGACAGCTTTCAAGAGCAAACCTTCGGATTCCATGCGGCGATGAACCGACGCTGGTGGTGCTGAATATTTAATGGAATCCAAAGTGACACCATGGGCGTATCTTATGGCTTTCTCCTTACTTTTATTATCTGCATGAACAAAACCACGTTTCTTTTTGCCTTCTCCACTCTGCTCCTCAACCACGCGTATGCCCAAATCAGTCTGGATCTCGAATCCGGCGCAGTTTGGACCGGCAGGAACGATGTCCGGGTTGCGGGCGACACTGGAACGTTGTTTTCGTTGGGTGATGATTTAAAGTCGAGCGATCCGAGTGCCTATTTTCGCGTTCGCTCGACTTGGCACATCAATAGTAAGCATGAAGTGTCCGTGCTAGCCGCACCGCTGCGTGAGGAGTATTCAGGATCGTTTGCAACGCCGGTGAATTTTTCAGGAACAGCCTTCGCGGCAAACGCGCCTACGACGTTGCGATACCGATTTGACTCCTACCGGCTCACCTATCGCTATAACTTCGTGACCACGGATACGGTGACCTTTGGCATGGGGCTCACTGGCAAAATCCGCGATGCATCCATCGAGATGAATCAAGGAAACGTGTCTGCGCGGGAATCGAACATCGGTTTTGTTCCGCTCATCAACTTCCGCCTCGATTGGCGTTTTGCGCCGCGCTTCAGCCTGCTTGTGGAGGGGGATGCACTGGTGGGGCCGAATGGGCGCGCGGAAGATGTGCTGGCTGCCGTTCAATATCACGCGACGGACCATTTGGCGTTGCGTTTGGGCTATCGTGTTCTCGAAGGTGGTGTGGACAGCGATAGCAACTACAACTCGACCTTGTTCCACTACCTCGCGGCAGGCGTAACTTGGAAGTTCTAACTAAATTCGATTACAGTTGATCCTTCGCGCGCGGATTTCAGGCATGCATCGAGGACGCGCTGAGTGAGGAGGCTGATCTTGGGCCAGTGTGGGTCGATTTGGCCGGAGAGCACGAGTGCGGAGAAGTCTTGGAAGAGATTGGACTCCTGTGAGTGCGGGGCGTTGCTGCTGGGCTCGTCGAGCGTTTCAACATGAAGGCCTGCGTGCATTTCGAACTGGCAGCGGTCGAGGATGAACTCGGAGCGAGTGAGCGTGAACTGAGTTTGCCTGCCTGAGAAGGGAAGAACGAAGTCGGAAACTTGCAGCAAGGCTTTGTCCCCACTGACGATGGCCCATTGTGCATGAGCTGCTGTGAAGGAGCAGTAGAATGAAGCGCTGGTGCCACTGGCAAAGGTGAGTGTGCCGGAGAAGGCGAGTGGCACCGAAGTCGTGGCTGTCGTTTCCTCATGGATACGACCCGTCACATGAGTGGGGGTGGTCTCGCCCATGGCCCAGAGGGTGAAGCGCAGGCAGTACCAGCCTAGATCGCCCAAGCAACCGAGTGGCTCGAGGGCACCTTGGGCGCGGATGTTGGTGCGCTGGAATTCTGCGTCACTCAGGAAGCTGAATTGAGAGGCGATGTGGCGGATTTGGCCGACCTCATGGTCCACGACATTGCGGAGACGCTTCAAACGAAGTCCGTGCATGAACATGACGCCGTCCATGAATTGCACCCGATGCTTCTCACATGCAGCGATGATCTCGGCGACGTCTGTGGCATCACAACCAACCGGTTTTTCGACAAGGACGTGTTTTCCGGCCGCGGCAGCGCGCAGCACCCACTCTTTGCGTAAACCCGTGGGAAGTGGGATGTAAACAGCATCGATGTCGGTGCGGGCTAATAGTGCTTCGTAGCTGTCCATGGCTTCGGGAAGCCTCGGATGCGCGGCGCTGGTCTGGCATTCATCGATGAAGGCTTGTGCGCGGGCCAGATCACGACTGGCTACGGCTATGAGTGTGGCATTGCCAGCATCACGAATGGCTTGCCAGTTTTTACGTGCGATGAAAGCGGCACCAAGGATGCCCCAGCGGCAGGTGGGTGTGGTCATGCGATCCGTCCGCAGCATTGCTTGAACTTCTTGCCGCTACCGCAAGGGCAGGGGTCGTTACGACCGACAGTGGCTTGAGGTTTGGGCTTGGCGGCGGTGGGGAAGATGAGACGCGGTGTGGTGTCAGGCGGGCCGGCTTCTGGCTCATCTTCTTCTTCCTTTAGTAAACGTGCCTGTTGAGGCGCGGCGGCTTGGTGGGCCATTTGGGCGAGGAAGGCTTCGAATGCAGCGAGCTGCTGAGTGCTGCGGAAGAGGTTGCCGAGGACCTCGCCGTTGATGTTGCTCATCAAGGCGGCGAAGATGGTGAAGGCTTCCTGCTTGAACTCCACGAGTGGATCTTTTTG
>JANOBP010000294.1:0-1010 GCA_031411715.1 Verrucomicrobiaceae bacterium | reverse complement strand
AGTAAAATCATGCGAGAGGGCTCAGGCACAGCGGTGAACTCGATGCCGCGTGTGACGAACTGATCAAGATAGACTGGGGCGAAGTTGTCGAACGACCAAGGCTGTCCGGTGATGGTGGCTATGGCGGAATGCGTGCCGATGAGAGCGAGGCGGCCCTGAAAAAAGGCGAAGGTCGGGCTGCCAGAGTCGCCGCCTTCGAGGTGTGACTCGCCACTGCTGCCAGAGTCAAAGTCGTAGCCTGCTGCAAAGGTTTCATTGAGGTTGTCGCCATTCAGATCGTAGTGATAGAAGGCTTCGATGGTGTTGGAGCCAATGCGTGGGCTATTGGTGCCAGCGATGCCGCCGTGACCGTACATGAGCACGTTGAGGCCAAGGTAGTCGCCCAAGGTATTGAAGGCGAGGATGGGATAGCTGGTGATGCCGTGCGCGGGATTGAGCGCAGTGGTGAGTTTTCCGACGCTGAAATCTGAAGGCAGGCCCGTGATGGGAGAGTTCATCTGCGTTCGAGTGCCTACCGTGTAACTGACAAGTGCGGCTGCTGGATTGCTGGGATTGGCAGCCAGTAATGTCGGGCTGAGGAAGGTGATGGTGCTGCCGGGCTGGTAGTGACTGGCAAAGACGAAATACTCGTCGCTGATCATGGTCACGCTGCGGCTCGTGAGTCCGCTGTCCCAGCCGACGCCGGAGAAGTCCATGCCGCTGCCGATGAAGCTTCCACTCCCATTTGGCTGAGGCGTGCCGGGATAGCCAGAGCTGAAGCGGTTGTTCGTTGTGGCATTGAAATTGACCACAGTGAGCCCGCTGACGGTCTGCGTGAGCAGAATGAACGAAATCATGGCAAGGCGGGACATAACGAAGGGTGAGCTAAATCGTCGCGAAGATCAAAGGGCAAAGCACGAAGAGTTTGGAGCACAAAAAACCCGACTCCGTTCTGGAGTCGGGTTTGAAATGGATCGAGTGACTATTCGTCGGCTTTGATGGCTTTGAAGGTAAAGGCGGCGACACCAGCG
>JANOBP010000293.1:0-6885 GCA_031411715.1 Verrucomicrobiaceae bacterium | reverse complement strand
ATACTCACGCAGGGCTGCCGCTGGCTCGTGGCCGGGCCAGTAGGCGCGGGCGGTGAAATAGACGAGGAAGTGATTGAAGCCGATGCCGACTTTGTCGAAGTCGTTGCGCACGGTGAGCCAGATGTCTTCGCCCTGAGACATGCCCTTGGTGGCGATCACCGTGTCGCCCATCGACTGCGCGGCATAGGCGGGCAGATACCAACCGCGATCTGTGAAGGGGTAGTTTTCGAAATTGATGATGGGGTTGTCGGTCTTTTTCGCCCAGGCGGCACGCAGGGCTTCCGGTGCGGCTTCGCCCTCGGCTTTGCTACCCGTTTTGTTCATCGGGCGACGACCGCCGACGATGCCGACGAGCACGTTGGGCTCTAGTTTGTCGATCTTCAGCGGCGGCAGCGTATAGACACCATACGCGCAGTTCAGCACTTTGGCGTTCGGATGGGTTTTGCCGATTTCTTTGGCCACGCGATTGACGAAGTCCCACACATAATCGCTGAGCAGGCCGCGCTCGATGCGCTCGGGCGAGTCCTTGCCTTTGCACTTCTCACACTGGCAGATCGAGGTGTAGCCATCCGGCGGCATGATGGAGACGCTTTCAAAGTGGAAGGTGTCGAGCTGCGACCGCGCATAGCGCACGGTCTCGCGGAAAAGTTCGTCGTTCGAGTAGCAGAGCTGGCACTTCGAGTCACCAGCCTTGAAGTCGGGCTTGCCGCCGTAGATGGCGAACCATTCGGGATGCGCATCAAAGACGGCCTGACGGTTCGTCATGTTCGCCATGCCGTGGGCGATTTGCAGGCGCTCGTTGTGGCGAATGCCGAGTCGCATGACCCACAGCGAGGTGTCAGGCCCGCAGGTGGCAAAGCGGAAGTTGAACTGCCGCAGCGCAAAGTCTGGCTTCACGGTTTCATCGATTTTCGGCAGCTCGATAGTCTTCAGCGTCGGCAGCACCTCGCCGAGTTCTCCCGGTAAAAACCAGCGTGCGCCGAGTTTTTGCAAAAAGCCGCTCACCGCATTGAAGCTGCCGCGTTCGTCGAGGCCCCAGACTTCGAGCGTTTCGCCGTCGAGACTGATTTTGGTGCGGTGCTTATACAAGCCGGGATTCGGCAGCCCATACGGCGCTCCGACAATCTTTTCCCACTCCGCCTGCGCCCGTGGGATGTCGCCATTGTTTCGTGCAAAAGGCCCCACAGGCTCGAAGTCCGCGTCATCACCGATCAGCGCCATCCAATCCGCACCCGTAGCGATGCGATACGCGCCGTCTTTGAGTCCCTCCACCTTCACCGGTGAATGTGTGCTGGCTCCGATGAAGACTTTGACCGCCTGCCCCGAAGGCTGCGTGACGATAGGCAGCCGAACGCCGCTGATCTTCTCGATCTGCTGACGGAATTCATGCGCTGCGACCCGCGCCATGCGTGTGGGTTTGTCGCTGATGATGATCTCCGCCCGCGGGTGGTTGTTTTCGACGAGGAAGCTTTGTGCGGAAGCCATGGAAGCGGCTAGAAATATGAAAAATAGCTGGTGTTGCGTCATAACGTATGAAGTAACGATCTGCTGCCGAATATCTTGCCCACAGTGCCTTGGTGCGTGTACCAGCAGCTTGCTCATGCCACATCCTTGCCCATCTTGATTTCACCACACAAGAATGAGGCTGAGAACTCTCCATTTGTCGTTTGATCCGCAGGGGCGGAGTAGAAGATCCCAGCATGAAGCCGCTCTACCGATTCAAGACCAGTTTCGGCTGGCCCCTTGCCAGCGCCGGCCAACCCGTCACCTTTTTTCTCGACGACATCCTATGGAAGCGATCCTCATCAATCTCATGCGCACGTTGCTTTTCCCATTCCTCCTCGCCGCCACCACTTTGGCAGACGATAAGCCCTTCACCCTGCTCACCGACGATCTGCTCGCGAAGCTCCCTGAAGCCCAGCGCACCGAGTGGACCACCTACATCGCCAAATCGCGTGCCTTTGCCGCCGAGGAGCATCGCATCCTCGATGAAGAACGCGCCAAGGCCGAGGCGAAACCCGCGCCGGGCAATCGCGCCGAGTTTGAGCACGATAGCGACACGCCTGCGGAGTGGTTCGCCAGTGCGGAGAATCAGAAGCTCGCCGAAGTCGTCATCAGCTACCAGACACCCACCGGCGGCTGGTCAAAGGCAGTCGATTACACCAAGGGCCCACGCCAGACCGGCACGCACTGGACCTCTCAAACCGGCGACGCCTGGCACTACTGCGGCACCTTTGACAACCGCACCACGACCGAGCAGATCAAGTTCCTCGCCGGTGTCTTCACCGCCACGAAACGCGACGACGTGAAGGCCGCGCTGATGAAGGGCCTCGACTACGTTTTCGCCGCGCAGTATCCGAACGGCGGCTGGCCGCAGAACTACCCCATCGAGCGCGGCTACCATGAGGCCATCACGCTCAATGACGATGCCATGGTGCATGTTCTGGAGGTCCTGCACGACCTCGCCAAGGGCGATAACCACTTCGCCTTCGCCGATGACGCGTTGAAGCAGCGTGCACGCGCCGCTTTCGACAAAGGCATCGCCAACATCGCGGCCATGCAGGTCCGCCTGGACCGCCAGCCCACCGTCTGGTGTGCGCAGCATCATCCGCTCACGCTCGAACCCGTCAAAGCCCGCGCCAAAGAGCCGCCGTCGCTCAGCGGCGGCGAGTCCGCCAACCTCGTGAAGTTCCTCATGCGCAGCGGCCCCACCACGCCCGAGGTCGTTGCGATGATCGAGTCCGCGCTGAAGTGGTTCGACGCCCACCGCCTCACCGGCCTGCGCAAACGAAGAACGACAAGGGCAAGACCGACTACATCGCCGACCCCGCCTCCACCGACGTGCTCTGGGCCCGCTTCTACGACCTCAAGACCGCCAAACCCATCTTCGCCGGCGCCGACGACGGCATCATCTATCACACCTTCCAAGAAATGGCCGCCAAAAACAAAGTCGCCTACGACTTCTTCAGCACCCGCCCCGCCGAACTCCTCGGCAAGGAGCTTCCGAGATGGAAGAAGCGGCTGGAGAAGGGGAAGTGAAGAACATGCCACAAACAACCGAGCACTGAACGCCGATGCCTTCCCTCTTGGAAAATTTTCACGCCTTGCCCGATGAGTTGCGCAAGCTGGTGCATCTCGACCTGTGTGCTCAAGCTCTTCGTGTCTGGCAGTCTTACTGCCACTCCCAAGGAATAATGAAGTATGTCGAAACGGTATGTGGCACACAGCAAACTGTGGACAGCACACTGCCGGAAGACGCGTTTCGCTCTGTGATGGAAGGTAAAGAAACACGCAAGGTCCAAGCGCGTTACGGAGAACCCATCTGCGCGATGCAGGATGACGACTTGGAACTCCCAGACGACATCGAACTGGCCTATTACTCGATCTACAACCTATTCATAAAGTATGTTCTTGCCGATTCGATTGATGACAGGTTGATCGTGAACCAGGCATTGTCGGCCCACGGAGAAAGCGCAGATGTTGCAGCGATTTTTGAATCAACCATGTCCCGGATTTGCGGCTGACCACCACTTTCATTCATCCGCACCTCACTAACCCGGATGCAGGATCTCAGGGTCGCCCGGAAGTTGGAGAGGTTCAGCATGTCGATACGCCCCGCTTTCTTGGAGGAACGCGCCTTGCATTTTCTGGCTGAGTGGACTTTATGAGTCACTCCCCTCCAACTTCATGCCGCCGCCAAAACGCCAGGAACTCACCACGCACCTCGGATCACCGGCGATTGAGGATTATTTAGAGCAGATCCACAACTTGATCGCGTTAAAGGGCTATGCGCGTGTGGTGGACATCGCAGGGAACTTGAAAATCTCTCAAGCGAGTGTGACAAACATGATTCAGAGAATGGATGCGGAGGGCTATGTGGTTTATGAGCGCTACCGTGGCGTGGTGCTGACAGAAGAAGGTCGCAAAGTGGGCCAAGAGATCGCGCGCAGGCATGAGGTGCTAACACGACTGCTGTCTGGCTTTGGACTAGATGCTGAGACGGTGCACCAAGATGTGGAGGGTATGGAGCATCATATTAGTCGTCAGACATTGGAGGTGCTAACCCTGCTGATGGAGGAACTCGAAGGGAATCCTAAACTACTCACCAAACTCAAGAACAAGCTGACTTAACGAGCTGGCGGCAACCCATATCCAGGAGGTGGTGCGGCATTAAAAGCGGGTGGTGGCGCTGAAGTCGGTGGCGGCATCGCGTTGTAATTCGGAGGCGGTGCGCCGTAGTAGCCAGACTGCTGCGAGGATGTTGGAGGGACGCCTCCCGGGATTGTCTTTGCGGTCACCGTGACATCGCCAAGCTGGTTGAAGGGGATTTGCAGATACTCCGCAGCAGCGCGCGAGACATTTATAACACGGCCTGAATACTGCGGGAAGTGATCATTGACCGTGAGGTTAACAGACTTGCCATTGCAATTATTTTTCACCTTAACTTGAGTGCCAAAGGGCAGTGAATTATGGGCGGCTGTCCACCCCTGCGGGTAATAGACCTCACCAGACGAAGTGTGATGCCCGGCATAATGATCCGCGATGTAGCTAGCCCAGCCTCGCTGCTCGTATGCCGGCTTGGCGCAACTGGTAAGCAACCCAATGGCGGCCGCGAGAAAAAGATGTGTGGCTGTGCGGCGAGAGTTCATGACCGTGGCGGAGTATAGCCCAGAGTGCCATTGAGGCAATAGGACCAAAGACATTGGTTAAATTAGCCGCTGGCACTTTGTGTGAAATGCCCCAAGCCTCGGACTCGGCTATGCGAATGACAAGAATGCGTATGATCCTGCTGATCCTGCTGCCTGTGGTGGCGGCAGCCAGCCTTTGCTGGTGGGGAGGACGTGAATTGGTCATGCCTCCGCGCCGTGCAATGCAGGACTATCATCATGAGTTTTTGAAGTCTCCTGGTGAGCATGGTGTCGTTGTGAAGCCCTTCACCGCCAGTGATGGAACGCCGTGCTTGGTTTGTGAGCCGACGAAGAGTGTGGGAAAGCGCGGACAGGCCGTTCGCGACACGTTGGCGGCGAAAAACATCACTTTGTCTGAATTGGGGAAAGTGAATGGGACTATAGTTCTGGCGCACGGACGCAGAGGACGAAAAGAGGACTACCTCCTGATCGCAGAGCGGCTTTGTGCGGTGGGTTTTCGCTGCGTGCTGATGGATTTGCCAGCACACGGAGAGCATCCGGCCGAGTTGGCGACTTATGGCCTGGAGGAGGCTGATTTGCCGCTAGGATTGCTGAGGGAGGCTGCGCAGCGGTTTCATTTCGAGGCAGCCCCCGCTGGCCTGCTCGGCATGTCGATGGGTGGCGCTGTAAGTGTGCGTGGGGCCGCATTGAGTGCGTCACCCTGGCGGGCGCTGGTTTTGATTTCGACGTTTGATACGCTGGAGAGTGTCTTGCGGCACCAGTCAGGCAAAATCGTCGGCGAGTGGCTCGGTGGCTCTTTGCAGGCGGGAATCACTTGGGAGTTTCATCGACGAACGGGGCACCATTTAAACGAGGTAAACTCACTTCATCATGCCAGGCTCCTGCATTGCCCGACGCTGGTGGCCCACGGGACGGCCGACACGGTGATACCGCTGCAACTTGGCGAGCGTCTTTACGCAGCACTGCCCGCATCCATTGAAAAGCAGTGGGTAACCATTCCTGAAGCGGATCATCACAATGTTTTGGTCACAGATTTCCCAATCTACGCGACGGTTGCAGAGTGGATGTTGCGATACGTTCGCGAGTAAGGCAGAAAAGACTTTGCAGAATGCTCGGACAATAGTCGCTTATGAATGAACGCCGGATGCAGGGAAACCGCCCGCCTGGTTTGAATGGCTCTAAACGCTGAAGTCGATCATGTCGAGATTGCGCGCTGTGAGTGTGCTGGGGCTTAGATCAGGCTGGAAGCGGGTGAGATTTGGGAAGACCTGTGAGACCTGTGCATCGGTGAGGCCAAACCATTTGCCGATGAGGGCGGCCTTTTGATCGACTGAGGTGCTGGGGATCCAGCGGCCGCGATTGCCGGTGCAGTCGATGCCACCATTGACGGTGAGGTCGGGAAACTTACCAAAGATGCGGCCGCCATTGACGGCACCGCCGGCAATGATGCTGTGGCCGCCCCAAGCGTGGTCAGAGCCGCCTGTCTGGTCGCTTTTATTCGGTGTGAAGGTGCGGTTGAAGTCGGAGGCGGTGAACATCATGACCTTGTCCCACATGCCGATGGCTTTCATGGCATCAGAGAAGGCTTTGATGCTGCGGGAGAGGTTGTTGATGAGGCTGTACTGGCCCTGATTGGCTGTGGTGGGATTTGGAATCTGCGAGGTATGCGTGTCCCAACCGCCGATCTGCACAAAGAAGATCTGGCGCTTGTTGGAGAGCACACTGCGACCGGCGATGAGACGGCCCACGACTTTGAGTTGGTTGCTGAGATCCGTCTGGCCGAAGCCGCCGGGGAACCAATTCGTCCAATGCTGGTCGATGGTGGGATTAGGCGTGGCGGACTGGGCGAGGGCGTTGCCGACGAGGCCTTCGGTGTTGCGGGCGCTCTGCGGGACGCCGACGTAGGTCTCGTCAAAGAGGCTGTCGTGGGAGGCGGCGAGGATTTGCTCAAGCGCACGCAGGCGGTAGCCGGCACTAGTGTTTTGGTAGTTCGTGGCGCTGAGCGGATCGCCCGCTGTGAGACCGCCGATGCCTGCGAGCGGTGTGTATTTGTTTGCCGGAGTGGTGCCTCCGAGGTAATGCGGATTGAGCGCGGTGTTGCGCAGGGCACTTCCATAGGCGGTGCTTGGACTGCCGCCGCTGAAGCCACTGAGAGAACTCACCGCGCCGCTGGTATTCATGAAGTAGGGCTGCTCAGTGACGCCGATTTGAAAGCTGTTGGCTCCGGCGATGCTGA
>JANOBP010000292.1:0-2016 GCA_031411715.1 Verrucomicrobiaceae bacterium | reverse complement strand
TGTCTTGAAGGAGTCGTCGCTGCTGAGATACCACGAGCGCCAGTCATTGGCCCAGTGCTTGGAGTGGGTGGAGAAGAAGAGCGTGCTGCGCTGGCCGGTGATCATGAGCTCCGTCGGGCCCTGGCCGATGGTTTTGCCCTCGCGCGAGAAACCGACATCGAATTGCTCGAGTGGTGTCCAGGTCTTGCCTTTGTCCAAACTGCGGGTGACGCCGATGTAGTTGAGCGGTGATGGTTCGGTGTCGCCGCCGGCGAGGATGAAGAGAATCCACGAACCATCGGGCAGCTCGCGCAGCGTGGTATCGCAGACCATTTTGTTTGGCGTGACGCCATCATACGGGATGCTCTTGAAGTCTTGCTTGCCGTCTTCGATGCCCTGCGCGGTCCATTTGGGATCGGGTTTGATGCTTTTCGGCAGTTTGGGCGCGTGGGCTTTGTTGACGACGGTCTTCTTCGGTATCCAGACGGGCGCAGCGTTAGTAGCGACTGGTTTGGCATGATCCATCGCAGCCTGTGCTGCAGGTTTGCGTGGAGCAAAGTCAGCTTCGGTGAATTTCACATGAAGAATCTCGGCGTCGGTGTGGCGGTTCCAATCATAGAGGATGTGGATGTCACCGTTCGGTGCCTGAAAGCCATCGGGATAGGAGACGGAAGCGCGGTCGTCGATGAGCAGCCCTTTGCCCCAGGTCTTGCCATCATCATCGGAGAGGAAGGCCTTCAAGTTCGTGCGATTCGGCAGGCGTACATTGATCGGCCCATTCTTCACGAGGATGAGTTTGCCCGAGGCAAGACGGCGGATGAAGAAGCGTGCGCTGGGATTCTGGATCGCGGATGGGAGCGGCTCGCTCCATGTCAGGCCTTTGTCTGTGGAGGTGCTCTCGCTGATGCCGTCCTTGGTGCGTGCGAGCATCCACAGGCTGCCATCCTTGCGCTCCACGATCATGTGCTCGTCGAAGTCGGTGCGTGGAAACGCCACACCGCTGCGCCGCGTCCACGTTTTGCCCTGATCGGTGCTGGCGAACACATTCGCCATGCGGATCACGTCGAGGTCCTTGTGCGCCTCTTTATCCACGCCGGGACCGCCCATGCGGTCACGCGTCCAAAGCGCTACCGGCAGCAGCCAGTCGCCATTGCTGAGCACGGTGGGCTTGTTCAGTGTGCAGCCATCGGCAAAGCGCACGGGCTTGGTCCAAACTGGCTCGTCGGCATCGGGATCATCGCAGCGGATGAACCAGTCGCCGCAGCGCCCGTCGAAGTAGCCGAGGCTTTGATCAAAGAAGCACCACAAGCGGCCGAGAGGATCGATCCACAGATTGCCGACTAGCGCCCGTCGTTCGTAACGCACACCGTTCAGCTCCCCATCCTGTGGATCGATCACGACCTTCGGCTTTGACCACGACTTCCCATCGTCATCACTCGTCGCCAGCATGAAGAAGCCATTCGGCGAATCGCCATTGCCCACCCACGCGGCCCACAGGCGGCCTTTCGGCGTGCGGTCGATGCCGATGATCATATTACCAGGGCGCTTGTCGGCGTCGTATTCGGGACCGGGCGCGGTGTTGATCACCGGCGGTTCGAGCGCGAGATCAAGCAGGGCTTTGTCCTGAGCGGACGCTGGCAAGACAAGCAAAGTAAAGAGCAAGAGCGTGAGTTTCATGATGGTTAGCTTACTGAACGAATGATCCCCAAGGATTCGCGATGTTGATCGAATATGTCTTGAGTTATGTTAACACCAAACACTTCAAATTGATCTCCACTCGCCTTTCAACGTGTGGAATCATGACTCAACAAAAAGTGGTAAGTGGCTTGGAACGCTAGGCCTGCCGACTATTGAAGAACGGTTAAAGAATTTCTCTCGATGTTGAATTCCATAAGATTCTTGATTGACACCAAGGGTGAGTCGTTGCCACAATGCGCACATGGCCACCAAATCCACACCCAAGTCCAAAACGAAACCCGCAGCTGCCGCTAAAGCTCCCGCTGCAGCCAAGCGCAAACCAAACGCCGCGCTGATGAA
>JANOBP010000291.1:0-10649 GCA_031411715.1 Verrucomicrobiaceae bacterium | reverse complement strand
CGGGCTTGGCGTTGGAGATGAGGTAGCGCGTGGCGGCCTCGATCTCAGCGGGGACGGGGTCGCCGGCCTTGCGGTTGGGATCGAGCATGAAGCCCGTGATGGCGAGCCCGGTGATGGCGACAGGTTCAGCCTCGCCCCACTGCCCGGTGGTTTTGTTTTGCTGGGCGCGGAGGAAGTTCAGGCCGCGCTCGACGGAGAGGCGGAGTTCCTGCTTGAGGGACTCGTGGCGCGGAGGCTGAGTGGTTTGGGCGGAAGCGGTGACGAGGGAAAGAGTGAGGAGGAGGGTTGGGAGTTTCATGGTGTGGCGGGGGTGGGGAAGTGCTCAGTGCTCAGTGCTCAGTGCTCAGTGCTCAGTGCTCAGTGCTCAGTGCTCAGTGCTCAGTGCTCAGTGCTCAGTTTTGCGCGGGGTTATAAGACTGAGCACTGAGAACTGAGCACTTAAACGTGGCTGGCTATTTGGAGATCGGTGCGGGTGTGATGATGAGAGTCACCTTGGTCTCCTCCGCCGGGATGTTGTCGGGCATGGAGATCCAGAGATCGTCGCGGTGGTTTCCTTTGGCGGCGGAGTTGATGATGGCCGTGCGGTCGATGTAGGTGGAGATGATGTTGCCGGTGAGCTCGGCATTGAAGCCGTCTTTGTCGATGATGGAGCCATTGAAGATCCAGGTGTCGAGGTCGGGTGGGGTTTTACGTTTGTCGATGTCCTGAATGAAGTCTGACAGCGGCACCTTCTTGGTTTTGCCACCGTCCCGCCACTCGCAGTGGATGGCCAGGCGGTTGGCTCCGGGTGTTTGCGGCTCGGTGTCTTTGTCTTTGTAAGGACGCTCTTCTTTGGGTGGGAGTTTGTCGAGGATGCCTTTGGTGGCGGGCTGGTAATTGGCCAGGAGCAGGGCGAGTTGGACTTGGATGGGCTTTACCGTGGTCTGGAGGATGGTCTCGTGGACTTTTTCGCCAGCCTCATGACAGAGTGCGTACTCGATGGGGAGCTTCTGATGCAGGACGGTGCAGGGAATGCGCACTTCACGAGTGGCGGCCGTGATTTGGATGCCATTGAGGTCGTAGATGCCGGGAGCGGTTTGCTTGAGAAGTTTTTTAGCGTCGGTGAGCTGCGTGGCAGCATCCTGAGCCGTGGCGCAGGCGATGACGGCAAAGAGTGCGAGAAAAGTACGATGCATGGCGGAGTGTAAGCACAATAGCACACGCTGGCCAGCACATGAATGCCTGAGAGTTCTGCCGGACGGTTTTTGAGCGCAGGGTGTGCGGTATGAGTGCTTTTTGACCCATTTTTTGAGGGCTTCTAACCGCTGGCGGGCAGGCCGCTGGAATGAAGAAAATACTGCTGGCGATGAGGTGAGTGAGCGCAGAATACAGATGGATGAAACTGGACCGACTGATGGCAAAGCATGAGGGCATGGGGCGCACGGCGGCGCTGCGGGCCATTGCTGGACGGCGAGTGCGGGTGGACGGCGTGGTGGTGACGGATGGGCATTTGGAGGTGGACCGATTTTGCGCGGTGATGCTGGATGAAGGGACGGTGCAGGCGGCTGAGCGGTCGCTCTATATCATGATGCATAAGCCGGTGGGCTGGCTGAGTGCGACGAAGGATGCGCAACTCCCGACGGTGCTGGATTTGATCGATGATGCGGACAAAGAGACTTTGCATCTGGCGGGGAGGCTGGACCGGAACACTTCAGGGTTGCTGCTGCTGACCAATGATGGGCGGTGGTCGAAACGGCTGATGGCGGCTGAGCATCATGTGCCAAAAGTTTATGTGGTGGAAACGAGTGAGGTGATCGCGGCGGATGCAGTGGAGGCCTTTGCGCGTGGGTTTTATTTTCACACGGAGGACATTACGACGCTGCCAGCGAGGCTGGAGATCCTCTCGGAGCGATGCGCACGCGTGACGCTGCATGAGGGGCGATATCATCAGGTGAAGCGCATGTTTCACCGGGTGGGAAACCGTGTGGTGGGCCTGCACCGTGAGAGCGTGGGGGCGCTGCGACTGCCGGAGGAGCTGAAGGCTGGTGAGTGGCGGGAATTGACGGCGGAGGAGGTGCTGCGGTGCGTTGCCGGAGTGATTGACGATTGATGAGCAATCGATTTTTGATTGTTGAGGGATGAGGCGCGTTCTACGAAGGGGATCACTTCAGCAATCAACAATCCTTGTTCATCAATCGTCAATCAATCCAGCCACCGCTGTCCTCTATCCTCTAACTTCATTCACATGCGCCTCGCTCTTATTCGTCGTCAATTCGCTGCCACTGGTGGTGCGGAGCTGTATGTGCAGAGGTTGGTGGCTGCATTGGTGGCGGGCGGGCATGAGGTGCATCTTTTTGCCGAGAGCTGGAAGGGGCAGGCGGCTGGGGTGAAACTCCGTGAGGTGAAGGTGACAGGTGGCCGTGCGGAGCGTGCGCCGCGCTTTGCAGAGGCGGTGGATGGGATGCTTGGAGCTGAGAAGTTTGATTGTGTTTTCAGTCTGGAGCGGACGTTGCGGCAGCATGTGTATCGGGCGGGAGATGGGCTGCATCGTGTGTGGCTGGAGCGGCGGCGACAGTTTGCGCCGTGGTGGAAGCGGCCATTCATCGGGCGTGGGGCGTTTCACCGGAACATGATGGAGCTGGAGGCGCGGACGTTTGATGCGGAAAGGACGAAGCACGTCATCGTGAACTCGGAAATGGTGCGTGGTGAGATCGCGCAGCATTTTCCGGCCTATCCGCAGGAGCGGATTCATTTGGTGCGCAATGGCGTGGAGGTGCAGCGCTTTCAAAACGTCAGCCGTGCGGCGGCACGGCAGCGTTTTGGGCTGAAGGATGGGGATTTCACGCTGCTCTTTGTCGGCAGCGGTTGGGAGCGTAAAGGGCTACCTTGGCTGCTGCGCTACATGGCAACGCAGGTGCATGATGCGGGTCTGAAGATGTTGGTGGTGACCCGTGACCGCATGCGCGGCCCCGTGCCGCCAAATGTGATCCTGACTGGTCCGCTGGCGGATGTGGAGCAGGCCTACGCAGCGGCTGATTTATTGACTTTTTTGCCCATTTATGAGCCTTGCTCGAATGTCGTGACTGAAGCACTGGCGACAGGCATCCCGGTGATCACGTCCGTGTTTAATGGCGCGAGTGAACTGATCGATTCAGGCGTGAATGGCCACGTGTTGGATGATCCACGTGATTTGGCGATGCTGGGGATGCAGATCAATCATTGGCGTTCAATCAAGCCCGCGCGCGTGATCACGCGGGAGCCACTGGACCTCGAAACGAATGTGAAACGCACGATTCAGGTGCTGGAGCTGTCGGTTAGGGGATGAGTTTGAGGAGCGAGGCGCGCCTCTGGTGGTAGGCGGCTGAGTCGGTGTCACGAATCGCCTCATTGAGGCACTGGCGCGCTGCTGGATACTGCTTGAGCCGTATGAGCATGGCGGCGCGCTGAAAGTGGTAGGGGCTGGAGTAGAAAGATGAGTTTGATTGTTTGGGACTGATCTGCTTAACGGCTGCCAGCCAGGTCTGTTCCGCCTCTGCATAGGCTCCCTGATGCTGATAGAACTCCGCTAAATCTCCGAGCTGCTGATGTGAGAGTAGCGGGGCGGAGCTGCGCAGGGTGGTGGCGTTCTTGAGCAATTCTTCCGCACTGAACAACTGATGTTCGACCATGAGTCCCCAGGTGCTGGGTGTGCGGCTCGATAGACTGGATTGGGATAAAAAATGCAGGATGAAGTCCAGACGCTGCTTTACTGTAAGTCGTGTTTTTCCAGAGCCAGCGATGGTGGCGAGGAATGACACGACCTTCTCTTCGTCATCGAACCTTTGCAGTTCGGCAGCTTTGCTTTTGGGAGGCGGTAGTTGTTGGATAACTGCGAGCCAAGACTGGATAGCGAGATGGATGGCGCGTGCTGGAAGACTATCTGTATCATTGGATTTGGCAGCTTTACGCAACACTGCCAAGGCACTGATTTTTTGTGGCTCACGCGCATCACCAGACTGCCAGAGCTTGGCGAGGCAGGTGAAGAGAGTGGGGCTGAATTTGTCTCGATTGCTGGATACCTTGGAGACTACAGGATCGGTCTGGATGCGCTGAAAATGCGTGTCAGCCGTGCTGAAATCACCGGTAGCCATTTTGAGCGCTGCATGGATAGCGAGGAGGTTCACCCAGCAGCGCTGGCTATACCCCTGGTCTTCAAATGAGATTGGGGTGAGCACTTTGAGAATGGTTTCAATCTGGGGCAGCAAGGGTAAGGCGGCAGCAGGGTGTTCTAGCCCAAGCTCAATGAGGCAGTGTGCTCTCTCTTCCAGCTTGGTCGGCAGTTTGGTGGCGGCGAGTTTTTTGGCAATGGCCTCAAAACGTTGTGCATGTGAAGGCCAGACTGCGTGTGAGAATAGGATGCGTGTGTCGGAGTCGTCATGACCGAGGGCGATGGCTTCGAGCAGCAGGGAATCTTCACTGGGCACCTGCGTTTGTGAATTAGCGTGTGGCATGGCGGGTGGTAGCCACCAGGACCATTTTTGACGAGAGGAGTACTCGGGTTGGTTCAGTAGTGCGCGCAGTTTGGGGATGCTGGCAGCTTGCTCCCAAGCTCCATTCTCAAGCAGAATGCCCGTGATGCGTCGAGTGTCGTCATCGGCGAAGTTTTTGAGGAATGGGCCAAGGACGACTGCGTTTTTGGAGCGGACCGCAAAGCGTAGGATCAAGGGGTGGAAATCTGTTTCGATGAAACGGCGGCGGTTCTTGATGGTGATGGCTTCACGCTGCTCCCAGCGCTCCAGGACGTGCTTGCAAGTGCGATTCCAGCTTTCATTCATCGGCAGCACGGCTGCGGCGTTGAGGAGGGCTTCAAGCTCATAACGGGTGACTGGACCGCCTTCGTGATAGAGCGCGGCAGCAACCTCTGCCCATTTTTGCACCGTTGCCTCATTCAGGAGGCCTGGATAGGTGGCGGTGAAAAAAGCGGCCAGTGCGAGGCGGACGTGGGAGGCGATTTTGTCATCCTCTAACAATGATTGTGCCTCCTTGGCGGCTTGTGTGAATGCTTGAGTGCCTGCGCTGGTGCGGACAGGAAAGCGTGCGCTGCCTTGTGCGGGGTGGGAAGCCTCCGTGCATGCCATTAAGTTCCTGGCGAGGATGAGCTCTGCGGCAGCGGCCTTCAATTTCCCTGTAGGACTCTGTTTGGTGGCCCATGCGGTGAGTGCTCGGCGCTCCGTGTCTCCCATGCCTCCGAGGGTGCCATGCAGCAGTGGTAGCCAGAGGCCCTTGGTCTCGGCGATCTCATATTGGTTGATTTCCAGCATCAAGGTCTCAAAAACACGATCAGGTGCTGCCCAACCGCCACGCTGTTCCCACTCCTGCAGCAGTTGATTGACGGCACTGGTGTATCCTTGCTGGTAGAGCTTATCCGGCAGTTCTCTGAGCTGCGGCATGCGTGCGGCGGCATGGAGCTGAATGGCGATGAGTGCGGCTGGCTCAGGAACGGCGCGGATGCAGGTGCGGAGGAAGTTGCTGAGTTTTACACCATCTCGGGTGTAAAAGCTGGTTCCGAAAGAGGCCGCTGCGGGCACGGGCTCGAGCATTAGCTGCACCTTTTGAAGAAAGGGGATGAGCTGTGCTGGTTCAGTGGCGATGAGCCGCTCGATCTCTGCCGTCAAGACGTGCTGTGCGCCCCGATGTGGGTGCGTTATGTTGGTTTTTCCGGCGCGGACTTCGTTCAGGAACGTCTGCTCCTCCTTTTGCCTGAGCTGAAACAGCGGGGCGAAAGGCTGCAACTGGCCGGTGGCCTCTTTGGCATTGCGGAGCTCAGGGAAATGACCTTCAAAACTTTCCAGGATGGCTGCAGCGGCAGTGGATTTAACCTTGGAAAAATCTACCAGGCAGTGCTCGAGGCGGGAAGGAAATTCGGCAGCGTCTTTCTCGGTGAGCAGTGCCGCCAACAAGCGGTGACCAAAGACCGCTTTGGGGTGATGAGTGAGTTTGAGGATCAAGCTAGGACGTGAGTCTGTGTTGACCTTGATGAGTCGTTGGATCGTGCACTTCAGCAGGCTATGGCTGGTAAGACCTGGTAAGCTGATTGGATCGAGCGTGGCGAAGGGCAAAAGTAGCCCCATTCTTTCGAGTGCGTCCATCACCTTGGCTGGATCATTCAGGAGTGAGGTGGGTAAGGCGGTAAGCATGTAGGCGGATTCACTGGGTAGTCCAAATGATGGCGATGGGTAACCGGTGTCTAACGCAGGTGTGCGTTCGTCCGAGGCGAGCTTTAATACACTGCGCAGTAACTCAGGAGCAGCGCACAGGCTGACGATGAAGCTATCTAGCTGCGGCTTTTCGAAAGGACTGCTGACCTGTGCGAACTCTTTCCGGTGGAGGGCGATGACATGATCGAGAACTTTCCGTGCTGCCTCCGGCTGTGTGGGTACCTGACGGATCAAATGCGCGGCCAGCTTCGTTAATGCGGGATTGGGCTCATTGGGGCGGTACATTCTGGGTATGCCGGGCGGTTGAAAAAAACCTCCGCGACGCGGATCTTCTCGTGTCGCTTGCGCGTCGTCTTTGAGTAATCGCTTTTCGAGTTCCTGCCAGCTTTTGACCTGAAGGATGTCCAGATTGAGTTCTACTTGCACGGCTTCCTCCTGTTGGACGAATGGCGCGAGCTCATCCTGCAAGGCGGGCAGATGGCGGGCGATGATGGCGGTGAAGTTGAGGCGGTGAAGGACGCCCGCTAGAGCAGCCTGTTGATCTGGAGTTTGTTGAGCGATCTCTGCTGCATATTTGGCGGAGAATTCAGCCCAGGCTGAATCCCCTGCAGCCGCCAAGATGGCGATGAGTAGATCGCGCCCGAAGGAGGGTGGTTGTTTGGCTAACTCTTCCGGCACCGTGCTAAAGTAGCTGCCGCTGGCCTTGATCTCGTGCGTCCAGTATTCGAGTAAGGTGTGCTTGGGGCTCGCTTTCGGTAAAGGCGGGGCAAAATGATTATCGAGACCATTGCGCTCCATGGCCTGCTTGGGGTCCGGTTTTGGGAAGGGGTGCGCTTGAAATGTCGCAGCGGGACTCAGCATGCCAGCACCGCTTAGCAAGGCGACGATTCGGGGCGCTTGGTTACGCAGGTGGTTGAGGCCACGGATGTTCATGAGCATTCCTTGGTGCCATTCCACATCCTTGGCTGCACCGCTTTTTTCCGCGCGTTCTTTGACCTCCGCGAAGAGTTCGGGGACTTTGATGGCTTGTTGGAGCCATCGGGCGACTTGGGTCTGGTGCGGCGGTGTGGGCTGGCCGCGTGTTCTGACGGTTTCGTAGGAGGCGAGGAGTTTGCTGATTTGATCGAGCAGGGCAACGGCTCGTGGCTTGTCGGTGGGCGCGAGGCGGTCGAGGAGACTGAGGCCGTGTTGTGTGACTTCGTAAGGGTCTAGGTCGCCGTCACGAAGATCGGTGATGCCGAGCCAGTGAGTGATTTCGGCTTCGTATTGGCTGGTTTCGATGTCGATGAGTGGCTGGAGCGCGGTTTGGAGCTTGGGATCAGCGGTGGTGAGTGCATCAAGGTCGCGGAGGCGGGCGCGGAGGAGTGTGAGCAGGCTGGTGGCCGCAGTGGGTTGCAGTTTGCTGAAATCAACGCTGCGCTGCTTGATGAAGGTGAGGAGGGCAGAGTTATCTGGGAGTGTGCTGTTGTGAAAGCTGAGGAGGTTTTCTTTGTCGTTCGGGCCGCGATGGAGGAAGGCGAGGAGGAGTTGGGTGCCGAAGGTGGTGGGCTGTTTGAGCAGGTGACTTTGCACGCTGAGGCGTTTTTGTGGATCTTGCTCGAGCTCGTTGATGAGTTGGGCGATAACGGTGGGTTCACCGTTGCTCTCGAGCTGGAAGTCGCGGAAGGCGGCGGTGTCGGCGACGAAGGGTGTGCCTGTAAAGACGGCGAGCAGGCGCGCTGGATCACGCAGGGTTTCTTCGATGCGGTTGTTGAGGCTGTAGCACCAACTGCTGGATTTGGTGAGGCCGAGTTCTTCGGCGAGGGCAATGGTGGTGGTTAGTAGTTGCGGGGTTTTACCGAGCTGCTCGATGAAGCGCGCGACGGGGGTTTCACGGGTTGAGCGTGCTTGGGATTTTTTTTGCTCGGGGCTGGTTTGGAGCAGGGTGATGGCGTGGCGGGCAGCGGCGTCTGCTTTGGCGGCATCGAGCGGGGCGAAGTCGCGGAGGAGGTTGGCGCAGCGCTCGGTGAAGGTGTGTTCCTGCTCGTGGAGGTCGTTCCAGGTCTTGGTGGCGAGCAATTGATCGATTTGGCGGACGAGGTCGGACTGCTCCGTTTTGAGGAGCGGTTGCAGGATGCGGGTGAGATCTGGGCCGAGGAGGTCTGGCTGCGGGTAGCCGCGCAGTTCGGTGCGCAGGATAGCGGCAAGCTCGACGAGGCTGCTGGTGGGAATACTGGGGATTTCTTTGGCGTGATGGGTGAGCAGCAAATGCAGTGCGGTGCTGCGGTAGGCGACGGATTCGTCAGATTGGCGGTCTTGATAATGTGCGATGAGGTCTGTGGGAAGCGGGGTGGGTTTGCCTGCGAGATGGAAGATGCTGCGGTTGTTTTTGAGGAGCAGGGCTTGCAGGAGATGGGTGCCAAAGGTGGCTGGGCGATTGGCGAGCTGTGTGAGGAGTGCGTTGAGTTTTTCGTCGTCGAAGCGCTCTCGTGTCTGGCGCGCGAAGTTACCGAGCCAGGTCGAGCGCTCGCTTTCACTGCTGAGGTCGTAGGCGCGGAAGTGGGCAGCGTCGTGAAGGAAGCCGAGGGCGTCGGCGAGTTGGAGGAAGTCTTCGGGGGTGCGGATGTGGTCGCTGTTGGTGTGGCGGTTGGCGATGTTACGCAGCCAGTCGGGGGATTGATCGAGGCCGTCTTCAAGGGCGAGATCGAGGAGCGGGAGGGCGCGGCGGTCTTGGAGGAGGTTTTGCAGCCATTGCACGTAGCCTTGGGTGGCCTGCTGCTTGGCGTTGGGCTGGCGGTAGTAGTTGCTGCTGCGGCGCTGGTCTTTTTGGGCTTTGAGGTGGTCGGTGATGAGCTGGCGGCGGGTAGTGGCGTCGGTGCCGAGCATGCGGTCGCGCACAGCACGGATGAAGCGGCTCTGTTGCTCGGCATCGCGCGTACCGAGGAACAGGGTGTAGTTTGTGAGGCCGTTGTTGAACTGGAAGGGGTCGTTAGAAGAAAGGATGTTTGTTTTTCGGCCGTCGAGCAGCAGCGAGTCGAGCGGTGCGGTGATCTTGCGCTCCTGCCAGAGGCGCAGGACTTCATCAAAGGGGCCGCCATCATTGAAGTTGGCGTAGTTGGGTTGTTGCTTGAGCCATTGGGTGGCGGCGGTGATGAAGTTGGCCTCGGTGGCCATGAGCAGGTTGGCGTAGTCGCGGCAGAAGTTGGTGCGCGGCAGGCCGTGGGCGCGGGTGATGGCGGGGTAGATGGTTTCTTCCAAGGCGCGGGTGTCTTTTATCAATGCGGCGCTGCGGGTGACAAAAAGCGCGGCATCCGGCATGGGGATGCGATTTTGGCTGGTGAACATGACCGGGCCGTAGTTTCTGCTGCTGGCGAGCCGGCGCTTCATTTTGGGCATGCTTTGAGTGATGAGCAGGTCGAGCGCGATTTTTTCGATCTCGGTTAGGTCCGCGCCTTCATAGATGGCGAGTCCGGCGAAGGGGGCGAAGCCGGTCTGCGCTAGCTCGGGCACTTGCAGCATGGCGCGGCAGAGGTCGTCATGGGCTTGGCGGCGGAGATTGCGGTCGGTTTGGCTGGCGGCGTTGAGTTTGAGGCTGCCGTCGGTATTGAATTCCCAGCGGCGGCGCTCGCCGTTGCGTGGTGTTTCGCGGTACGGCTCGTGGAGGGATGGGTAGGCCATGCCGTTGCCGGAATCGGCACGCTGGAGGTATTCGAGGGCTTGCTGGAAGTTTTGCGTGATGGTCTGCGGCAGCGGGCGGTTGGGATCGAGCGAGCGGAGCCAGGCGGTGAGGAGGCCAGCGAGTGCCTGCGGCTGTGGGATGGAGATTTCACTGCGCTGGCTGAGTTCATTCATGATGGCGGGCAGATGCGCGGCTTGGGTCATGGCGGGCAGGCTGCGCCAATGTTGGAGTGCGGTGGAAAAGTCGCCCAGCATGGCCTTCAGCACTGCGAGGCGCACATGGGAGTCGTAGGCGCGTGGATTGGTGGTGATGACGGCGAGATGCTCCTCAATGGCGGCTGCTGAGATGCCTGTGGCAGGGCCCGCATGCTCCAGGAAGACTGCGTACTCCTGCCTGGTCCGCCAACCGTTTACTGCGGCCGTTTTGAAGGTGGTGAGAACTTCGGTGACGACTTTATGCCGTTCCATGAGCTTGAGCGCTTCATGCAGTTGGTAATGGCCATTGTCGCCGTTTTGTGGGTTGAGGCACTGCTGAATGGCGGTGCGTGTCTGGCGGACGAGTTCCTTCACTGCGGCATTAGTGTCGCCTTTTTTGACGAGTGCTTCGACGCTGACGGGTTGGGCGGAGGATTGACGGGCTGAGTAGTTGGATGAATACGGATTGGCGGCGAGTGGCACGGCGCGGCGTGAGGTTAGCGGCGTGCTTTGAATAGCTTGTTGCAGGGCTTCGGCCTCTTCCTGCATGCCTACGCTATTCATGGCCTCGGCGAGCATGTACTTGGCATCGGGGCTGGTGGCTTGTTTTACTTTGGCATT
>JANOBP010000290.1:0-7445 GCA_031411715.1 Verrucomicrobiaceae bacterium | reverse complement strand
CAAACTGCCCACACGCCTCCAGCACGACTATTTCCAGTGCTACGCCGCCTTTTATCAGGGCAATGTCGCCACCGCACGCGGACTCGCCGCAAAATACGCCGATCATCCCGTACCACGCTGGAAGACGCTCTTTGCCGATGTGACCACGCAGCTCGACGAAATCGAAGGCAAGGCCGCCAAGAGCGAAAAGACCGACAAACCCGACCGCGAGAAGCAGCAGGCCGAACTCGCCGCCACAGAGCCGACGTTTGAGTTCAAGGTGGAGAACAAAACCATCGCCCTGAGTTGGAAGAACCTCCCCGAAGTCACCCTGAACTACTACCTGATGGACCCCGAGTTCAGCTTCAGCAGCAATCCGTTTGTGAGCCAGGACTCGGGCCGCTTCAGCATCATCAAGCCCAACAAAACGGCCACGCAGGCGCTGCCGAAGGATCAAACAACGCTCGATGTCGCCCTGCCCGCCGAGTTCACCAAAGCAAACGTGCTCGTCGAAATCATCGGTGCTGGAAAACGCCAGACGCAGGCCTACCACGCCAACACGCTCAAACTCACCCTCACCGAAAACTACGGTCGCCTCGAAACCCGCGACTCCACCACCGACAAACCGCTGCCGAAGGCCTACGTGAAGGTCTATGCCAAACTCAACAACGGCACCGTCCGCTTCTTCAAAGATGGCTACACCGACCTACGTGGCCGTTTTGAGTATGCGAGCCTCAACGGCCCTGAAAACGCCTCCATGCAATCACAAGGCGCAGAGCCCCCGCCCGCCAACGGCCTCGACTACCAGATGCTTAAGCCTGCCGAACTCAACAACGTCGAAAAACTCTCCCTCCTCATCCTCAGCGACACGCACGGCGCCACCGTGAAGGAAGTGAATCCGCCGGGCCGGTGAGTGCACACGGAGCACGAACAATATCATTTCACACAACGTTTCTGAAACTCACGAATGGCTTGGGAGTGAGGCTTTTTCTCCGCGAGTTCTTCGACGAGTTTCAAGTCGATACCTGGCAACACCGCGCTCTGTTGCACAGGCCGGTAGCCGTCTTGACCGAGCACAAAAGCATGCAGGCGGCCATTTTGCCAGATCCACACCTCTTTGGCCTTCACCTCGCTCCAGAAGTCGAGCTTGTCGATGCCGCCGGAGCTGAGGGCGACCTCAACGAAGAGGTCTGGCAGGGGCTTCATTTCGGCGCCAAAGCTAAAGGAGTCATCCGGCTCGCCACCCATGACACCTTCGACACGCTGCGTGGTGCTGCCCCAGACGTTATAGTCAATGTCATGCAGATCACACCATGCGCTGACCATACGCCCAATGGCGAACTTGAAGGACTCGTGTGGAAAGGACATGCTCATGATTTCGATGATGCCGCGATGAAAACGAACTCGCATGCCGCGCTTCTCACAGATGGCATCTAGCATGAGGTAGGTATCCCAGTCACCGACGCCGACGAGTATGTGCTGGCCTGGTGAGGGAAGAGGAAAAGGCAGCGATACATGGCCACCACGCTTGGCAGCCAAAGGGCCTGCGGCGCGGATACGGCGCGAGGCCGTCTTGGGCACTTTCAGAGTGGCGGTGGGCATAGGGGATGGTAATGGCTGTGCGCTGGGATTCAAACGATGTGTTTTGAGAGTTCGGTCGCGCCGGCTTCCGCCGACGCGCCTGGAAACTCAGGCGTTCTCGAATTTTTTCCAATACAGCATGGCCACAGGAACGATGCCGAGGCAATTTTGACCAACCATCGCAAGCATGTTTGGATCTGGAAGGATTACGGCGATGGTCACAAAAGTGATGGCGATCATGACCGCAGATCCCAGTGTGAAAATAGCACGTGGGGAGATGACGCGACGTGTGGCTTGAGTTTCCTCAGCAAGTGTGTCGATGAAGCGCGAGGCGACCATAAGCAGAACCGCAATGGATAACCAATTGCCTACATCCAGCACGTCAGAGCGTCCAAGCCAGTCATATCCGCCGTGCATGACCACTGCGAAGGCTAGAGTGCCGAGGAAATACTCTGCGTGACCAAAGCGTGTGCGAAAGAGCATGTATAGACTTTGCCCTGTCAAACCAGCGAGTGCGATGTGGAGGAAATTGGCTGAGATGAAGCGCGACCAGGCAACCATGTGACCGTAGTCCTGATAGTACTGAATATTTTCTTCTAGGGCGAAGCCCAAACCAACGAAGGCTCCTGTGAGAAATGGCAGGCCTGGGGTGCGTCGCATCAGTAGCCAAGGCAGAAAGAGGCTGAACACCGCGAGCTTGCTCAATTCCTCCCGCAAGCCGATGCCCAACATATAATGCCAGAGGAGATCCTCCGGAAAGGGCAGGCCAGCGTGAATGCCTTTCACCTGCTCCTGCCAGGCAAGAATGGCCAATGTCAGCCAAACTGCGGCCATGCCCGCAAACATTGGCAAAATGGGCCGCAGCCACGTCCAGCGATCTCGGTTGGCGTGTTGGATCAAGATGAAGAACCAAAGTCCAGCACTGAAGATTGCAAGGATGAGCACACCCCACGGTACATTTGCGATGCGGTTTCGATAGAGGCCGCCCCAGAGCAGCCACACATCCTGAAGAAGCACTCCAACACGATGCTGGACGAGTGGATCGCCAGACTCCACCCAACCGGGCTCTGAAGCCATGAAACGGAGATTGTCGATATCACTGAGCTGGACGGCGGTGCGCACGGCCTCACTGCGCGCGGCTTTGGCTTCAGGATAGGCGTAGCCTTCACGCACAAGCCATGTGAGGGCAGTTACGTCGTCATTCTTTTGCAGATGAAGATGCGCAAGCAGCTCACAGGCATGCGGTGGCGCGGTTTTCTGTGCGCAAACAGCTGTGAGACGGGCCAGGGCCTGAGTGCCTTCCGCTTGATCCGGTAGCAGCGCGGCGATGATGAAATCATGCGCGATGTTTTTGTCAGGCAAGTGCTTGGCGATGACCTCACGCGCATCGTATCCAGCAAGCAGACCCGTTTCTTTGAAGAGCAGGATCTGGTCACCCGGCGGGAGTTTGCTCGAAAGGTAGCGAGATTCCTCCACGAGGTTCAGTAGCCATGAAATCAGTGCCTGAGGAGTGGGCGTGGTGGCGTGGCGCAGGGTGTGAAAGTCCTCATGCACGCTTTGATGCGCGGCATTGACGTATTCACTGGCCGTTAAAGGCCTCCTCTCTTTGCCAGAGAAGTGGACGATGAAAAAGGACAGCATGAAGGCACCTGCAACGATGCCAAAGGCCGTGCGCAGCAGGAAGCCACGATCTCGTGAGAGAAAATGCGCACGAGCGCGCCAGCCGTGGAGGAGAGAGTGCTGACTCATGCTGCGAGCGTCAGTTGGGCGCATGCAGATCCTCAAAGACAAGGCGCATAGGGATCATCTTGGAGAACTGGAAGTGATGACGCGCAAAGAATGTCTGTGACTCCGCACTGATGCGGTCCGTGAGCAGTGTGATGCGTCTGAAATTCTTCTCACGTGCAAATTGAATGGCATGCTCGAGCAAGAGACTGCCATAGCCCTGACGGCGCTGTTGCGGATGCACGATCACGTCTTCCATGAGCACCACCAAACCGCCCTCGGCCGTACTGATGGTGAACAGCAGATTCACCATGCCTATGATCATGTGATCCGTGCGCAGTACAAAGATGCGGCCACGGCTTGGCTGCTCCAAAATGAGACGCAGACCATGCTCTTGCTTGGCCTTGTCCGGCTCGAAGTCTTCTTCTTCTCGAAACAGCGCAGCGAGCAGTTCAACGAGCTGCGGGAGGTCTTCAATGGTGGCCGGCTCAATGCGCGGCTCTGTGGCGATGTTGGGCATGTGGGGGCGAGGATAGCGGGATGAACAACAAAGGCAATGCGCAGGATGCGGAGCCCTCATCAGCATAAAAGTTGGCCCATGCACACAACTACTTCGTCACCGTGACGTTCAAGGCATGAACCCGGTGCTCCTCCCGCGCCACAACCGACACCCAACCACATGAAACTCAAAACCCGCACTCTAGCCTTGTTGCTAGGCCTTACCGCCCTTGGAAGCCAGACGCTTCCAGCTCTGGAAGCACCAAAACCGGTCCCCGCACCGAGCCCTGAATTGAGAAAACCCGACGCCCCGCCCAATGCTGAGCCCCGCCGTGAAAATGCCGAGCGCGGCCGTCCAGAAACACAACGCCGTCCCGAAGCTGAGCGTGGAAATCCTGAAGCTCGTCGCGACCAACCACAACCACAGCGTTCCCCTGAAGCTCAACGCGACAATCCTGAAGCTCGCCGTGACCAACCACAACCACAGCGCTCCCCTGAAGCTCAACGCGGCAATCCTGAAGCTCGTCGTGACCAACCACAACCACAGCGCCGCCCCGAGGCCGAGCGTGGAAACTCGGAGCCACGTCGTGAGATGCCTCGCGCTGAGAATCGTGATGGAGGACCGCAACATGGTCAGCAAGGGCCAGGCCGCAGTGATGAGCACAAAGGCCCGCCACAAATGCGCGGCGGCCCATCACAAGGCCCGCAGCAGCACGCTGGCCGCGGCGATGGCGATATGCAGCGTGGTCAACCAAATCAGGGCCCAAGCGCCGACCACAGAGGCCCACCGCAGATGCACCGCAACCCGCAACAAGGCCCACAAAACCGTGGACCACAGCTCGGTCAGTCGAACAATGGCCCAAAACTGCGCGGCGGCCCACAGGAACACATAGGCCGTGGTGACAGCCAAAACCATCGTGGTTCACAAATGCAGCGGCACCGTGGTCAACGCTTTGCTCACGGTCAACGTCCGCAGCGCTTTGGACCGCCAAACGGCCCGCAGCTCGGTCATCAAGGCCCACGCGGCCCACAGCATCAGTTCCAGTCTCCGCGCGGTCCTGGCCCACAACATATGGGCGGCCCAAAGAATGGCGAACACCCACAAAACTTACAAGCACCTCATGGTGACTCACCACGTGGACCTGCTCAACAGTCTCACGGGGCACCCCAACAAGGCGGCCCACAATCGCAGGGCAGTCCACATCCAGATCAAAGCCACGATCACCAACATGGCCATCAGCCACAAGGTGACCATCAGCGTGGCCAAGGTCCACAACAGCCCATGCATGAAAACGCGCAACCACACCGCGGCCCACAAGGCGCTTGATCAGCAAAGCATCTAATATCCATACGAGCGGACTTGGCGCAGGTATCTCCTGCACAAGTCCGCTTCTTTATGGCCCGATAGAGCTCTACGGTGCATCGGGTAGTGCCGCGCTGCTGCCGGTGATCCGCACGTTTGTGCCGACTTTGGCATGCTCCCAAATCACCTGCTGAGGCTCCTCAGGCGTGCGGATGCAGCCTTTACTGGAGAGTTCTCCAGGCTTGAAGTCTCCGTGATGGATGCCGACGCCGGGCCATGTGAGGCGCAGCCAGTGCTTCATCTCGTAGCCTTCGTAAACGCTCCCTGGCGGCTGTGGCCCGGTGTGCTCCCAGATACGCCAGACGAGAACTTCACGCGTGTCGGGCTTCACCCATTTGCCGTAGCGATTGCTGAATTTTGTCGGCAGCTTTTCAAGCACCTTAAAATCGCCCGTTGGAGTGGGTGAGCTTTTTCTGCCGGTTGAAACTTGGGTCCAGACGACTTCCTGATCGTCTTTGTTGAGCAACGTCATCTCTTGCTTGCAGAGATCGATCTCAATGTGTGCATCCGCAGCCTGCAGCGCCTCTGCGGCGGCTTGGTCGATGCGATACTCGCCTTTCGGCACTACAGGGGCAACGGGCTTGCGCATGAATGCTGTGCACGATGGGAGGCAGCACAATGTCAGAATCCAAAACCAGCGCATGGGCCGTCAATTAGAAGCGGAGTATCCACTCGCCGTCTTTTTGACGGTTCAGGCGGTCACGAGCTTGGATCTCGAGATAGGCATCGTCTTTTTCGAGCCAGTCTTTGCGGCGCAGCCATTTGTCGCGCTCGGATTTAAGGCTGTCACGCTGCTGCGTGAGCATTTCCAGCTTCTTGCGCATGGCCAACTGCTCATCGAGCGGGTTGTGGAAGACCATGATCACCACTGGCACCACGAGCAGTAGCAGGATGAACTTGGCCACCTTGAGAAGGACACGCGCCCAGTGCTCCAGATGGCTCTGGGGCAGCTCGGCGCGTGTTTCTCGGAGTTTCATGCGTGCGTTTAGACCTTCATGCGGCCGCCATAGATGGCGGTGCCACCGAGTTCTTGCTCGATGCGCAGCAGTTGGTTGTATTTGGCGATACGGTCGCTGCGGCTCATGGAGCCGGTCTTGATCTGGCCGCAGTTGGTGGCGACGGCGAGGTCAGCGATGGTGGAGTCTTCGGTTTCACCGGAGCGATGGCTCATCACCGCCGTGTAGGCGTGACGATGAGCGAGTTCGACGGCGTCGAGTGTTTCGGTGAGTGAGCCAATCTGGTTCACCTTCACGAGAATGGAGTTGGCGGTCTTCAGATCGATGCCTTTTTGGAGGAACTTCACATTGGTGACGAAGAGGTCGTCGCCGACGAGCTGGGTGTTGGCACCAAGTTTGTCGGTGAGGAGTTTCCAGCCAGCCCAATCGTTTTCAGCACAACCGTCTTCGATGGAGATGATGGGGAACCTCTTCTGAAGGTCGGCGTAGTAGTCCACGAGTTCAGCGGCAGTCAGCTCGCGCTTGTCGCTCTTCTTGAAGACATATTTTTCCTTCTTCTTGTCCCAGAACTCGGAGGAAGCCACATCAAGGGCGATAAAGATATCTTCACCGAGCTTGTAGCCAGCCTTGTCCACTGCTTGGGCGATCACTTCCAGGGCATGGTCCGCGCTCTTTAGCGTGGGGGCAAAGCCACCTTCATCACCAACGGCGGTGCTGAGATTCATGTCATGGAGGATCTTCTTCAGCGCGTGGAAGACCTCGGCGCCATAGCGCAGCGCTTCGGAGAAAGTAGGAGCGCCTTTCGGCATGATCATGAACTCCTGGAAGTCGATGGGAGCATCAGAATGTGCCCCGCCATTGATGATGTTCATCATTGGTACCGGCAGCACCTTGGCATTTGGGCCACCGATGTACTTGTAGAAAGGTAGGCCGATCTGATTGGCCGCAGCTTTGGCCATGGCGAGTGAGGCACCAAGGATGGCATTGGCACCGAGTTTGGACTTCGTCGGTGTTCCGTCGATGGCCAGCATGGCATGATCCATGCCGACTTGGTCGCCTGCATCACAACCAACGAGCGCATCGGCGATTTCGTTGTTCACGGCTTCGACGGCTTTGAGCACGCCTTTGCCGAGGAAACGCTTCTTGTCACCGTCACGGAGTTCAAGGGCTTCGTGCTCACCAGTGGAGGCTCCGGATGGTACTGCCGCGCGGCCGAGGGCGCCACCTTCGAGGAGGACATCGACTTCCACAGTCGGGTTGCCACGTGAGTCGATAATTTCCCGGCCGATGACCTGGGCGATGATGAGATCTTGCATGAGTTCGATTTATTTAAGTTTTGCTAA
>JANOBP010000289.1:0-4575 GCA_031411715.1 Verrucomicrobiaceae bacterium | reverse complement strand
AGTGCCGCCGCCGGTGGTTTCCAGTCGCACAGCCCGCACGAGATAGCTCCAGCTTCCAGTCGCGACCGCAGCATCCAGATAAGTGGTTCCGGCAACTGGGACGGAGGTGAGCCGCGTGAAAGGTCCGGCAGATGTACTCGCCCGGTAAACATGATAGCCGAGTACCGGTGGCTCCCCAGCAGCCGGAGCCTGCGCGGCGGTCCAGGATAGCGCTGGACTGCCGCCGGATGGCGTGACGCTCAGATCCGTCGGTGGCGGAAACATGAACAAACGCAGCGTGGGATCTCCCATGTGGTTCATGAAGAGTGGTGAGTCCGCTTTCACATACAGCGAGGTGGCGCTCCGGCGGTTGCTGATGCTCGCACGCATCATGTCCCCGGCATCAAACCCCATGCCCATGCGATGATAGAGATAGCTGGTGTCGAGATATAGAAGCCCGATGGACCAAGTGAAGCTCAGGCAATAGTTGTCCTCAGCCAGACGCCGCTGCATCAAATTGGATCCTGATGAGATCGCCCCCAAATACCAGTAACCCCAGTGACTCTGCATCCCCGTCCAGAAGACCGCCCGTCCGCCCTCACTGTACTCAGGACCGCCACTTCCCTTGAAATAAAACAGATAGGGGCTGTTCTGCGCGGTGTAAGCAGCGTCAGCATCAAAACTCACCGGCACGGTGGGCAGATCCGCCGACTGGATGTAGTCCAACTGAGTCATCCCTAAAACTCCAGGCATCCCGCCCAGATAGGCCTTCGTCACCATGCCGAAACTGCTCCGCATGATAGCTTTGCGGCCGGGCAGAAAGTCAGGACTCGCGGTCTTGTAGCGATGCAGCTTGTTGAAATACATCCGCATCGCCTCATAGCCGCCGGGGACATTGTTGAACAGATCCATGCGGCCAAATCCAAGCTCAATGTTGGCGTTGGGACTGGTCACTTCCGAAAGCTGCGTTGGATCATACTTGTTATCGCCCGGCAGATTGATCGACCCATCCGCGATGGCACCGTCCCTGTTCGCCCCTGCGGAGTACTGGTTCAGATTATTGCCTGTGTCGGACCAAACGCCGTCCATGTCCGCATAGTAGGCATCTGCGCCCACAGCGGCCCGGTTGCCATGACCATCGGGCCCCGTATAGCCGATGCCGGATCGCACGGCGGGCACTTTTCCCAGCAGCACGACGTTTTTAAACTCACCCGGATAGGCGTTGTAGAGGGCAGTCAGTTGATTGCGAATGTTGACGTGCCCGGCGGTGCCAGTCGTCACGGTGCCCACCGTGAGGGCCGCACCTGTGCCGGCGGCATTCCCGGTGAAGGTCAAAGCCTGCCCCGCGGTGAATCCTGACGCGCCATAGGTCACCAGCATCGAAGTGATCGGCCCAGGAGAAGTCGTCGCCTTGATCGTGCCCAGCGCCGTGGATGTGCCGTTGGAGAAGACGACGGTTTGATCATTGACGTAGCCCGTGCCGCCGCTGCCGACCATGACGGTGGCCAGGGCATTGGTTCCTGTGCTGTTAGACAAATAATCGGCAGCCCTCGGCGTCGTGATTTCATGCACCACCCAACCGTCGGCCACGAGGTCCGACTTGTACTGCGCATACTCAACGGGCAACTGAACCGGGATGTCAGCGGCCACCACCACGGCGATGCGTCCCCTCGGCTGCGTCCGGTCCACCTTGATCCCGGCCAGGACGTTGCCGAATTTCATGACCGTCGTCCCGGCATTGGCCAGACCGTACTCATACATCTGCCCGACGCTTACATTGGTATCGTCCCAAGTGGCGATCGCCGTTCCCACCGTGACCGTGCCAATGGGAGTGCCCCAACTGCTCGCATCAGGCGCTTTCCGAAAAATGTCATACGTCCCGGACACATTCGTGTTGTTGCCGCTCGAAGGCGTCGTGGACGAATAAATCTTGAGGGTGATTTGCAGCGGACTTTCGCTCACAATCGCCTCCATCGGCAAAACCGCATCCGGTGGGTCATACACATTGCTCAAGGCTGCCGTCGGCGGCGACCACGCACCGCTGCCTGAATAACTCCATGGCGGTGCCGCCGAGGCAGTGGCACCGACCAGCAAGTAGAACAGTAGCCACTTGAGAATAGGCAGATTCATCGTGTGGCGCGGGTTGGCATGCACATCCATCCCAAACGCTCAAAGCCGCAGCTTCTTCACCAACATCGCCTCTTTGTCCGCTTCGCTCATCGGCTCAAAGTCCACTTTCACATTGGGCAGTGCTGCTTTGATCGCTTCGACATCAGCCGCAGGAATATCGACTGTTTGAATCTTGAGCTTGGTCAACTTTGGCAGTGCTTTGAGATGCGGGATGATCTTGGCGCTGAGCCGGGCCTCGGTGAGTTCGAGAGCTTCGAGCGTCTTGATCTGTCCCAGCGTCTCCATCGTCGATTCGTCGAAGCTGATCGGCGAGTCCTTACCATTGGGTAGACGCTGGCCGATGCGCATGGCCTTAAGGGCAGTCAACTTTACCAAGTGTGCATTCCCAGCCTGTGTCTGAGCGGTGTGCCAAGTGCGGAACTCCTTCAACTGCGTAAGCTGTCCAATGGCCTCCAGCGCCGCATCGCCAGCGGTCGATCCTGCAAAGGTCAGTCTCTCCAACTTTGGCAGCGCCTTCAAGTGGGCGAGTCCACTGCCAGTGAACTTATCCGAACGAAACGCTGGATGGAAAAAGGCAATCGATGTCAGTTTTTGGAAAGCTGCGAAGTGCTTATAACCATCGTCGGTAAGCTGAATCTCATTGGTGCTGAGTCGCTCCAACTCCGTAAGGCCGGTGAGCAGTGCCAGAGTTGCATCCGTGATCGTTCTGCCACTGATGGTGAGGTCTTTGATCGTGGTGAAGCTGCCCAGCGTCTTGAAGTCGGCCTCAGTAAAAGCGTCACACTTCACATTCACCTGCGTGACGACTCCGGCGGTTTCCGTGACTTTCGCGCCGAGCTTGGTGAGTGTTTCGTGGTCGGCAGCTTGGAGACAAGCGCAGAAAGCGCAGAGCAAGAGAGAAAGGAGTTTCATGGATGCATGTAACGCAGAATGTCGCTGCTTTCTGGCCTGTAAAACAATGAGACCGGACGGCTCCCGACCGTCCGGCCCCTTTATCGCGTATGGTATCAACCACGATGGTTAACAACCAATCACTCTCAAGACCCAGCGCTCGGAGGCTTTCGCCCACATGCACTGTTGAGGGGTTAGATTCGCTGCCAAATGCGACGTTCAAAAATCAGATAAATATTTGTCACACTTACTTTAGCCGGTTCAGCGTGTAATACGCCATGCGGTGCCACAGCAGCGTGCCGTCCTTGGCTTTCAGCTGCGGCAGCTCAAACTCATGCACGTAGCCTTCGCGCAGACTGGTGATAGTCACTTCGAGCGTCAGGCCATCGTCGCTCAACTTCGACGCGGTGATTTGCAGCGGCTTGGTGTCGAGTTCCTCACCGCCGTATTTGCTCTGGAAGGGGTAAGTGTAACTCTGGCCGGTCAAATCACTCACGCTGGCCTTATCCACCGGCAGCGTGAAGGTGAAACGGAAACCGGTCTTCGTGAGTTCCATCTTTTGCACTTCGAGCGGCGTTTTTTTTGTCCACACAATCTTCTGCAGGCCAAAGGGGCGATTGCCTTTGCTGTTCCAGCCGCGGTTCGACTCGCCGACGACGAGTGAACCATCTGGCAGTGAGGTGAGGGCGAGTGCTGCGCATTGCAGGCCGTCGATGAAAGGGAAACATGCGCCCTGATACTCGCCGCCGACTTTTTCCAGAAAAACACGGTTCACGCCACTGACCACGAACTCGCCGAGGAAGAGCTGATTCTCAAAGGGGCCAAACTTTCCGCCACTTTTGTCACAGGTGATCCCGGTGCCGCTTTGGCCCATCTTGACATACGGTAGCCAAACGGCGGGCGGCGTGTAACCCTGCACGGTTTTCATCGCATCGGCCACGGTGATGCCATCGGGCTGCTTTGCTGCGATTTTGACTGGTGAATCAGGCCGCATGGCATCGGCAATGGAATCAGCGTGACTGAAGTATGCCCCTTTACGCACATGGAAGAGCGGCGTGGTCGGCATCCAGTTGCCTTGTTGATCGGTGATGAAGATATCGCCCTCGAAATTGGTGCCGATGCCACAGGGGCTGCGGAATCCGGCGCACCAAGGCTCCATCTTGCCATCAGGCGAGGTGCGCACCACCCAGCCACGAAAGAGCGTGTCGCCTTTCACCATGGGCTTGCCCATGCTGCTATTGAGAGAGGTATAAAGATTTCCCGCTGCATCAAACACCGGTCCATAAGCATACTCGTGATAAGCACCCGAAACGCCCCAACCCTTTGCCGCTGCGAGATATTCGTCGGCGAGGCCGTCACCATCAGTATCGCGGATTTTTGTGACCTCGGCACGCTGCGTAGCATAAAGTGCTCCATCATGCCAAGCGAGTCCCAGGATCTCATGCAGGCCACTGGCGAAGAGCTGGAAGCCCTTTTCTCCTTCGACCCAAATCTCACCTTTGCGCAAAGCGACGGCCAATTTACCGCTCGGCAGCACCGCAAGGCCGCTGGCTTCGAAATTCACTCCTTGCGGCA
>JANOBP010000288.1:0-5820 GCA_031411715.1 Verrucomicrobiaceae bacterium | reverse complement strand
GAAGTGCAAAACCAGCGCCGGATCGCCCACGGAGGTGGCTGCGGAGTCCGAGATCATCATTCTAGCCGTCAAACCCAACAACATGCAGGAGCTGTGTGCGTCCCTAGCCACCGTGAAAGGCAGCCGACTCTATTTAAGCATCGCTGCAGGCATCGACCTGGCGAAACTGGAATCCTGGCTCGGCGAGAAGCAACGCGTGATCCGCTCGATGCCCAACACGCCAGCATTGGTAGGCACTGGCGCGGCCGCTTTTTCTCGTGGTAGCAAGGCAACGGTCAAAGATGCTGCGCTCGCGGCAAAACTGCTCGGCGCGGTGGGAACGGCCGATGAAGTGCCTGAGAGGCTGCTGGATGCGGTGACGGGACTTTCCGGCAGCGGACCGGCGTATGTTTATACCGTGATCGAGGCCATGGCAGATGGCGGCGTGCTCATGGGCCTGCCACGCGCGGCGGCACTGAGGTTGGCGGCACAAACCGTCGCTGGAGCGGCGAAGATGGTTTTGGAGACTGGCAAGCATCCCGCAGCGCTGCGTGATGAAGTCACGAGCCCTGGAGGTACAACGATCGCGGGCCTGGAGCAGCTTGAGGCGCACGGTTTGCGCAACGCTTTGATCCAAGCCGTGCGCAAGGCGGCGGAGAAGAGTAAGGAACTGGGGAAGTGACATGAGCACCGGGTTTGTCGCGCTCGGAGTCGGGCATCTGCCGGAGGACGTGGCGAAAAACACGGTGCTGGACGTAGCGCTGCATCTGGATCACCCGAAGACGCCACTGTCACTCGGGGAGCGCTGGGGGCAGCAATCCATTGGTGGGGGCTTCACATTGCAGCAGATGGCAGAATCTCGCTGGAAGGAACATTTGCGTGCCTGCGGCTGTGAGTGGCTGGTGCGGGCGGCTGCGGAAGAGCAGCGTAGCGGGCGGATTTTTACGCCGGATGAAATCCTTGCCTTCCGGCCTGCTGAAGTGAAGACAGCAGTGACTCCAAAGGCCGTGACGGAACCCAAAACGAATCCTGAAGTGCTGCCCCGGGCGCGTGCGGCACTCCAATCGGCAGACTACCAGGCGCTGGAATATCTGCGTGATGATCTCAATGCCAATCTGGTCGAGCAAATCGCTCGCGAATGGCGAGCGGATGCTCCGTGGCGGCTCAAGGATGCTTACGCGGCGCTACTGATGGACCGCTTGGAAGATTGCGTGCGCCCCATTATGCAAGACGCGCTGCTGTCACCGACGATTGAATCGCGAGCATACGCCATATGCGTGCTGACTCGGGATTTCAGTCTTTTTAACGCGATGATGACCAAGGGGGCACTCGATGAAGCAAAAGTCCGAATGCCTGAAGACTGAAAAGCAAAAAGAAAGCCGGGGTCGCTTTCGCAAGCCCCGGCCCCGCTCGTTGTTGGTTGCGGTAATTATTTGATCTCGCCCGCGAAGCCTGCGCCATTGAGCGCTGCGGTGAGATCGGCTTTGGTGAATTCACCTTCAACGGTGAAGGACTCAGCCTTGGAAGCAATGTCATACTTGGTCACGCCAGCGACGGACTTCACCGCATCGGTAGCGGCAGTGGCGCACTTCTGGCAGCAGAGATGCACACCGGACACGGTGGCCTTGGTGAGCTTTGCTTCAGGCTTGGCGGCTGCAGCGGGCTTGCTGGAGGATTTGGTGGCGCTTTCATCACCTTCGATGGTGCCAAAGTAACCTGCGGCGATGATGGCGTCGGCGACTTTCTTGGCGTCAGTCTTCTTCTTGGTGGTGATGGTCACCTTCTTGCCTTCAGGCGTGACGGTGGCGTCTTTGAAGGCAGCGGCAGCTTTGGTAATGCCGTTGGCACAGCCTTTGCAGCAATTGTGCACACCATTGAGTGTGATCGTTGTTTCGGCGCGCACATTGGAGGCCAGAGCAAGAATGGAGAGTAGAGTGATGAATTTCATAAGCGTGTGCTGAGACGACATAGAGTCGTGATTTCTTTGATTCATTTTCAACGAATCAAACATTTAGCATGCCAATCATGCCACACCTTTCATGAGAGTGAAAGCATCTTGATGATGCGCGCTCAAATTTTTATTCATCATGAACTCTCCATGACGAGTGATGCAGCGGGTTTGATTTCGTTGCTAAAGAAATGAGGACGGCTAAACATCACACCCATGAAAATTCTGGTCACTGGTAAAGGCGGACGCGAACATGCACTCATCACGGCTCTCAGCGAGTCGCCGCAGCAGCATGAACTCTTCTCGTATCCCGGCAGCGATGCCATAGCGACGCTTGCAACGCGTGTGGACGCACCGGATTTGATCGCGTGGATGACAGAGAATGGCATCGACCTCTGTGTGGCTGGTGAGGAGGCATTGCTGGTCAAGGATCGCGGCTTGTCCAACATGTGCGCGGAAGCGGGCATCCCATGCTGGGGGCCGCTGAAGGAGATTGCGCAGCTTGAGGCGTCCAAAACCTTCGCGAAGCTGTTCTTAAAGCGTCACGGCATTCCGACGGCTGATTTTGCGATTTGCAAAACTGCAGGCGAAGCGAAGGCGGCACTGACGGAGATGCCCATCGTGCTAAAATTTGACGGATTGGCCGCTGGCAAGGGTGTGGCGGTTTGCACATCTAAAGAGGAGGCTGAAGCCTTTGTGGATGATGTGATGACAAAGCGCTGCTTTGGCGCGGGCGATCTGTTGGTGGAGAAATGCCTCACCGGTCCAGAGATTTCCGTCTTCGCGTCCGTGTGTGATGATTCGTATCAAATCCTGATGCCAGCTCGTGATTACAAGCGCATCCGCGACAATGACCAAGGGCCAAACACCGGCGGCATGGGTGCCGTGGCATCACTTGAGCTGGCGGATGCGGCGCTGATGCAGCGCATTGAGCGCGAGATCGTGCAGCCGACGGTGCAGGGCATTTTGAAGGATGGATTGACGTATCGTGGCTTTCTCTACTTCGGACTGATGCTCACGCCGGATGGACCGCAAGTTATTGAGTACAACTGCCGCTTCGGCGATCCCGAAGCTGAGGCCGTTCTGCCGATGCTGCGTGGCGATTTCGCAACGTATGCTTTTGAAGCCGCCAAAGGCACGCTGAAGCCCGAGTTGATCCATTTCGCGCCGGGATGGAGCATCTGCGTGATCACCGCGAGTGCGGGCTATCCTGCGACATCACACAGCGGTGATGTCATCAGCGGACTGGATGCTGTGAAGGATGCGCGTGTGTATCATTGCGGCACGAAACGGAATGCCGACGGGCAATTCGAGTCCAATGGCGGCCGCGTGCTGGCCATCGTGGCGCAGGGCGCCACGCGGGTCGAAGCGCGTGACAAAGCGTATGCGGAGAGCGCGAAGGTGAGCTTCGACGGCATGCAGCGGCGCTCCGATGTGGGCAAGATGCACTTTGAGTAAACGGCGCTAGGACTGGTCTCGAAACGTTTGTAGTTTTTCCTTCATCCGCGCGAGCTCGGCTTCCATCTCGGCAATCTTTTTCTCAAGACCAGCGCAGTACTTCTGTGGATTCCGTTGTTGGAGGCGCTCGAAGAGATTGAAGAGCATCGCCAACCGCCAGAGGCGGCTTTGAAGAGTGCGCAGGCGATAGGCGCGCAGAAGATTCCCGGCACGGAGGAAGCGCAGCACCGTGAGCACACGCAGGAAGGCCAAAAGTGGCAGCAGGATGATCACCAGATTGATCCAATGCTGTTGGCAGTAGGCCAGTTTTTGTGGCGTGGCCGAGATCATCCACAGAAACTCTACGGTGAAGCCAATCCAGATCAGACTCGTCGTCAGATGCACGGCCAAGGCAAGTCGTGGCCGGGCCTCCAACGCCGCGTCCGCACCCAGCTCGATGCCGAGCACGGGCAGGACGAGCAGCGTCAGCACCACCATGGGCAGCGCCAGTTTCTGCTCCAGTTTTGCTGTGGTGATGGGGCTGCTCATGCGCCAGCCGATTCCCGGCAACCACAGCCATCCGTCAGGCGTGCTCGTGGCCGTGGTCATGCGCAGTGGTGGGATGAGGACCGTGAGTGCGAGCCGCCGCAGCCGAGAGCGCCAGGCATCATCGGCAAAAAACAAACCTACCGCTGCCTCAAGCGCAATGCTACCCCATAGCACCAGCAAAGCCCATCGATGCCAGGGATGCGTGCTGAGCATGTCACGAAAAGCCTCCCCACTGTCCCCATGCGGCAGGATGACTCCCACCACGGCCAGGAATGCCAGCGCCAGCACGAACATCAGTCCATGACGCAACGTACCACCTGCGGGCGGAGCGTTGAGAAGTGCGGCGGGAGCGGTCATGACGGGCCGGATTGTACCGACCGATGCGCATTTGCAAAGCAGCGGTTCGCCCCCATCTTGGCCGCCCCTTTTATGCCCGAACTCGAAAAGACCTACACGCCAGCCGACGTCGAAGCCCGCTGGTATCAGCGCTGGCTGGATGACAAATGCTTTGAAGCCGATCCCGCCCGCGTCAGCGAGAAGCGCCCGGCTTACTCCATCGTCATCCCGCCGCCGAACGTCACGGGCATCCTCACGCTCGGTCATGTGCTGAACAACACCATCCAGGACATCCTCGCCCGCCGCGCCCGCATGCTGGGGAAGGAAGTGCTCTGGCTGCCCGGCACCGACCACGCCGGCATCGCCACGCAAAACGTCGTCGAGAAGACGCTGAAAAAGCAGGGCGTCATCAAGCATCGCGACGATCTGGGCCGCGAGGGCCTCGTGGCGAAGATCTGGGAGTGGAAAGAGAAGCACGGCGGCATCATCATCGAGCAGCTCAAGAAACTCGGCGCCTCCTGCGACTGGAGCCGCGAGCGCTTCACCTTTGACGACGACTACAACGCCTGCGTCATGCGCGTGTTCGTCGATCTCTACAAAAAGGGCCTCATCTACCGTGGCAAGCGCATGGTGAACTGGTGCCCATCCTCCCTCACCGCGCTGAGCGATGAAGAGGTCGTCATGAAGCAGCAACGCGGATTCATGTATCATTTCAAAGTGGAAGTCGTCGAGGAGCCCGGCACTTGGCTGGAAATCGCCACCACACGCCCTGAAACCATTCCTGGCGATACCGCCGTCGCGGTGAATCCGAAAGACGAGCGTTACGCACATCTCATCGGCAAACACATTCGCCGTCTGCTGCCTTTGGAAAACCAAGTCGCGATCCCCATCGTCGCCGATGAGCATATCGACATCGCCTTCGGCACCGGCGTGCTGAAAGTCACGCCCGCGCATGACAAAGCCGACTTTGAGATCGGTCAGCGACACAAACTGGAAATCATCGACGTCCTGCACCCGAATGGCGTGCTGAATGCCCTCGCAGGCAAAGACCTCGCCGGCTTGGAGCGCTTCGAAGGCCGCAAAAGGGCCGTCGAGCTGCTCACCGAAATGGGTGCGATGATCAAAGAGGAGCCGCATCAAAACAACGTCGGCTACTCCGAGCGTGCCGATGTGCCTATCGAGCCACGCTTGAGCGAGCAGTGGTTCCTCAAATACCCGAGCGTGAAGGAAGCTCGCGAATGCGTCATGCAGGAAGGGAGCGCACGCGTCTCGCGTGCAGAGGCCGGCGTCCCGCCGGGCTCCGTCTCATCGGCTGGCGACGCCGCAGAACGGCCTTCCGCGGGGACGCGAAAGGCAGCACGCGAGGACGCGTGCGCTCCATCCATGCGTTTCCACCCCGATCGCTGGGCGAAGGTCTATGACCACTGGATGACCGGCCTCCTGGATTGGTGCATCAGCCGCCAAGTCTGGTGGGGGCATCGGATTCCGGTGTGGAGCAAAACACTTCCTGGCTCGATTGAACACGAAGCACTCCAATCAGAACATATCCAGCCTACCCTGGATGCAGTTGA
>JANOBP010000287.1:0-11284 GCA_031411715.1 Verrucomicrobiaceae bacterium | reverse complement strand
TTGGCAGGCGCTTTCTTGGCAGGCGCTTTCTTGGCAGGCGCTTTCTTGGCAGGCGCTTTCTTGGCAGGCGCTTTCTTGGCAGGCGCTTTCTTGGATTTGGATTTCATGGCTGCAATATTTTTTCGGGGGTTTGCACTCCGTTCCGCGCCTTTAACGTCCTAGGGATGAGATTCGTTGCTCGGATCTTTGTCTTTTTTATTTTTTTCGGCCCAAAGGACTTCATAGACCTGCACTGGCTCTTGAATCCCTTTCACGGGATGCTTGCCAATGCTGCGGGCTATCGAGGCAAGCTCTGGGTCAGTGGCTACGGCTGCGTCCAGCGTGTTTTGGGAGATGAGAATGCGGCTGATGCCAGAGAGGGATTCCAGTCGGGCGGCTAAATTCACCTCACGGCCAAAGACCGTGTAATTTGACAGATGGGCCTCGGATCCCATGAAACCAGCTGTCATGAGACCGGTATTGATGCCTGTGCCGAGCGTGAGGAGGGAGTTGAGAGGCTGTGGAGGCAGTCCGGCTGCCTGACGCTGTTCGTTTTCTTTTTCGATGCGTTCGTTCTCAGCCGCTCGGGTCTCGTTGAGGGCCTGAAGACGCTGCTGCACTTCCACAGCAGCTTTCAAGGCCTTGGCGGCGTGTTGCCGATCTGCCAATGGGGCACCCCAGAAAGCCATGACGCAGTCTCCCATGTACTTGTCGAGCGTGGCGCCGTGTTTCTTGATCGTGTCCACCACGAGGGCGAGGTAGAGATTCACGGTTTTCAATGCGTGTTGGTCTCTCAAAGCGTGTGCATGGGCGGGGTCGGGCTCTTTGTCGTCTGGCATCAGGCCAATCCTGTCGAGTCGTGAATCGTCTGTGAGTGCGGTGAAGCCACGAATGTCGGCAAAAAAGACGGTCATTACTTTTTGCTGTGGTGCCCACGAAATTTGCGGCTGATCCAGGATCATCTGCAGCAGTCGCGGTGAGACGAGTTGCTGGAAGATGCTGCGCAGTCGGCTCTTGTGGCCTTTCTCAATGAGCAGGCGGAAGAAAATCATCGTCGCATGGGTGATACTGGTCGCTCCGAATAATGGCAGAGCCAGTGGCAGCCAGAGTCCATCCGAATGGAGAAGCCAAACACTGCACCCCACATAGCCGAGGCTCAGCGCGATAGCCGCCGCAGTGGCCCATAGGGCGCGCAGTTTCCATGAAAGCACGCTGACGGCTAACATGAGTGCCAGCGTGATGCCGATCCGTGCAAATGGGCTGAGCGCGCAAATGTAGGAGCCGCGCATCATGGCATCTGCGATATTCCAATGCGTGGTGCAGTAGGAAGTGCGCTGGCCTAGCGGGGACGGCCCTGCATCTGCCAGCGGGGGATTCTCCCCGAATGAGCCCAGAATAACGAGGCGGTCTTTCCAAAGATTTTCGCCACCATCCTTCCCGCGCCGCCGCCGATCCGAGTCGGCGAGCATCTGGTCCATCGAGCGATTTTGAAAAGCCAGCTTAGTTGATGGTGCCAACCTCCACGGGATGATCAACTTGCCTCGTCCATCCAAGGGGATGTGATGCAGTGATCCGTGCTGATCAGGAATGGTCAGATGCCAGGGCGTGATCTCGGCGCGCTTGAGATCGAGGCCCATGCCTAGCGCAGCGGTCTGAATACCAAGCTGCCAGATGCGCCCTGACACGGGATCATCAACCATTGGGCTCACACGGCGAAGGACTCCATCGGCATCCGCGCGCCCCATGGCATGCCCTATAGCTGCCGCCGCCTTGGTAAACGGCACCGCAGGCATCACCACAGCATCGCCCGGGCGGGAAGGGGCCAATGGAGCGCCAAGGACAACGCGGCCGCTGCGCTGAATGGCTTGAACGAAAATAGCATCTGACGAAACGGGCTTCTGGCCATCCTTTATTGGTACCTTGTCCTCTGGACGCATGCGGGGGAAAAAGATGTCGTAGCCCACGGCTTTGGCCCCCTGATTCATCAATTCCGTCAAGATCACTCCGTGCAGCCAGCGCGGGATGGGCCAGTCCACATTCAGCTTCTCTCTAAGCTTGGCCGTGCTGCGCTCATCCACATACACCATGCCCACCTGCTTACCCGCCTCCGCTGGCACACCACCCTGCCTCAGTCTCCAGTCATAGCTTGCCAACTCAAAACGTTGGATGAACTCCAACTGCCCTCGCTCGTTCATCATCCAGTCTAGACAGACCAGCATCACGCCCATGATCAGCGTGATAAGATAGGGAGCGAAGCGAAGAAGACGGAAGTTCACAACTGGCCACCCCATAGCATGAAAACTGGCATATCCCAATTCTAGACGTGGTTTTAGTCATCAGGGGCGAAGAGGTCTTGCGTGATTCACGCTCACTTCCCGGTCTTCTCATTCAACAAATACCCCAGCAAGTCTATGAACGTCGCTTCATCCATCGACTGACCAAACGTGGGCGGCATGAGGGAGATGGGGGTGACTTCGGTTTTGGCGATGTCTTTTTTGGCGATGCGGTGTTCTTTGCCGGTGGCGTCGGCGAGGAGGTGGATCTGGCCGAGCTCGGCTTTGAGGAAGCCGGCGAAGGTGCTGTTGTCCTTCAGGGTTAGCGTGTGGAGGTGGAAGTGGGCATCGACGTTGCGGTTGGGGTCAAGGATGTCCTCGCAGAGACGTGCGGGGCCGCGCGCGCCGATGCCGTCGAGCTGCGGGCCGATGAGGCCGCCTTCGCCTTTGATTTGATGACAGGCGGCGCAGTTCATCTTGAAGACATTGGCACCGGTTTCGAGATCGGGCTTGGCTTTGGCAAAGGCGGCGGCGCGGGCGGTGATGAGGGTGTCGAGTTGTTTGCGTTGCTCGGGTGAAACGGGCAGTGGTGGTGGCGCGGGGCGTGGTGGGAGGTAGGTGGCGAGTTTTTCGCGCAACGCGGCAGGGGCGCTGTGCTGGAGCATGGTGGCGAGAGTTTTGAGGCTCTCGCGTGTAATGTCGGCGCTTTGGAAATCATTCACGCTGACCACGGCGGGCTCGATGCGGGTGATGCCGAGCCAGGCGTAGGCTTTGCCGTCATCGCCGTCGATGACTTCGAGTGTGATGGGTTTTCCAATGTGATCCTTGAGATCAAACTCGACTTGTTGGGCGATGTCGGAGCGCGGTGGGAAGGCGCTGGAGATGATTTGGCCTGTCTTGGCTTCGCGGAGGTGAATGACGTTCTTGGCGTGCGGCTCGGCTTTTGGTGGGCCGCGATGGCCGTTGATCCAGAGAGCAAGTTTGGCCGGTGCGGTGAAGGGGATCGACTTCAGCGTGCCCGTGCGGCTCTCTTCATCGCCGCCGCCTTTGGCGATGCTTTGCAGGACAGGTGCTTCGGTGCCATCGGTGAGCTTGCGAGGCTGAAGGGTCCATTTGGCTTCGCCGAGAGTTGTCCAGGTGGGTGTGGGCTTGGTGGCGGTGGAATTGAGAAGCTGCGTGGCGAGTTCTTGTGCCCATGCGACGAGTTCGGGCGGCGGAGGCGTACCGCGTTCACTGAATCCGTCCGAAAGGGCGGTGAGGAGTGGGAGTGGAGTGGTGGAGTTTTGGAGTGATGACTTCTTGGCGAGGACGATGGCTTGGGGTGAAACCGACGGATCACCGTAGCGTGCGATTTGAGTGAGGATCGCAGAGGTGATGGGTGCACCACGCTGCAAACGAGCGAGCAGAAATTCAGCGGCATCCGGCGTGGGCACTGCGATCGCGATTTCGTCAATCAGACTTGCCGGCGTGCCTTTGAGCTTGGCGAAAGCACCGGGGAGCATGAGATGATCGCGAATCGCAATGCGGTAGGCAAGCCCGAGGCTGGTGTCATCGGCGGATGTTTGCAGCACGTTGCTAATGAGCAAAAGCAAAGCTTCGAGCTTGGGCGCATCAAGCATCTTCGCAAGGATGCTGCGTTGCACGAACGACGAGGGGCTTTGCAGCGCAGAACGCCAGTCATTGAGATCGGGCAGCACCGATGGCTGGCGTTTGTAAGTGCCGGAGGTTTTGACGATCCGCCAGATGCGACCGCGCTCTTTGTCACGTCCTGGATGCTCCAGTGGCACTTCGTAGTGGCCGATGATTTTGTTGTAGAAGTCGGCGATGTAGAGGGCGTTGTCGGGACCGAGTTGGAGATCGACGGGGCGGAACCACGGGTCGTCACTGGTGAGGAAGTCGGGCTGCTCGTTGGCCTTGGGCGTGGAGCCGGTGAAGGTGACGTGGTCGTGGTTGACCTTGGAGGTGACGACGTTGCCGACGAAGGTGTGATCGTCCCACTTGGGGCCCCACACACCGCCGTCGATGTACACGATGCCGCAGATTCCGGTGGAGCCGTGCGTGTGCTGGCACATGACGGGCGCGAAGCCGAGTCCATCGTGCGGTTTGCCAAAACTCGGGTAATGCGCGCCGCGAATGAGTTGGTAAATCGGCGAGCTGTGACAGTCAGCACTGTAGAGATTGCCGTAGCGGTCCCAGCAGAGGCCGAATGGGTTTACTTGGCCATGCGTCCAGGCTTCGACGCGTGAACCGTCGGGTTTGAAGCGGAAGACGTTGCCGCTGTGGAGTTCGAGCGTGCTGCCATCCTTTGCTTTGAAGTGGCTGGTGTTGTTGAAGCCGTGCGTGGCATAAACCCAACCGTCGAGGCCGAGGCGGAAGCTGCTGCACATGCCGTGGGTGTCTTTTTCGAAGCCAAGTGGGCCGAAGAGGATCTCGCGATGGTCAGCGATGTCATCGCCATTGGTGTCAGCGAAGTACCAGATGTTCGGGATGCTCCAGGCGATGCAGCCGGCTTTGTGCTCGGGTTTGTGCCAAGGGAGGACTCCGGTGGGGATGTTGAGTTCATTCGCGAAGTCGGTGACTTTATCGGCGCGGCCATCGCCATCGGTGTCTTCGAGGATTTTGATGGCATCGCGGCTGCCTTTGACATTTGTGCCTTGCGGATCGGACCAGTGTGATTTTTCGGCGGCGTAGGGATACTCGACGGTGGAGGAGACCCAGAGGCGGCCGCGAGCGTCGAAGGCCATGTTGATCGGCTTGTTGATCTGCGGTTCGCTGGCGAAGAGCTGGACTTCGAAGCCGGGCGGGACGTGGAGGGCGGCGCGCTCGGCCTCGGGCGAGAGGGCATCGGTTTCGCGAACGAGGCGTGTGTCGGGCTCAGCGGCGTGGATGACGCTACTGAGGAGGATGAGAAGCGAGAGGCGCATGCGATTTGAAAATGCGAGTGGCGATGAAGCCGGTAAGGAGAACGGTGGCGAAGGGTGCGAGGCCGATTTTGAGGTTGGAGCCGATCCAGGGGAGTGTTTCGCCGCGATTGAGTGCATCGGAGGTAAACGTGAGTGCGGTGAAGTATTTCAATCCGAAGACCCAACCGGCGTGAAGACCGATAGGGAGCCACAAACGGCCGGTGCGCAGGCGTGAGTGAGCTAAAACGGCTCCAACCGCAACAAGCGTGAGGAATTCGGCGAGGAAGATGCGGAGATCACCAAAGCCGCTGAAGAGTCGGATGAGAACGGCGAAGCCGCTGTGCCAGTGCACATCGGCATCGGCGAGCTGCCAGTCGCCTGGAGGACGTAAGAAATGGACGATGGCGAAAATGAAGGTGCACCACAGGAATGCGGTGCGTGTGCTCATGGTGCGGAGAAGAATGCCGAGCAATGCACCGCGGAAGAAGAGCTCCTCTACGATGCCGGCGCCAAATGCAGCGGTGAAGTGAGGTGTGAGCTTGAACCATGCGGCATTGGGCTTGAGCGAGTAAATGCCGAGCTGGGTCATGAGGTAGCCGAGAGAGAGGAGGAGACCTGCGGCGAGAAGAAAGCCGGTGAGGGCTTGAAGAAGGCCAGTTTTGGCCGGGGCGAGGCTTGGAAGAACACTGCAGTCGAGTTTGATCCAACGGATGAGTGGCCAAAGGAGTGCGATGGCTAGAACGAGGACGGCGCGGTTGAAGTAGCGAGTGAACTGGGCGCGCTCGATCTCGATGAGAAGCCACTGCGCGAGGCCGGTCTCGCGTAGGGCGGGTGAATCGAGCAGGAATCTCTGAGTGGCCTTGCCGAGATCAAATAGCATCGGCGCGAGCAGTGCGCCGCCAACAAAGAGTGCGGCGAGGTAGGCGAGCAGCGGTGGCAATCCGGGACGTGTGGCGTTGGCGTGTTGCATGAAGCGGATTCTATCGCATAGGACAGTCCAATGACCAAGAACCAAGCGCACGAGTGGCACGAACGAACAGAAGAAGGAGGCAAGCGCTATGTGCGTGCCTATTGGGACTCACGTCAGTGGGTTTTTCATTATCTCATCGAGCCACACATGCCAGGCTGGCTGCCGATGACCAAGCCGTCGGATGAGGACTGGCTGATGCTGCGTGATCTGCTGTTCCGGAAGTATCAACGCAAGAAGCTGCCCTTTAAGTATATCGAGAAAATGGATGCGCTGCTCGAGACGATGGGGCTGAAAGAGAAAATGACGAATGATGAATAGCGGGTGGGCTACGGCGCGGACACTTTGGTTTCAACGGTGACGCCGCCGCCGAATGGAGCACCAAAGCGGGTGCCGACATCAATGTCGGGAAAGAGGAACAACTGGCTGTCTATGGAGTCACGGCGACGCGAGGCCATACCAACGATGCCCGCCACACCAACTGCTCCGATGAGGAGAGTCGTGAGGATGAGAGCGAAGCGTTTTTCATCCTGCTGAAACCAGCGTGATTGCTGAAGACGAGTCGTTTCGAGCTCACGCATGCGTTTGGTCCAGTCATGAACGATGATGGTGAGGCGTTCTTCGAGCGTGAGCTTGGTGTCAGCAATGCTGCGGGCAGCGTCGCGCATGAGTTGGACGAGCGTGGCTGCGGGATAGCGGTGCCATAGGTCCGGTGAGAAGGAGAAGGCAACGGCATTTGTCGAGCGGTCATAGGCCAATAGGACGGAGGGTTGCTGGGCGCTCCACTGCAGTCGGGTGGCTTGTGCTTGTCTGCGCAAGTTGGTGCCAGAGGCAGGAAAGCTGGTGGCAGTGATCCAGACATCACATTTGAGATCCTGGCTGAGGAGTTTGATCTCTTCAGCGAGTTGAAGGTGGGTTTGGTCGCTGAATGCGCGCGTGTCATCAAAGATCCCGTCGTTTGGTGCGGTAGCGGTTTCGATGGCCGCCCAGGCAGATGGGAGTCCTAACCAAAACAGCGTCGCGAGCAAAAACCAGCGAGGAAAGGCAAGAAGACTGGGCAAAACTGGGTCCATGGGTCGCAGAAACTGAGGATATGCCTCTATATATAAGGGAGTGAGGGCTTGGCGAGGGGGATTCTGGGGCTGGAATCTGGGCTTGTGAAAGTTTTCACAAAATCGTGTTGCTGGGGTTTCGACGGCGGCGAATAAGTCAGCCCCCCAAATCTTTGACCCAACATGCCGACCGTTACCCGTGAAATCGAGGCCCCAGACACTGCCGCCAAGGTGGCGCGTCACCTTGAATCCGTGGAGGAGACCACGACGGACATCGTCGGTGAGAAACTGGTGCTGAATATGGGCCCGAGTCATCCGGCTACACATGGTGTGCTGCGGCTTGTGCTGGAACTGGATGGCGAGGTGATCACCAAGGCGGATCCTGACGTGGGCTACCTGCACCGTGGTGATGAGAAGATCGCTGAAAACATGCACTACAATCAGTTCGTGCCTTACACGGACCGGCTGGACTATTTGGCACCTTTGGCAAACAACGTGGCATATGCGCTGGCAGTGGAGAAGCTGATGGGCTGGGAATTGCCAGCACGAGGCAAGGCTATACGGGTGATCTGCTGCGAGTTGGCACGTATCTCGGCGCACATGCTGGGAGTTGGGGTCTTCGCGATGGATGTCGGCGCGATGACGGCTTTCCTTTACACCTTCACGGAGCGCGAGAAGATCTACAACCTATGCGAGCAGCTGACGGGCGCACGCTTTACGACAAGCTACACGCGCGTGGGTGGCCAGGTGCGTGATCTGCCACCCGGGTTTGTGGATGCAGTGCAGGCGTTTTTAACGCAACTGATGCCTGTGATCGATGAGTTGGACCAGTTGCTTTCGCGCAATCGCATTTTCATGGATCGCACGCAGAATGTCGGTGTGATCTCACGGGCAGACGCCATCGCCTATGGCATTACGGGACCGAATCTGCGTGGCTCGGGTGTCGAATTCGACGTGCGAAAGGCGCACCCATACCTCGACTACGAGAAGTACGAATTTGATATTCCTGTGGGAACGACCGGTGATTGCTATGACCGCTATTTGGTGCGCATGGAGGAGATGCGGCAAAGCGTGCGCATTTTACGCCAGGTGTTTGCCGATCTACCCGATGGTGCCATCAATGTGGCCGAGGCGAAAGGTCTGCTACCGAAAAAAGAAAAGGTTCTCATGAAGATGGAGGAGTTGATCCATCACTTTATCCTCGCCACTCAAGGTATTGATGCCCCGGCAGGCGAAGTTTATTTTTCTGCGGAGAATCCCAAGGGAGAACTTGGCTTCTACATTAACAGCACTGGTGGTGGAGTGCCGCATCGATTGAAAATTCGTGCACCATCCTTTCTAAATCTCTGCATCTTGCCCAAACTGCTGCGCGGGCACATGCTTAGTGATATCCCAGCTATTTTAGGCAGTCTTGATTTCGTCATGGGCGAATGTGACCGCTGATTTCCATCTACCTTAATCATCCACTCAAGAATTGAACACACGCATGGCCTTTGAAGTTCCAGCCGAGTTGGAGAAACGCATGGATGAAGCGATTTCACACTATCCCGTGTCCAAACGCAGCGCCGTTCTGCCGCTTTTGCATTTGGTGCAGGAGCATTTTCGTTTCATCAACGATGAGGCGGTGAACTGGGTGGCAACAAAGCTCGGTCTGCAGCCCATACAGGTGCTGGAAGTCGTGACCTTCTATCCCGGCTTCCGCCAAAGTGCCCCTGGCAAGTTCCACATCCGCGTATGCCGCACACTTTCATGCGCAATGGCCGGTAGCTACGAGTTAATGGATTCGCTTTGTAAGTCGGCGGGCATTGACCGCTCACACACAGACCACCATCACCCCATTGCAGTAAGCGCGGACGGTAAATTCAGCATCGAATTTGCTGAATGTTTGGCGAGTTGTGGCTTTGGCCCTGTTTGCATGGTCGAAGATGATTTCTTCAAAAAGGTCGACACCACGAATGTGGGAGACCTGCTGGCGAAGTACGCCTGATCGCGTTGCCAGAGTCCGGATAAAATAAAACGCGACAGCCTTTCGACTGCCGCGCTTGGAATTGGATGGTTATATTCAGGTCAATTGCGCCAGGAGACAAGGTCATCTCCAGTCAGAGGTATCTTGTCCTGACCACTGCTATAAATGGCAACATCTGTTGGCAGGTTCTGCGGTGGAGGATTCGTAATACTCTGCGCAATCTTTGGGTCCTGATTTTTGACATCGGGATTCTCGATTTGCTGGTTCAAATTTGTATCGAACAGGACGTAATACGCAAAACCCCAAAGATCGACAAGCTTGTATGGTGACTGAGCGTTGACCAGACCGTTAAGTCCATTCTTAGCACGCTTAAAATTGCAGAACTCGATGCCTTTGGGATTAAGCGTGGTTGCAGCCTCGGATGCCTTTCCCGCATTACTGGCAGCATCACCCATCAGGATATCAATAAGACTTACGCTTTCGTCGGTCCTCATCACTGCTGCGTCCGCGTCACCTCCGGAACTCGTGCTCTTAATCGGAAACCGGTTGTACTCGACCTGGTAGTTGGCGATGCCTGTTTTCAATCCCACAATAACATTGCGCACCTCCAACTCACGGCCTTGCTTCATGATGGCTGGCGCTTGAGAGATGACCAGCCCAGCAAGAATGCCGATGATGGTAATGACGACCAGTAACTCGATAAGGGTGAACCCAAAGCGGTTGTGAGGATTCGGGTGGCTGTGTGTTTTCATGATGTGTGTGATGGAGCGGTTTGAGTGTTAACGTGATCGCATGCTGTGCGCTGAACAGCGCGCACATTTTCGATGATGAATTGATTCTATCAGATTGAGCGGAGTGGCGTCAACACTTCTGTCGCGCAGGTTATGGACATGTTCTCATTTCGTGAAAGAGTGCCAATGAATCGCTAGTCGACGATGAACAGGTTGAACCGACTGAAGTTTTGATTGTCAACAAACGCTTGCATCATATAATTCAGCGCTATAGATCGCGACTTCCATTCAATCAGTAAAAACTCATCACAAACGGATCGCATCAAAAGACCGGACACAATTATGGCCAAGCAAGCAAACAAGAGCAGCGCAGATAAAACGAAATACGTATATTTCTTTGGGGCAGGAAAAGCAGACGGAGGCGGCTCTATGAAAGCGCTACTTGGAGGCAAGGGAGCAAACTTGGCTGAAATGAGCCGCATCGGGTTGCCAGTGCCACCGGGATTCACCGTCACGACGGAAGTCTGCACTTATTATTACGCGAACAAGAAAACCTATCCGGTTACTCTTCAGTCTCAGATGGAAGCAGCTGTTGTCGGCATGGAAAAGATCATGGGTTGCAAATTTGGCGATTCCAAAGGGATGCCTCTACTCGTTGCTGTCCGTTCTGGTGCCCGTGACTCCATGCCTGGCATGATGGATACGATTCTAAACCTGGGCCTCAATGATCAATCCGTTATCGCACTTGCCAATGCCACCAACAACGAACGCTTTGCATGGGATTGCTATCGCCGCTTTGTTCAAATGTATGGGGACGTTGTACTCGGTGTGCAGAAGCGTGAAGGCGAAGATCATGAACCGTTTGAAGTGATCATCGAAGAGTTCAAGCATCACAAATATGGTAAGGACATTGTTGATTCTGACCTTACCGCTCAGGATCAGCAGGAATTGGTCAAGCGCTTCAAGCAACTTGTTAAAGATCGCACCGGCAAGACATTCCCTGCTGATGTGTGGGACCAACTCCGCGGTGCTGCTGGCGCTGTCTTTGGTTCGTGGATGAATGACCGTGCGATTGTGTATCGCCGCAAATACGGCATTCCAGCTGAGTGGGGTACCGCTGTCAATGTTCAGGCCATGGTGTACGGCAACACTGGCAACAACTCCGGCTCTGGAGTCGCCTTCACTCGCAATCCAGCGAATGGCGTCAACGAATTCTACGGTGAGTTCCTCATCAATGCTCAAGGTGAAGACGTTGTCGCTGGCGTTCGTACCCCTGAGCCTGTGCTGAAGCTCAAGGATCAAATGCCGAAGAGCTATGCGGAACTTATGAAAGTCCGCAGCATTCTTGAGAAGCACTTCAAAGACGTGCAAGATGTTGAGTTCACCATTCAGGAAGGCAAGCTCTTCATGCTG
>JANOBP010000286.1:0-1918 GCA_031411715.1 Verrucomicrobiaceae bacterium | reverse complement strand
CATGCAGCTCATGGCTGATCTCCTTCCGCTGATTCTCCAGCGCGAGGAGGTTCTGATGGGACGACTCGCGCAGTTTTTTCTGCAACTGCCGCGATTGTTTCAGCAGCTCTTGCGCGTGCCGCTCGCTCTTCGTGAGGGCGGTCTCCACAGCCTGACGGCGGATGATTTCCTGCTTCAATTTCGCGTTCGAGGCGGCCAGGATCTCGACGCGGCGCTTATCCTCCTCCGCGCGTTTGCGCTCGGTGATGTCATTGAAGAAGCAGACCACACGGTAATCACCATTGGGCAGCGTGACGCGCTGGATCTGCCATTCATAGGCCTCCTGCACGCGGGTATCCTTCCGCCGAGCAATGAATTCGGGGGACTGATACGGCTCCCCGGTCTTCAGCGTGTGGCGGAAGCGCTTCTCGAGAGCATCAGCCACCCGTTTCGGCCAGAGGAGGTGCACGACTTCTGAAAAACACCTCCCGACCAGCGGCTGGATTTTGCTGAAGGCAGGCAGCGCCTTGGGATTGATCTGAACCATGCGAAACTGGTCATCCACGACATAGACGCCGATGGGGGCCTTAGCCAGCAGTGCGGAGAACAGCGCTTCGTTGCGGCGCAGGATGTCCTCCACCTGCTTGCGCTTGGTGATGTCGCGGATGTTGCACTGGATGACGGGCTGGCCGTTTTCCTCATACAAATTGGCCACCACCTCGACTTCCTGATGCCGGCCGGACTCGGTCTTGAGCGGCAGGTCTTCGTAACGAACCTGATGCTGTCGTTTCAATTCAAGAAACATCTTCTTGCTCGCGGCGGCATCTTTGAGCAGGCCGATCTCAAACAGCTCCTTGCCGACCAGCTCGTCATGCGTGTAGCCGAGTAGCTTCGTCATGAAAGGATTGGAGTCGGTGATTCTTCGCGTGTCAGGATCGAGCAGCAGCACGCCGTCCTGCGCGGCTTCAAACAGGCGGCGGTAGCGGACTTCCGACACGAGCACTTTGGCCTCGGCCTGTTTGCGTTCCGTGATGTCCACGACCACGGCATGGCATTCCACGCCGTTGAGCATGCGCTTGGCCTCGATGTTGATGAACAGGGACGGCTGGCCCTCTCTCAGCAGCTCGTAATCTTGTGATTGTTTGGTTTCGTCCACAAACACCCGCGTGAGGAAGGCATTGAACGCAGGGCGCACCTCGGTGGCAAGCAGCAGGCCAAAGCGGCGGCCCACCAGATGGGAGCGATCAATGCCGACCACTGAAGTCCCGGTGAGATTGACCTGACGAATGGTGCCGTCGGAGGTCAGCGTGAAATAGCCGACCGGGGCGTAGTCATAGAGGTCGGTGTATTTCTCCAGGCCTGCGTCCAGCGCTGCCTAGGCTTGTTTGAGCTCCTCATTTTGCATCTCCAGCTCGATCTGGTGGATCTGCAGTTCCTGGTGGATGTGGTGCCCGTCGGCCTGGGTTTCGGTGCGCGCCGCCTTGGCGGATTGCTCACGCAGGCGGCGTTCAGCACGGCGGCGCAGGTCGATGGTGTCTGTCGCGGGCTTGGGCTTCTTTTTCATAGCTGGGATTTTCGTGGGGCCTTGGCCTTGTTGCGCAACTGTTTGGCATGCTGGACTTCCAACTGCCCCTCGGCACGGCCCAGCGCGCGGCCTTGCTCAGCTGAGTGCGTGGTCAGATCGCTGTTCTTCTCGCGCAGTTTGGCCTCTAATTTTTTGGCGACGTTGATGTCGGCAAAGGTGATGACCACGCCATCAATGCGGTTGTCCATGGTGCGGTAGGGCATAATGCGCACGGTGAACCAGCGCCCGTCGCCGGTGGTGATGGCGCGTTCGCAAAAGACCAGCGTGCGCAGCACCTCGTTTGCGTCTTCGACCAGGGCGGGATAGAGCAGGTCGGAGGCGAGGTCGGTGATCGGGCGGCCGACGTCGCTGGGG
>JANOBP010000285.1:0-7945 GCA_031411715.1 Verrucomicrobiaceae bacterium | reverse complement strand
AACATCTCATAGTGTGACGGCCCGCCATCCAACCAAACTAAAATGCAATTCACAGGTCGTGACAACGAAGTCTGCGGTGCCTGTCCCGCCATCGCTCTTGCACGCAACAGATCCGTGAAACCAAGCCCACCACCAGCGGCGGTTAGACCAAGCTTCAAAAAATCGCGCCGCAGATGGCCAGCGCAGTTATGAGTCGTTCGTGACATATCGTAAGAGGGACAAGACTCTCAAATTACGGCACCAAGCCCCGATTCTTGCTGTGGAGTCACTCTTTCAACCCTCGACAGCGGCGGCTAGCTCACGCATCGACTGCTGCATGTCAGGCGGGCCGAAGGAGGAGGTGCCGCAGACGAAAAGATTGGCCCCATGGCGTTTCGCGATGGGGGCGGTGTGCGTGTAGATGCCGCCATCGACCTCGAGGTGAAAGTCGAGACCGTTTTGATCTCGGTAATCACGTGCAGCGCCCAGTTTAGGCATGGTTTCCTTTTCCATGAAAGGCTGGCCGCCAAAGCCGGGCACCACCGTCATCACCAGTAGCAGGTCGATGTCATGGAGATACGGCAGCGCAGCCTCGAACGGCGTGCTGGGGTGCAGCGCGATGCCGCAGTTAAGTCCAGCGGCACGGATGCGTTTTAACGTCTCCGCCACGGATGTGTCATACCTCGCCTCGACATGGATGGTGATGTTTTGCGCGCCCGCTTTGATGAAGCGCTCCAGATAATGATCGGGGCGGTGGATCATGAGATGCACATCCAAAAACATATCGGTGCACTTGCGCACGGTCTGCACCATCTGCGGTCCGAAGGAGATGTTATCGACGAAGTTGCCGTCCATCACATCCAGGTGCAGCCACTTCGCACCTGCATCAGACGCGCGTTTCACCTCGGCATCGATTTTTGACCAATCAGCGGCCAGCAGTGAAGGGAGAATGAGATTGGGTTTGGGTGCCATGAGGCTTCTTAAAGTTCAGGGGGCAAAGTTCAAGGTTTGTGTTGAGCACTGATTGGACTATAAAAAGCAAGTGACTGACACTTTGATCATCAACCCCTTCGACGACGCGCATTACATGCGTGACGCACTGCGACAGGCTCGCAAGGCCGCTAAACAGGACGAGGTACCCATTGGTGCCATCATCGTGCATCAGGGGACAGTCATTGGCCGGGCGTGGAATCAGGTCGAGACACTCAAAGACGCCACAGCGCATGCCGAGATGCTGGCGCTGACTCAGGCAGAGAGCGCTTTGGGCGACTGGCGGCTCAATGAGTGTGACCTTTACGTGACCAAGGAGCCATGCCCGATGTGCGCGGGTGCCATCGTCCACTGCCGTGTGCGGCGCGTGATTTTTGGCTGCCCTGATGTCAAAGGTGGTGGCGCTGGAGGCTTTTGGAACCTGCTGCAAGCTCCCAATCTCAATCACCGCTGTGAAATCACTTCCGGCGTGCTCCAGGATGACTGCGTGGCCATTTTAAAAGAATTCTTCGCCGCTGCTCGTCTGCGCAGGGCTGAGGGCCTGGACCATCAAAAAGGTGTGGCAGCTGACAATGCTGATGTGGTTCGCCTTGATGGTCCTTAAGGGTCCGTGACAATTCATCACTTCGAGACTGGTTTCTCAGGTTCTTTGGCTTGGATGATGAAATCGAAGAGTTGCCCATAGCGCTGGCCATCGAGGGTGATGTCCATGGGGATCATTTGCACTCCAACGGGCACCTTGTCTGAATCGACGCTGAGTTTGATCTTGAAGCTTTGGCGTGATTGAGCACCGACTGTACCTTCGAGGACGGCGGGATCGGCTTTGATGCCTGGCGGGAGTTGAAGCTCGATGCGGTGTTGCTGTGGCTTGTCGCGGAAGTTACGCACCGTGATGCTCACTTCGGCTTCTTTGGCGAGATCGACGCGATACGGATAAGCGCTAACCCAGTAGGGGTCATAGAGGTACTCATAGTCGATATCGGGCAATAAATTCTTGTACTGTTGGATGATGCGCTGCGACCAGTCGTGAAAGCGCTCAATGAAGGCCGCGGGATCGGTCATGAGCACCGAGTGAGCGCCCATAATGATGTCAGGCTTCAATTTTTGAAGATACTTGGCGGCCACGAGATAGCCTTCTTCGGTGATGGCACTGTTGCGTGCGACGACGCACTCGTGGCCATTCTGCGCGACGTCAGCGGGATCTCCGAATAGATTGTCGCCGGTGAAGACGATGCGCTTGCCATCGAGTTCCAGCCAGAGCGCATTGCCAAACTCAGTCTGGCCGGGCATCCAGTCGATGTGCAGCTTGTAGCCTTCCCACTCGATGACATCGCCTGCTTTAAGGACGCGGTCGATCTTGGCGCTTTCAAAGCCGGCGTTGTAGGTGCCGATCATCGCGGGGTAATCGTAGTGGCGGGGGTTCTCGCACTTGTCGGCGATGCTATCCATCGTCCAAAACTTCACACCATGCTCCTGAAGCGCTGGGAAGAGCGTGAAGTGGTCGCCATGCGAGTGGGAGATCCAGCAGGCGTCGATCTGCTTGAGCCCGAGGTGCTTCTTCATGTCGTCGATGATGCGATTCAGCACGAGCTTTGGGAAAAGGCCGCAGTCGAGCAGCAAAGCGTGACCGCTATCGGCGATGAGCATGGCAAAGTTTTTCCCCGCCATCTCTGGGCCGAACATGTAAAGGTGCGGCGTCACCTGCACGACGTAATGCACCTCCGTTGGCTTGGTAGCGGGGTGCGGACCTCGTTTTGAAAGCGTATCCACCGGATAGCCACGGATGTAGTCAGGACGGAATGCGGCGAGCTTTTGCTGATACGCTTCAAACTGTGCCGTCGCGTGTTCGATAACTGGCCCTTTCGTGGGGAATGCGGTCGTGATGCCTAACTTCGCAATCTTTTGCACAGAAGCGGTGAGTGCATCGAGGCCTTTGCCAAAACCATAGTCCCACTCCGTATCGAACCATTTCGTCATCCGTGCGCCGTTTTGCATGATGCCACCGGTGAAGGCGATTTTTTCACCATCGCGCTTCAAGATGAAGCTCATACCTCCTGGGGAGTGCCCCGGCGTGCTCACGCAGGTGAGCTCAAAGTCGTTCCAGACAAAAGCCTCTCCATCGGCAAGCACGCGGTCGATTGGGATCGGTGCAGCAGGCGGGCGCACGTAGCTCGCTCCATGGACGCTGTATTTGTCACCAAGTCTCGGGTTCCATTTGCGGAACGAGAGCGGATTTTCGAAGATCTCTTTCTCCAGTTCCGAACTCGCGACCTTCGTGGTTGCACGGTCCAGTTTTGGAGCACCTTGGCAAAGTTCACGATGATGATCGGTGAAGATCACCCACTCGACTCGCTTCACTCCAATTTCAGCGAGATGTTTCAGCACCACTCCATCACCCAAATTAATGAGCAGAGCGGCATCAGCGTGTTTCAGCACATAGACATTGCATGAGTCCTGCCAGAGATACACACCAGGCACCGGCTGCTTAAACTCAGCGAGTGTGAGGCTTTGAAAAACCAAGAGGGCGGCGATGACACGATTCATGCAACTACTAACGTCGCCAGCATGCTGCCTTTCACTTGCAGTCGTCAACTGGTGGGGCCACCAGTTGACGACGAATAAAACTTCGTGACAGCTACTTCACGTGCAGCACACCACGCATGATGATGTGATGACCGGGGAAGGAGCAGACATAGGGGTAGTCGCCGGGCTTGGCGGGTGTGGTGAACTCGAGGACTTCTTCTTTGCCGCCATCGAGGAGCTTGGTGTGCCAGAGGATGTCTTTGTTTTCAGGGATGAAGCCAGTTTCGAAGCCTTTGGCTCCGAGGGCGAGGGCTTGGGCGGCGATCTCTTCGATCTTGCCAGGATTCACGAGCAGCAGGTTGTGCGGCATGAAGTCTTCATTGGCAAAGGTGAGCTTCACCTTTTTGCCGTGCTTCACGGTGAGTTCCTTCACGTCATACATCATGCGTTCCTTCACGGTGGCGATGCGGATGGTGGTCAAGTCGGGTGTGTCGCTGAGGATGCCGGACTTCTTGATTTTGTCTTCCGCATCGCCAGCGAGCACGCCGCCATGCATGGAGGACTCGACGTTGAACCAGAGGTGCTGGACGACGTTGGCGGCATTGCGAGCGTGCAACTCAGGGGATTTGACGAGTTGGCCGAGGAGCTGCGTGTTGCGCACATTGTGCTGCTGATGAATCCACAGTGCCTCAAGGAGGTGATGCGCGTCCTCTTTCTTCGTGGCGTCGAACTGCTTGATCCATTGCTGCGTGGCGGCGATGACTTCCTTGGTGTCACGCTCACTAAGCTCGATGTGCGTGCGATGGCGGACGCTGTCAGTCGGATGCTTGAGGTTTTCCAGCAGAGCCGCGATGGGTTGACCATCGATGGGCACCACTTTTTGCAAAGGACGGCCCGTAGCGGTGATGCGATAGACTCGGCCATGTGCGTGGTCGCGATTTGGGTCGCGCACGTTGTGCTGCATGTGGCCGATGATGACGTTGTGCCAGTCGCTGATGTAGAGTGAGCCATCGGGAGCGAAAACAGCGTCGCTTGGGCGGAAGTTCTTGTCGCCGCTCATGAGGAAGCCGGTTGATTTCTCCTCGACCACGGTGCCATCGGCTTGGGTGACTTTGACGGTGAGTTCCTCGCCAGCAGGCTCGCCCCACACGGTGCCTTTTTCAGCGTCGCGCTCCAGGTGGTAATGTTTCACTCCGAGGAAGCCGATGACGTTGCAGATGAGGAAGTCTCCCTGCATCCCTTCCGGGAAATGAGTGCTGCTGACGACTTCACTGGCGGTGACGGGGCGCACTTCTTTTTTGAGCAACTCATACATCTTGAAGCCGCTACCCTCAGGGCGCACTTGGTACGCACGGCCGCCAGTGCCGTCGGTGGCGTATTGATAACCCCAGGAGTCAAACGAGGTACCGTGCGGGTTGGGTGAATTGTCCGCGTGTTTGGCGATGGTGAAGCGGCGTGGATCAAAGCGATACATGGCGCTGGAGCTGGCTTGAAGCGATGGTCCCCATGGGTGCTCATGATTGTGCTGCATGAAGACGCCGCTCTGCCAGTAGATACCGCCATCAGGACCGTAGATGAGGTTGTTCGCTCCGTGGTGAGTGTCAGAGCTGTCGAGACCCATGAGCATGATCGTCTGGACATCAGCCTTGTCGTCACCATCGGTGTCCTTGAGGAAAAGGAGCTCAGATTGCCGTGTGACGAGCACGCCACCGTTCCAAAACTCAAAGCCGAGCGGATTATTCACCTTGGCGAACTCGGTGGCGCGGTCTGCTTTGCCGTCGTTGTTGTCGTCGTGCAGGATGAGTAGCACATCTTTGGATTCCTTCAAAGGTTCCCATTTCGGATAATCCGACCACGCAGCGACCCACAGGCGTCCCTTGGTATCAAACTGCATCTGCACCGGGTTGGCGAGTTGCGGGAATTTGGCTTCATCGGCAAAGAGTTGAATCTCGAATCCTTTCCTCACGGCTATGTGCTTGATGGCTTCTTCACCGCTGATGTAGCGCAGCACGCCTTCCTTCTGTGCGTTGCTGCTCTTGCTGCCGCCACCGACGTTGGAGACGACCTGAATGGGTTTTGGCACATTGCTGTCATCGATTTTCTTGTCGCCTCCTGTGATGCGCGCCCAGACGCGTTCGTCGCGGTTGGCAGTCATCACATCGAGCATCGAAAGCTCATGCTGGAGCACGACCGCATTGGTTTGCCCGTCCACAAAGCTTAATGTTGAGCGACCGCCCCACACGTCGTTACCATCGGAAGCGTGGTAGCGGTTATACCAGTGCATGCTTTTGTCCAACACGGCCTCACGCAGCGGCTCCATCGACGGCGAGGCACTCACTTGCTTGCCCAGCAATGCTTTCGCGATCACCTCCGCGATCTGGCGGTTGCCATCGGCAGTCAAATGTACGCCGTTGTTAGTCAGCGGCTCTTTTGAGGCTTTGAAAAGCTCCAGTGAAGGATGGAACAGATCCACGAAGCCCACACCGGCTTCCTTTGCTGCTGCTTCTGTGGCTTTTGTATAGGCTTCGAGACCCGCATTGTGCGCTTTGCCATCGGGCACGTTCACATTGCGTGTGTCTTCATGGGCGATGGGGCTGAAGAGCACGATGCGTGGGAAGGATTTGCCGTTCGCCTTGCTACCACGTGTCTTTTTGACGAATTCGACGAGTTGCTTCTGAAATTCCTCCGGCTTGTTGTCATACGACTCGTTGTATCCAAAGAAACCGAACACTGCGTCTGCCTTCACATGCCGCAGATAATCAGTGATGTTCGTCGCTCCACTGCTGCGCGGGAAGCTGTTTGGGCGGTCGCCGCTGGTGCTCATGTTGCGGAAGCGCACCTGCAAATCTGGCAACTGGCTCTGCAGGACTGTTTCCATCCAGCCATCGTGCTGCATGCGGTCAGGCAGGCCGTTGCCGAGGATCGCGATGGTGTCGCCTTTACTGAAAGCAAACGGCAGTGTGTCTTTGTAGTCGGCGGGCACTTCTGCCAGTTCAGGCTCCTTCGCGGCCGGAGCACCACCACCGCCACCGCCCTTCGCAGCCGGTTTGCCGGGCTTACCGTCAAAGGAGAGGTAGGCGAGCTTACCGCCGCCTTTGACATCAATTGTGAGCGAATCGCCAGCAGCCACATTCTTCAGTTCGAACACCGCTTTGCGCCCTTCATCGAGCAGTTGCAGCGTGAAATCGCCGAGACGATCCGGGAAGCCCCGACGGCTCCACAGGCTGATCGCATCCACTTGCTGTGCGGAACCGAGATCGACCTCCCACCAAGGATTCGGTTGGTTCTCCTGCGTGTGCGTCATGCCATTCCCATAGTTCGGGTTTTTGTCGCCATCCATCGCACGATTTGCGTCGCCGCCATGTCCCGTAGTCGATTGCTTGGCTTTGCCGCCCTTCGCGATGTTCTTCCCGCCGCTCATGATCTCGATCTCGGCGATCTGCAGGCACTTTTTGTCACCGGGGATTTCAATGCGGACAAAACGAGCCGGTTTGCCGGTCGCGACGGTTGGCTTGGCAGAGACTTCGGTTTTAGCAGCTTGTTTCTCGGCCTTTTTATCCGCCCTCTCTTCCTTTTTCGACTTCGCGGGTCCCTGCGTGTTGTTGTTCGCCGGAATCGGGCTTTCAAATCCTGCATACATCTCCGGTTTGATCCCGCGAGCATACGCGCCGCCACCAAAGGTGTTCGGCTTCGCTGCACCGACAAATGCGACGTTTAGATCCGCTTTGATCGCGTCTTCCAGACCCACGGCCCAGAAACAACTGTTCACCATCATGCGACGATAGCCTTCATTCGTGATGTCCTCTGATGTTCCGTAAAGGGAGGTGAAAACGCGGCCTACTTTACCCGAAGCGCTTTTATAAGAGCGTGTCCACTCGCTTGGCTGCGGCGGCTGTGTCTTTGACGCAGGTGAATCCTGTGTCATGCCATCAAGCGGCTGTGCCATCGTCAAAATCTCACCATCTGTTGGATTGCCGACGTAACCACCTGCCTGCACCCAAATGTCCTTCACGCCGCGTAGGATCGGATGCGCTGCCTTATCCGGCACGATGGCGATGCGTGTGCTCTGCGAGTGATTTTTGCCGTAATGGCCAACCCACGTCTGCCCGAGCACCTGATGGCCGAAGCCGGACTCGTAACCCGCGACTTTGGAATTGTAGTCATACTTGGCATAAGGCTCTGGCGTGCCTTTGAAAGCATGTGTGGCCGTGCGCAGACCGATCACGGGTCCACCGCGATTGAGATAAGCATCAAGGTGCTTCATCTGCTCAGGCGGCAGGCCCTGAAAGCGCAGAAAGACGACGGCGAGATCCGTGGAGTCGAGCGCCTCCATGCCAGGAATGTTCTGCGGCTCACCCGCAGCGATGTTGCCCTCCGGGTCGATGTCAAAAAGCACCGTGCATTTAAAGCCGTGATGCTTCGCCAAAATACGTGCGATAGCAGGCAGCGTTTC
>JANOBP010000284.1:0-5718 GCA_031411715.1 Verrucomicrobiaceae bacterium | reverse complement strand
CCGATCATGCGCACGGCATTGCCCGCGCTGTCACGCTGAACGACGCCGTTGGCTTTGATATGCCGCACTGAGCCATCCGGCCACACCACACGGAACTCCGTGTCGAAATCTTGTTCCCCGCGCAGGGCCATCTGTAGCCGCTCGGCCTGGGGGGCCTTGTCATCAGGGTGGAGTCCGGACTCCCACGCCTCGTAAGCGCCGGAAAAAGTCGCCGCCGTGATGCCATAGAGCCGATACATCGCATCGTCCCACACCAGACGCTGATGCACCACATCGTAGTCCCAAATGCCCACATTCGCAGCACGTGTGGCCAGTTGCAGCCGGTCTGCCATCCTGCGCTGCGCTTCCTCCGCCAGTTTGCGCTCCGTGATGTCCTGGCCCACGCCGAGGAAGCCAGTGATCTGCCCGCTCTTGTCCGTCAAGGCCGTCACCGACAGCAGCACCGGATAACGGCTGCCGTCCTTGCGAATGTAGGTCCATTCATTCTCATCCGGCATGCCCAATCGCGCCTTTGCCACAAAAGTTTCAAAACCCGGCTCCACGGGACGACCCAGTTCCTTCGTGAGCACTGCCGCGCGCCTCACCACCTCCTCAGGATCGTGAATGATGGCGGGCGTGACCTTGCCAACCACCTCCTCCGCAGTGTACCCCAGATTGCGCTCCGCTTCGGCGTTGAACGTCTGGATGATGCCATCCGGCGCACCGGAGATGATGGTGAAGTTCGCACCGTCCAGGATCGCCTGCTGCAACTGCGTGGTGCGGAGCAGTTCCTGCTCCATGATTTTTTTCGCCGTGATGTCGCGTGCGGCGGCAAAGATCAGCCCCCGGTCACGATCGGGCATCGCATGCCACAGCAGCCAGATGTGGCCGCCGTCCCTGCGCCGGAAGCGGTTTTCGAATGACAACGTCAGCGCGCCCGTGCTGAGTTTCTGCGCCTCGGCCACAGTGCCCGCGATGTCATCGGGATGGGTGAATTCCACATAAGGCACCGCCATCAATTCCTCGCGGGTGAAACCCAGCGCTGCCTCCCAGGCCGGATTCAGCTTGGTGAACCAGCCGTCGAAGTTGGCGACACACAGCAGATCCAACGAATGCTCGAAGAAAAAGCGCATCTCATCCTCGGTTGGGCGTGTGCAGCCCGAAGCAATGTCTTGTGGAGCGCCTTGACTCATCGTGAGTTCATCATAGGAGAGGCCCTCCACATCTGACAAGTGGAGTCTTGCTTCCATCAGGCAGGAAAAGCGCCCAGCCCTCAGCACGATGCGCTTCTTCACGCGATCAAACTCTGTCACACCCAGCTCCGACCACGAGATGGCCTAGGGCCATCGCCGCCGCGAAGTCATCAGCCCCACTTTTTCTCGAAAATCCCGCACGCTTCACCGCTGCAGTTTTTCATGCCTCTGCTCTCGAGGCCCGCTCCGCGATCAACTCGGTCAAAGTCGCCATCTCAACGCTTGGCTTGATCCTTGGCTGCACCATCAGCAGCTCCGTTGTCGGCACCGGGGCGGCTAGTTTGACGAAGGAAGCGCCCGAATGGGGAATCTTCTGCGCATGCTCTGGCATCAGCGCCACGCCATCGCCCGAGGCCACCGCCGCTAGCATGAGCGAAAGCGAATCCACTTCGCTCACGATCTGCGGCTCAAAACCCGCCGCATCGCAGATGCCGCGCAAAAACTCCCGCCGACCCGGAAACACCGCGTCGCTGAGCGAGATCCACGATTCATTGGCCAGCGTCGAAAGCCTCACCGATTTCTTTTTCGCCAGCGCATGCTCCTCTGGCACCACCGCAGCCATTTTATGCCGTGAAAGCCGCCGTACGCTGAAAAGCTGGCGGTCGCTGTCCTCCAGATTGCCAAGGATCGCCGCGTCCAACTCATGCGCGCGTAGTCTTTCGAGCTGAGCACGCGGCGGCAACTCGAATAGGCTCACGCGTGCCTTCGGATGCCGTTGGCGGAACTCGCGCAGCGCGGGTGCGACGAGATCATCCAGGAAGATCGAGAGAAAACCCAGCCTCAACGTGCGCGGCGCATCACCAAACTGCTCGCGGAGTTGTTGCGCGGACGTTTCGGCATCACAGATGATCTGGCGTGCTTTTGGTAGGAAAAAGCGCCCCGCGTCCGTCAGCACGATGCGCTTCTTCACGCGATCAAAAAGCGCCACACCCAGTTCTGACTCCAGTGCCGCGATTTGTCGGCTCAGCGCTGGTTGCGTGACGTGCAGCCTTTCCGCAGCTCGTGACATGCTCATGTCCTCAGCAGCAGCGGTGAAGTAGCGGAGTTGGTGGAATTCCATGGCTGTATGCTGTGCGGGGACTTCATTACCGCAAGGCATGAACTCTGGCATGAAACGGCATTGGTCAGCACGCATCGTATGCCGCAGTATCATATGGTTATGAAACTCACTCTTAGATCCTCCAATGAACGCGGCCACGCCAACCACGGCTGGCTGGACAGCTATCACACCTTCTCCTTTGCGGATTACTATGACCCCGCGCACATGGGCTACCGTAGCCTGCGCGTCATCAATCAAGACATCATCACTCCCGGCGCTGGCTTTCCTACACACCCACACGCCGACATGGAAATCTTTAGCTACATCCTCTGGGGTGCTCTGGAGCATAAAGACAGCATGGGCAATGGGCGTGTGCTCCTGCCTGGCCAGATCCAGCTCATGAGTGCGGGTCGCGGCGTCACACACAGCGAGTTCAATCCGTCCAAAACCGAAGGAGCCTCGCTTCTACAAATTTGGATTCGTCCCCGCCAGCGCGGCCTCACGCCCAGCTATACCGAATGGCACCCTGATCCCGCCAAGGAAAACGAGCCCAAGGTGCTAGTCATCTCCCCCGATGGTCGCGAAGGCAGCGCCACCATTCATCAGGACGCCGACATTTACCGCGTCCGCCTTCCCAAAGGCCAAAGCATCACTCACGAAATCAAAACCGGCCGCGGCGTTTGGTTCCAACTCATCAAAGGCAGCGTCGAATCCCACGGCAGCACATTAAAACCCGGCGATGCCTTCAGCGCCGAGGAAACCGGTACATTAACCATCACTGCCAGTGACAATGCCGAAGCACTGCTCTTTGATCTTGAATAACTCCACTCAACCTCAACACCACACACATCATGAAACTAGCACCCACCATCGCCTCCGCCCTCCTCGGTCTCGCCTTCATCACCTTTGGCGCGAACTTCTTCCTCAACTTCATCCCCATGCCTGCCGATCCGTCGCCGGCTGATGCTCCGCACAAGCTCTTCATGGCCGCCATGTTCCCCACGGGCTACCTCGCCTTCGTGAAGGTGCTGGAGATTCTTGGCGGTCTCCTCGTCGCTTTGCCAAAAACTCGCAACATTGGATTGCTCATCCTCGGGCCGATCATCGTGAACATCCTCGCCTTCCACCTCTTCCTCACGAAGGGCGCTGGCCTCACCGATCCGCCCATCCTCGTCATCTCCATCCTCTCCGCCTTCCTTCTCTTCACTGAGCGTAAAGCTTGGCTCGGCCTAGTGAAGTGAATCACGACTCCAAAACTCCACCACTCCATGAAACTTCTCTCGCCTCTCACCGCCGGTGCCCTCCAGCTCAAAAACCGCATCCTCATGGCCCCGCTCACGCGTTGCCGTGCCGATGCCGATCATGTGTCCACACCGCTCATGGCCGAATACTATGCGCAGCGAGCCAGCGCCGGTTTGATCATCGCCGAGGCCACGATGGCCATCGAAGGCAACTCGTCTTTCTGGATGGAGCCAGGTATCTATTCCGAAGCTCAAGTCCAAGGCTGGAAAGCCGTCACCGACGCCGTGCATGCTAAAGGCGGTCAAATCGTCCTGCAAATCTGGCATGGTGGTCGTGCCTGTCATCCCCTGCTTAATGGCGGAGCACAACCCGTCGCTCCCAGCGCCATTCCGATCACCGGCGATGAAGTTCACACGCCCGAAGGCAAGAAACCCTACGTCACACCGCGTGAACTCCGCGACGAGGAGATCCCCGGCATCGTCGCAGGCTTCAAAAAAGCCGCCGAGAATGCCAAAGCCGCCGGATTTGACGGCGTGGAGGTCCACGGAGCCAATGGCTACCTGCTCGACGAATTCCTCCGCGATGGCGCCAACAAGCGCAGCGGCCCTTACGGTGGCTCCATCGAGAATCGAGCCCGTTTGATGCTCGAAGTACTCGACGCTGTCATCAGCGTGTGGGGTGCGGATCGAGTCGGCCTGCGCATCTCGCCGCTGAACAGCTACAACAGCATGATCGACAGCGATCCCGTCGCCGTGACCACCTACATCGCGCAGCAGACCAGCGCCCGTGGCCTCGCCTATCTGCACGTCATGCGCAGCGACTTCTTCCAGGCTCAAAAAGGCGATGTCATGACTCCTGCTCGTCAGCACTTCAAAGGCACGCTCGTCGGTAACATGGGCTACACCGCCGACGAGGCCGAACAAGCTATCACCGAGGGCAAACTCGACGCCGTGGCCTTTGGCACCAGCTTCCTCGCCAATCCCGATCTGCCTGCACGCTTTGCCGCCAAAGCGGATCTCAATGCGCCCATTGCCGCGAAGTTCTATTCGCCTGGTCCCGAAGGCTACACCGACTATCCCGCGCTCAGCGCCGCGTGAGATGAGCACGCCCATCCATCCCGATGTCCGCATCGGTCACGTTCATCTGAAGGTGGCCGATCTGGAGCGAGCATTGGCCTTTTACTGCGGCGTGCTCGGCTTCCAGCTCACGCAGCGCTACGGCCTCGGCGCGGCTTTTGTCTCCGCCGGTGGCTATCATCACCACATCGGCCTCAACACGTGGGAAAGCCGTGGAGGCAAACCGCCGTCGCCCGGCACCACCGGCCTCTTCCACGTCGCCATCCTCTATCCTGATCGAAAAGCACTCGCCGATGCCTTGCGCCGCCTCATCGAGCACAAGATCCCGCTCGACGGCGCTGCCGACCACGGCGTCAGTGAAGCTCTCTATCTCACGGACCCCGATGGCAACGGTCTCGAACTCTACACCGACCGAGATCCTGCCGACTGGCCCCGTGATGCCAATGGCGAGCTCGCCATGACCACCGGCCCGCTCGATTTGGAAGAGCTACTTGCTGCTAATCCACAAAACTGAACTCGTTCAGGTACAAGATGACCCAGCAGGTGTTTTCGAGGCCTTCCAGCTGGGCGTGGCCGGTGCGAGGGGCCAATTCGTCGGCTTTTGGACCACGGGAGTGGCGGCAGGCGCACGAGCAAAACCGGGGTGGGCGTAGCTCTTGTCCGCCGCTAGAGCCACCTCACGCGCACGCTCGGCCGGCGATTTCACCGAGGCATTCGCCTTCTTGCCCTTCTTCTTTTGTCTGCTTTTGCTCTGGCTGGTGATCGAGAGATCGAAGTCATTCTTCTGTGCGACACCAGGTGTGCTCCGTCCTTCGTCGATGTAGCGCTGCATGAGCGCAGTGAGTTTTGAGACGACTTCAGCGTTTGCAGCGAGCACATCCTTGGTTTCGCTCAAATCAGCTTCGAGATTGTAAAGCTCGCGGCTGCCATCCTTCTTGAAGATGAGTTTCCACGGGCCCTGACGAAGCGCGAGGTCACCGCCCGCCGATTGGTGAACAGTGGCCTTGCGCGTGCCGTTTGTCGAGGTGCCGAGCAGATCGGGAAGTAAGCTCACACTGTCCTCGCCAGCGTTGTCGGGAATTTTCTCGCCTGTGATTTCAGCGGCGGTGGCCATGAGGTCGTTGAGGCA